>NZ_JBCFQK010000004.1:0-237226 GCF_041729735.1 Flavobacterium magnesitis | reverse complement strand
TATAGAAAAATGGAGATGGAACATTTTAAGTTACAATCCAAATTTACCTTGGTCAATAAATTTTATCAATAAATATTTTCATAAATGGGATTGGTATTGTTTAAGTTCTAATCCAAATTTACCGTGGTCATTAGATTTTATCAATAAATATACTTACAAATGGAACTGGAAAGAATTAAGTCAAAACTCAAATTTACCGTGGTCTTTAGATTTTGTCGAAAAGTATTTTGACAAATGGGATTTTAATATTTTACTTTTTAATAAAGGTTTCTATAAAATATTTGAATCAACTTTAGATGATGCATTAGTAAATGAAATAATCACTGAAATTTCGACAAAAAAAGCAAAACAATAAATTGGCTTTTAACCAACAACGTTCCTAAATAACAATATTTATGAAAAAATTTGACATTAATGATTATGAAGATTTTGAAAATATTATTTCTTATGCTTCTGCTGGTACACTTTCCTGGCAACCCAAACCATTATTTGAACCTTTATATAGAGGACATTCAAAAAAAACATATCAATTAAAATCAGGTATTGCACGTTGTTGTAAATCTGCAAAAGAAATACAAGAACTAGAAGAAAATTTAATTAATGATTTTAAAAAACTGGTTACTAATATTTCTGATTACAAAAATATTATTCATCTAAATGAAGAAATTTCAGATTATGAAAATGATTGGAGATGGCTTGAACAGATGCAGCATTTCAGAATTCCAACTCGTCTTTTAGATTGGAGCTTAAAACCTGAAATTGCTCTTTTTTTCGCAGTAGAAAGTGACTAAGAGGAAGTTGGTCAATTTTGGATCTATAAAACACCTTTAAATTGGCTTTGTGATAAACACTTTTTAATAAATCCTTATAATAAAAATTTAAATATAATTTGTAACAGCAGTTCTTTTTCAGCAAAAAAATATGAAGACAAAATAGCAATGAAAAGAATTGCAGTTCAAAAAGGCAAATTCTCAGTTCAAGATTTCAATAAAAGCTTAATACCCATGGAAGATCAAGCCGATTTAAAGAATGAATTTATAAAATACACTATTAATCCTAAATCTAAAGAAGTCTTACTCGAAAAACTTGCTAAACAAGATATAACAAAAGAAACAGTCTATGTGGAATTTGATAACGAAATAGAAAAATTAATAGAAGTATTAAAATCGAAATACAATTTATAAAAAAATCCTATTTCAAACTCATATTGCGAAGATCCCTCCTTCGTCGGGAGGACAAGTTTGTGTAAAAATCCATCTGTATAAAAACCCATCACGCACAATTATTATAACCATTCGGCATTGGTCGATAGGCATAATACTGTAAAACCTCTTCAATAGCAAAAATCAGCGCTTGGTTTATGGGCAGAATTATGTTTCCTAATTTAAAATCTATTTGAGAAAGATTCATATAATAATCGGTAAAAATGGGAATGACAAGTCCGTCATTAATGTCTGTTGACGTTTTTTCAAAAGCTTCTTTTTGGTTTTCTTTGATTATTTTACAAGTAGATATTCGGAATTGTCCGTATTTGTCTTTGTTGGCTCCAAAGCCAAACAATCTACAAATTAAACCACGGTATGGGTATTCACTGCAATTTCCTTTATTGCTATCGAGTAACGAAAGTGGATTGTAAATATAACAGATACTTTTGCTGCTGCTTTTTAAGTCCAATAAAACATTTTCAGCATTTCCGTTTAAGAAAAGATGAAACGCCCAGGGTAAAAATTCGAGTGGAGAAGCATCTATTTCAGGATTAGTACAGCATTTTCCACAACCTGCCACACAACCTAAAGTCGAACTTGCTTGAAAGAACACAATTTCTTGCTCTAATTTAGCAAATAATGCTTCCACAAGAATGACACGATGGGTTATAGACATGAGTTTTTACACAAGGTAAGCTTTATAATTTCGTTTGTTGTTATATTGTCAAAAAACACCCAATTATATAACCAAATAAAATTAGTACCTTTGAAAAAAGGCTATTTTTCAAACAAAAAAACACTAAAAAAACACTAAAAACTGAAATCCATTTCAGTTTTTAAAAGTTAAATTAAACATCAACAAATGAGAGCAACTACATTATTTAAAGAATTTTTTGATAGTGAAAAATCGAGTGGAATTGCATTAATAGCCTGTACATTGGCATCTTTATTTCTAGCCAACTCAATCTTTGGAGACAGTTACCAACATTTGTTTCAAATTAAAATAGGCACCCATAGTATTGGACATTGGATTAACGATGGATTAATGACTATTTTCTTCTTACTCATTGGTTTAGAATTAGAAAGAGAAATTTACCATGGCGAACTTTCTAACATAAAAAATGCCATGTTACCCATTTTTGCCGCGATTGGTGGAATTGTATTTCCTGCGGGACTTTATCTACTATTCAATTATGGAACTCCTACACAAGCAGGAGCAGGAATTCCTATGGCGACCGACATTGCATTTGCCTTGGGTATCTTATCGCTTTTGGGTAACCGTGTACCTGTAACTCTAAAAGTATTTCTAACAGCACTAGCCGTTATTGATGATTTAGGAGCCATTATTATCATTGCCATTTTCTATACAAAAACCCTGATTTTAACAAATTTATTTATTGCTTTAGGTATTTTTGCTTTACTTTTAGCTTTCAACCGATTAAAAGTTCGAAACCTCATCCCCTATTTAATTGGCGGTGTAGCCATGTGGTACTTCATGCTTAATTCTGGTATTCACGCTACAATTACAGGAGTTTTATTAGCATTTGCTATCCCGTTTGGTAATGGAGATAAAAATTCTACTTCTTATATTTTGCAACATTTTTTGCATAAACCAGTAGCATTTTTCATTTTACCCCTTTTTGCATTAGCCAATACAGCCATCATTTTTAGTGGAAACATTCAAGAAACTTTAGCCGAAAATTACAGTATAGGTATTCTGCTGGGGCTTATTGTTGGTAAGCCATTGGGGATTTTTATTTTATCGTATGCAGCAGTTGGATTTGGATTTTGCAAACTTCCACCAGGTCTTACTTGGAAAACTATTTTTGGTGTTGGTCTTTTGGCAGGAATAGGTTTTACAATGTCAATTTTCATCACCTTACTTGCGTTCGAAAATGAAATAATCATCAACAATGCTAAATTGGTTATTTTAATTTCTTCTTTAATTGCAGGGGCACTTGGCTTTTTTACTTTAAAACAAACCTTAAAAAACTAAATATCCCGATATATTTTTCTGTATTTAGATGGCGACATTTTTACAAACTTATTGAACTGACGATTAAAAAAACTCAAATTATTATAACCTACGTTGTATCCAATTTCAGATGCCGTTAAATCAGTATTGATAAGCATTTTGGTAGCCATACTAATTTTGTATTCATTGATAAACTCAAAAAAAGACTTGCGGAACGTTTTCTTAAAAAAACGACAAAAGGATTCTTTGCTCATTGCTGTTTTTTTAGAAACATCGTCCAGACTAATTTGCTGGTTGTAATATTCCTTGACGTAATTGTAAATCAAATTCACGCGCTCACTTTCTTTTATAGTCAAATTAGCCGTAAAACCTTCTCCTGCCAAAAAATGATGATTGGCATTCACAGCCAATTCCTGTAAAATTTGCAAAAAAGACAAAAGGCGTTCAAAGGGAGGCAAATCAATCAAGCTTAACAATTTGTTTTCGACTTTCAAAGCCGTTTCAAAATCAAACCGAATTCCTCTCGAAGCCAGAGCCAACAGTTGTTTAATGTGCTGAAATTCTTTTTTCTCCAACCAGTCTTCGAGCATTTCTTCATCCCATTGCACAATAATACAGCGTACTTCTTCCTTTTGTTCGCCAATGGTTTTCCAACAATGCGGCAAATTCGAACCCACCAAAACCAAGTCGCCGTATTCAAAATTCCCCATATTATCGCCCACATATCGAATACCACTACTCCCCAAAATATAAGTTAGTTCATATTGAGGATGAAAGTGCCAGGAAGCAATAAATTCTTTGCCTTCAAAAAGAGTCGTACTAAAAGAACTACCCGGCGACGGACTGATACTTCGGTATTCTGCTTTCATTTCTACATTGCAATGGTTTAACAAGCTTTAAAAATACACTATTCTTTATCAATATAGTGTTTAAAAATCCATTTATTGTGTAAATAGTGTTGGTTTTAGAGTCGTAATATTGTAATTCTAAAAACTACATAACATGAATACAGATACAGCCATCAGAGACGTCAAATTATACAAGGCTTCCACCACACTAAAAAAACCAATATCGGATGCCACGCATACGCTAACGGAAATTGCTTTCATCGTCATGCGAATCCAACTGGAAAACGGAGTCATTGGCGAATCCTATTTGTTGTCTTTTCAGTATTCTCCTAATGCGATTGTTGGCGCATTAAAAGATATTATTCCGGTTATCAAAGGTTATAAAGCCAACGAAACAGCGGCTGTTTACCAAAAGCTGGATGAATTAGCAGAATATTTTGGAAACCAGGGAGTATTGCGATGGGCACAAGCCGCCATCAATATTGCCATGTGGGATGCCTGGGGAAAAACTTTGGGACAACCCATCCATAAAATCTTAGGCACACACAAAGAAAAAGTATCCATTTACGGAAGCGGCGGTTGGATTTCCTATTCTATTGACGAATTGATCGAAGAAGTAACCAATTATGCAGATAGAGGATTTAAAGCCGTTAAAATAAAAGTAGGTTCGCCAAAAGTCAGCACCGATGTGGAGCGTTTGCGTTTAGTGCGTGAAGCCGTGGGCGACAAAGTCGATATCATGATGGATGCCAATCAGGGAATGGATTTGCCATCGGCAATGAAGTTAGCACGGGAAGCCAGAGATTTAAACATCAACTGGTTTGAAGAACCCATACATCACCAAAATTTTCAGGGTTACGAAATCCTGAAAAACCAAACTGGAATTTCTCTCGCTATGGGAGAAAGAGAATTCGATACTTTACCGCTTAGAGAATTAGCAACCAGAAATGCTTTGGATATTTGGCAACCCGATATTTTGAGAATTGGTGGTGTCGAAGCCTGGCGCGAAAGTGCGGCTTTGGCTAAAAGTTTTCATCTGCCTGTGCTCCCGCATTATTACAAGGATTATGATGTTCCGTTGTTGTGTACCATTTCAAATGGCGTGGGAGTAGAATCTTTTGACTGGGTCGATCCATTGATTGATAATCCTATGGTTATTCAGGATGGTTTTGCAAAACCACACGATTTACCAGGTTGGGGATTTAGTTTTATCGATGATCGAATGACTGAAATTAAGTTGTAAAATATTTTATACAACCCTGTCAGAGTTTTGAACTCTGACAGGGTTTCTTGCTGTAAATAGTTTACCATTTGAAGTGTCTATATCCAAATTTTTAAACTATTTTTTTTGGGGTTCCCTCCGGTCGGGCTATCCGTTTCAATCTTTTATTTTTAAAGAAAAAATAAAAGGATTTCCACTACTATCCCTAACCCACAATCCCGTTACTACAAAAACACCTAAATAAAAAACTACAAATACAACTGGAAACTTTAAAGTAAATGATTGGGAAACAAAACGAGTTACAGAAGTATTTTGTAGGATATTTTTATATATTTGAGGAATAAATAAGTACGATAGCAATCAGACTTAAACACCCAAATTAAGGTAGATAAGTCTGATTTTATCAAATCTATAAACTAGTAGGCAGCCATTTTAACGCAGAAAGAAGAATCCAAGATTAAATTAATATATTTGTTAAAAATTAAATTAAGAACATATGTTCAAACTTCGACTAAACAACTATCGTGGGTTTCTAAATCAAGAATTTGACTTTTCTAGAATTAATATATTAATAGGCGAAAATAGCGCTGGAAAAAGTAGTATTTTTAAATTTTTACTTTCTTTAAAACAAAGCTTGAGATCTCCAAACAACAGCGACTATAATTTAACTTTATCTGGAGATGAAACAGATTTAGGGAATTACTTTGAAACAATATATAACCATGAAATAGATAGAAACCTTTCCTTCTCTTTTGAATTTGGCAAAGATTACAATGCATTTTTCTTCAATGAAACTTTCCCAAAAAACAGAGATGAAGACGAAGAAAAAAGAAGTGTAGAAAAGAAAAACGAAGTCATATCTTATCTTACAAATGTAGAGAATGTCTCCACAACTTTAGCCGTTGAAGTTTGTAACGATTTGAATAATCATAAAAATATTGTTTTTAGTGTTTCTAATGACAATTTAGGAATAGTAAAAATCAAATTTTTAAGAAATGAAGATAATAATCACGATAATACTGTAGAAGATATTTACATTATTGGTGATAAAGAAAGATGTGAAATAATATTTGAGAGTAACTATTATAATAAAACATTTAATATAACAGATGTTGAATACGATAAAGAGGGATTTTTAACAATTGTGTCGGGTTCTGATTTAAAAGAAAATATAGAGAAAAATAAGAACATAAATTCTACAGAAATTGAAAGAATCTTTTGGAGTATTGGATATTTGCTTATTACACAAAATTATCTTCAAATACAACTACGCAAAATTGAATACGTAAATCCACTATTACATAAAATTGCTGAAAGAGTATATATTGAAGGAGATAAAAAGAAAACACTTCGAATTAAAAATCTTAAAGATTTAATTGATTTCATAGATACATCAACAACCAAAAAAACATTTGAAGAAAAATTTATAACTATTCTTCAAGAATTTGGAATTGCTCAAAACTTTACAATAAAAAAAGAAGGTTTTACAAAAGAGTTTAGAGTGAAAATTGATGATATTGAGAATAACATAAAAGATGTAGGTTTTGGAGTTTCACTTCAACTACCAATTTTTGCACAAGCAATTATTTCAGAAGGAACAAGGACGGTTAGAAATGGAAATAAAATTCTTTCTGGTCAAACTCTTTTAATTGAACAACCAGAAGTACATTTACATCCTCATTTACAAGCCAAGTTTATTGAAACCCTATTAAGCATTGGAGAAAATAATGTATATTTTATTGAAACTCATAGCGAACATATTATCAGAATGCTACAGGTCTTAATAAAAAATAAAAAACTGAATCTTAAATCGGAAGATGTATCAATACACTATTTTAAAAAACATGAAAAAAAAATGAGCAAATCTTTTCATTATATTAATCCTGAAACAGGTAAACTAACTCCCAATTTTCCCAAAGGATTTTATGATGTATCTTATGATTTGGCATTTCAATTAATGGATTAGGATGAAAATACTAACACTTAAAGATTTTATTTTGGGGTTTATTTATCAGAACATTCAAAATAAAGATATTCAGAAACAAATACATCAAATTATTGATAACGAAAATTCAGTTTTTTTATATTCTAAAAAATTCTTCTTATTTATAAAAGAAGAATTAAGTGATGAATACTTAAACGAATTTGAAAGATTATTTACGAAGTATAGTGATTTAGGTATTTCTGTACCGAGTTCAAAGACTTCACAAAACTTTGATGAAGAATTAATCCATATTTATTCAGTCGCAAATTTTAAAGTAATTAATAGTATTGGATATGAAGAGCCTAACAAAACAATACTTAATAATATTCCAAATGTTGCTGTATTAAGTAAACAGCAAAAACCAAATTATAATTGGTTAGCAACTAAATTAGCCATTTTACATCCAAATAAAGTTACTTTTCGATGTTTTGAATTTTCTAAAAATTCAGAAATATCTCAATTATTTAAAGATTTTTTCTCCATACCCAAAACAATTTCTGGAGTCAATATATTTGATTCCCAATGTAACTTAAATCATGACAAATTTGATTATCTCTTAAATAACTCAATACGTCCTAATTATTATACAAAATTTTCTAGCAGAGAAAAAAATCAATTTGAACGAAGAGATGAAATCAAAAAGTATTTTGGTAATTCAACCAAAGTATTTTTATCTAATCGCGGAGAAAAAGCACATGGTAGGAGAATAATATTTGAAAACATTATTATATCTACAGATGAAGACTTTTGGAATATCGAAATTGATGCTTCTGACTGGAACATCGATATCGAATATAATGAAGAAATTGCAAATAAATGGTTGGACAGAAAAACACAATACAGTAAATTTAACTAAAATACGGCTACCGACAGCTACTACAAAGGATTTAGTTAATTGCAATAATAGAAAGTTAGTTTTACATTTGAATGATTTGGCCCAGCTAGCGCGAGCGTCTCGCTCGTGCACACAAAGAAATTAAAAACCTAATAATTTTGATTACGGGCACAAGCGAGACGCTTGCGCTAGCCTATAGAACATAGTATTCATTGATCATTTTTTCAAAATTTAGTCCTTACAAAGAACAAAACAGTCGCAACGAGAATTACTAAATGTGATTGCTTCGTTCCTCGCAATAAAATCATAAAATGGCAAAAATCCTTCTTCTCGGCTCAGGCGAACTCGGTAAAGAATTTGTAATCGCTGCGCAACGTATCGGGCAAACCGTAATTGCGGTGGACAGTTATGAAGATGCTCCTGCCATGCAAGTCGCTCACGATTTTGAAGTGATTAATATGTTAGACGGCGATGCTTTAGATAAAATTGTAGCCAAACACAATCCAGATTTTATCGTTCCCGAAATAGAAGCTATCCGTACCGAACGCTTTTACGATTACGAAAAACAGGGAATTACCGTGGTTCCATCGGCCAAAGCGGCCAACTTTACAATGAATCGCAAAGCCATTCGGGATTTAGCTTCTAAAGAATTAGGATTAAAAACTGCCGAATATCGTTATGCCACAACAGCCGAAAAGTTACGAAAAGGCGTTCTCGAAGTTGGGATTCCTTGTGTGGTAAAACCATTAATGTCATCCTCAGGAAAAGGACAATCCACGATAAAAACGGAAGCTGATATCGAAAAAGCCTGGGAGTATGCTGTTGCAGGTTCTCGTGGCGATGTGGTGGAAGTAATTGTGGAAGCTTTTGTCAAATTCAATTCGGAGATTACTTTATTGACCGTAACACAAAACAATAATCGTACTTTATTCTGTGCGCCAATTGGACATAGACAAGAACGTGGCGATTATCAGGAAAGCTGGCAACCTGCCCGAATTTCTGATAAGGATTTGTACGAAGCACAAGATATGGCCGAAAAAGTGACCGAAGCCTTAGGTGGCGCAGGACTTTTTGGTGTGGAATTTTTCTTAGCCGATGATGGTGTTTATTTCTCTGAACTCTCGCCTCGTCCACATGATACCGGAATGGTAACATTGGCCGGAACACAAAATTTCAATGAATTCGAATTACATCTTAGAGCGATTTTAAGTTTACCTATTTTCGAAATAAACTTAGAAAAAACGGGAGCAAGTGCTGTAATTTTAGCTTCGGAAAATAGTGCGAATCCAACTTATAGCGGAATTGAAAAAATTGCTGCCTTACCGAAAACCGATTTCAGAATCTTTGGCAAACCATCTTCAAGACCTTACCGAAGAATGGGAGTAGCTTTGACCAACAATACTCTGGAAACTCCAATTGAAGAAGTGGTAGAAAATGCTATAAAAGCGGCGAGTTTAGTAACTGTAAATTAATTTTTCTTTTTTGCTTGATCAAAAAAAGAAACAAAAAAATATTCATGCGCTTATATTGTTTTTTTGGTATTCATGAATCTTCGATTTCAAGTCTTACACTTCCTAGTCGGTCAAATTAGTTTTCGAATACTAAAAGAAAAGAACTCGTCCCGAAGCATCGGGACTCAAACAGCTTTTCTTTTTGCGTATTCTTCAAACATTTGACGCTCGACTGCGGAAGCTAAGGACAATGAATTCGTTAAATAAAGTAATTTGAGGAAATTTGTGCAATTTGCGGTTAAAAAAACTATCTTAAAAAGAAATAATTCCTAATCTTTTTTCAATAATCGAAAAGCGGTAGGCGTTACCGTAGTGTGTTTTTTAAACAAACGTGTAAAATAAGAGTAATCTTCATAACCCAACTCGATGGCGATTTCATTTACTGTCCAGTTTTTGTCAAGCAGCATTCGTTTTGCTTCCAGCATCACCCGATCTACAATCACTTCGGTGGTTGTTTTTTTTAGGATTTCATTGCAAATTCGGTTCAAATGTTTCAAGCTAACATTCAATGCCGAAGCATAAAAAGCCGCCGATTTTTCTTCTTTAAATTTTTTCTCTAAAAGCTGCTCCAGACTTTTAATTTTTACATTATACGAATGGGCTTCGTGAATGTAAATTTCGTTGTACTTACGAGCGAGTTCAATGTGAATTATATCCAATAGATTCATAATTTTATCGCGTTTCAGTACTTTATTGGTTTGCATCTCCGCAATCAAATTTTCGAAATAAGGCAAAATGGATTTTATTTCTTCTTTTTCCAATACAATTTCAGGACTATTTTGCACCGAAAAATAAAACGGATAATCTTCGATGGTCTTATTTCCAAAATACAAATTGTACATTTCGGCAGTATAAAAAACAATGAAGCCTTCTATATCTTCTGATAAAATCCAATGATGCATTTGCCCTGGCTGCAACACAAAAACACTTCCCGGTCGAATATCAAATCGGTCAAAATCGACCTCATGGATTCCTGAACCATTGGTAAAAAAAACCAACAAATAAAAATTATGACGGTGTGGCTTTTCTATAAAACTATGATTAATCAAGTGATTTTTAAACGTATTAATATACAAATCGCTGGTTACTGAATTGCAATTAAACTGTTGTATACTATAAATGGGATATTTTTTCACCTTAAGAATGTCTTTTTTGTCCTATAATAAGCGAATATAGAAAATAGCTAGCAGATTGATAATAAATACCTTTGAAAAAAATAGAAATCATGTCAAATACACTTATCCATATTCTGAAAAATGATTGTCCACATTGTCATCAAGGAAAAATTTTTAAAGAAAATAGTATTTTTTTTAAATTCAGTTTCCCAAAAATGAACGAATATTGTTCGCATTGTCATTATAAATTCAAAAAAGAACCGGGTTATTTTTTTGGTGCTATGTATGTCAATTATGGGTTAACAGTGGCTCAGGGAATTACAACTTATGTTATATGCAGTTTCTTTTTTCAAGAAACTTTCGACTTAAGAATAATTCCGATTATTATGGCTGTAATAGTCGCATTGTCTCCATTAAACATTCGACTATCAAGGTTATTATGGATTTATATGTTTAAAAATTATTCGAATTAACATCACAAAAAGTAAAGACCGCTCCCAAGTCTATTTGACAAGGAAACGGTCTCTACACCTAACTAAACTAACCAATAACTCAAATACTAATCTTTATTTATAAGCCTCATTTTGAGTAATCACATCCGGATTTTGATTGATTACTAAAAATGGAATAGGCAATAACAATTCCTCTTCCGTAATAGTGATGTTTTTACTACTACTTTTAATTACTGAAATTGCTCTTCCAGTTCGTATTAAATCAAACCAACGGTGGAATTCAGATGCAAATTCAACCTGATTTTCATGTTCCAAAGCCAATTCAACTGTATTGTATTTCGTTGGATAACCAACGGTTCCATAAAGTGGTAAACCCACACGGGTGCGAACTTCGTTCAAATATTTTGGATCAGAAGTTGCTTCGGTCAACATTAAAAGCACATCTGCATAACGAAGAATCATAAAATTGTTATCCGATGCTTCTCTTAAACCAACAACGGGAGCTTTTGTATCTCTCCATTTAATTGGGAATTTTACCTCAACACGTGAACCGTTAGCCGTTTGATAGCCATCCTGAATTGATATTGCTCTTCTTGGGTCACCCGCTTCATAGGCATTCCATAAATCATTTGTAATTTGGTTAAACCCTCCACCCCAAGACGTCACAACACGATTATCAACTGGTGAAAACATAGCCCAATACAAGCTATAAGGACTTGACAGACCACCTTTATATTGAATTTCAAAAATAGAGGACACATTATTTTTCTTAGTTAAATCCCATAAATCAGCGTAAGGAACCAGACTAAATTTGCCATACACTTTCAACAAAGTTTCAGCCGCCTTTGTTTTATTTCCCATTGTTAAATACACCTTCCCTAATAAAGTATTTGCCGCTTCCTGACTGGCAGCACCTACAAAACGCTGGCTTGATTTTACGGGTAGTTTAGCTGCTGCAAAATCCAGATCTTCTATAATTTGAGCATAAACCTGAGCCTTTGGTGTACGTCCTTGCGCATAAGCATCAGCAATACTGATTGGAGTTTTAACCAATGGCACATCGCCCCAGGCCCGAACCATATCAAAATAGTACAACGCACGTAAAAACTTAGCTTCGCCAATTAAGGCATCACGATTAGCAAATTCCAGTCTTTCGGCACTGGCAATAACATTATTTACAATGTAGATTGCCTTGTAATAATTGTTCCAGAAATTGAATACTAACTCATTATCAATAGTCATGGTGTGTAATTCAAAACTTTCATAATCCTGAATTCTTCCCGCAGCATTATCACTGTATGCATTATCAGACATTAACTCACCATAGAAAGATGGCAAACTTTCAGGACCATACAAGGTGTAAAGCGAATTGTAAGCAGACCACATGGCTGTTTCAATATCTTTTTGGGATTTATAAAATGCTGCTTCATTAGCATTCGAAATAGGCGCTTTATCTAAAAAATCGGAACTACATCCTAATAGAAATAAGTTGCAAAAAAGTACGGTATATATTATTTTTTTCATTTTCTTAAGTTTTAAATGATTGGTCTGGATTTTTTTAAAAACTAACATTTATCCCAGCTGTAGCAGTAAAAGGATTTGGATAAGCTCCGTAATCAAAGCCAACCAATACTCCAGATTGATACGTACTACCCTCTGGATCAAAACCTAAATAATCAGAGAATACATGTACATTTTCCATATTTACATATAACTTAATGTTACTGATTTTCATTTTTTCAACTAGCTTTTTTGGTAAATTATACCCTAAACGAATATTTTGAATACGAACAAATGACGCATCTTCTACCCAGTAACTAGATCCAAAATCGTGAACAGTTGTTGGCAACATACGCGGTTTAGGAATCATTCCGTTTCCAGGTTCCGCCTCCGATTTCCAATAATTATTTACAACAGCATACATATTACGGTTTCCTCCTCCTACTCCTGATTTTAAATATCGGGCATTATGATTCAGGATTTCTCCACCTTGTGAACCACGTACCAAAACAGAAAGTTCAAATCCTTTGTAAGAAAAATTATTAGTCAATCCCCATTGGAAATCAGCCTGATTGTTTCCAAGATAAGTACGATCGTTAGAATCAATTTTACCATCATTATTAACGTCTCTTACTCTTGGATCACCAGCTTCACTGCCTGGCCATACCGGATACGCTTTACTATCCAATTCTGCTTGCGTCATTATTACACCATCAACAACATAACCGTAATACATCCCAATTGGTTTTCCTACCGCAGTGCGAGAAGTCATACTACTCACATTTATATCTATTGGAGCATCGTTAACACCTAATTTTAAAACTTTATTTCGGTTAGCGAAAATATTCAAATCGGTAGTCCACTTGAATTCACTATCAATGTTGCGTGTGCTAAAATTTAATTCAACTCCTCTGTTTTCTAGTTCTCCAATATTGGTTAAAGTAGAAGAAAAACCAGAAAGAATTGGAATAGGCACATTCAGCAATAAATCTTTTGTTTTCGAATAATAAATATCCCCAGTGAATTTTATACGTCCATCAAAAACACTAAAATCAACCCCAAAGTTAGTCTGACCTGTTTTTTCCCATTTCAAATTTTTATCCGCAAAATTTGAAGTATAAATTCCCTGGTTTACAGTACCTGAGCTCACATACGGGCTGTAACCTAATACTCCAATAGATCCATAGTTTGGAATCGAATTGTTACCCGTTGCTCCATAGCTTAACCTCACTTTTAAATTAGTCAACCAGGAAACATCTTTAAAAGATTCTTCTTCAGAAATGCGCCATGCAAGCGATCCTGATGGAAAATAACCCCATCTGTTATTTGCTCCAAAACGGGAAGATCCATCCGCTCTAACGGCAGCCGAAGCTAAATATTTGCCTTTATAAGAATAATTGGCACGAGCCAAATAAGAAACTAAAGACCATTCTTCTGAAAAAGTATTTCCTGCATTTACAACACCTGCATTCAGAGTATGCACTAAATCATTTGGGAAATTCCCTGCCGTCATACTACTCAAATCGGTACGTTGTTCCTGAGCCGAATAACCGGCTAATAAATTTAAAGTATGATTTTCGTTAAATGTTTTACTGTAATTCAGTGTAGTTTCTGAAATCCAATTGTTCGATTGCAAAGTTTTAAAATCAGCCTGTGCTGGCACCCATCCAGAGTAGCCCCAGTTTTGACCTGCATTCCAATAGAAATTATGAACTGTATTCTCAATATTAGAACTCGCAGAAGTTTTTAAAGTTAAATCTTTAATAAGATCCCATTCCAGATAAGAAGTAACAGTTGATATATTGGTTACTTTTTTAGCAGTTGCTTCTCTAGTTAATGAATAAGGATGCCAAAGCTGGAAACCATATTTTGCAAATGTATTCCAAATTGAAGCTGGATCTTTAAACCCTAAACTTCCTGTTTCAACATACAGCGGAAAAAACGGGGTGCTTTGTAAGGCCAAACTCACCACGTCACTTTTTCCTCCTGTACCGTAAGGCGCTTCATTGGCACGACTAAGACCAACGTTCATTCCCATTCGGATTTTATCATTAAACTTATGCTTGATATTTGATCTTAGATTAATTCGTTCATAAGTATTTCTATCCACAACTCCTTCAGAATCTAAATAACCCAAGGATACCATAAATTGTGTTTTTTCGCTACCGCCAGAAGCCGACAGTTGAAAATTTTTGTTATGTGCAGTTCTAAAGGCAACATCCTGCCAATCTGTTCCATTCCCGATACGGGCAATCCAAGCCGGATCAGAGAATTCCACAGGGACAGTTACATTAATTCCTCTGGTAGCTGATGGATTTGCAGCAACAATTGTAGCCCATGAATTGTTTCTTGCAGCCGAGTTGTAAGCAATAAATTCAGAAGAATTCATCACATCAGTCTTACGATTTACATGAGAAAAACCAGTTTCAAAAGTGGCATCAATTTTAGTTTTACCTGCTTTTCCTTGCTTGGTTGTAATGATAACAACACCATTTGCTCCTCTGGAACCATAAATGGCAGCTGAAGAAGCATCCTTCAAAATATCAATCGACTCAATATCATTAGGGTTAATAAAATTTAGAGGATTTCGATTAAAACTTAAATTACTTCCTGTTGTAATTCCAGTATCAGTTGAATTTGTTGAGCTGTCTTCTAACGGAATACCATCTATAACATAAAGCGGTGTAGTTCCTGCATTGATGGAAGAAGCACCACGTACTTTTACTGTAGGAGCAAGACCTGGAGCACCTTGAGATTGTGTAATTTGTACTCCCGTTGCCTGTCCTGCAAGCGATTGAAGTACATTAGAATTCGACCGTCCTTCTAATTTATCTGCACCCACAGAAACCACTGATCCAGTCAAATCTCTCTTCTTAACGGAACCGTAACCAACAACCACTACTTCCTCTAACTTAGCGGAGTCTTCTTCTAATTTAATTGAAAGATTCGTTTGTCCATTTAATACAATTTCTGTTGTTTTAAAACCAATGTAAGAAACTACTAAAGTTGCTTTTTCACCTTTTACATTTATTGAAAAATTACCATCAAAATCGGTTTGGATTCCATTTGTAGTTCCTTTTTCAACAATATTTACTCCTGGCAGAGGTTGTCCAGAATCATCCGTAATTTTTCCTTTTATTATTTGCTGCTGTACTTTATTATGAACAACTACAGCTTTTTCTTTAATTAAAATGGTATTATTATCTGTTAGTTCAAAATTGAGGTTATTACTGGAAAGGCATTGTCCTAACAATTTAGTTACTGAAATTGTTCCTTTTTTTAATTCGACATTTGGAATGTCTTTAAAAACTTTTCTAGGGTAAATAAAATTCAAATCAGTTTGTTGTTTTATAAGTTTAAATACCTCATAAATTGTTACTGATTGATCCTTTTTAATAATTACATTCACTTGTGCATATGTACTGCCTATGTTGAGACAAAAAACATTGGTACACCATAAAAAAATAAATGCTCTCATAACAGTTTTAATTAGCCCTTCTCTAACAGGAACAGAGACATTAAGTGCTTTAATTTTCATAATTTTCAGGTTGGTTGGTTATACAATAGGGAATCGATAATAGTGTGGAATAAAGTAAGTACTGTGCTTACTTCGTGGTTTTATTCCAGAATTACTTGTTTTTCTTTTATTTCATAGTTTTTTATAATTTTAAAATTTTTAATACTTCCTAAAATTTCATCTAAGCTTTGGTTTTTTCTTAAAACACCATCAAAAACTTCATTTTCAATTGTTTTATTTTTGAATACAAAATCAACATCATACCAGCGAGATAATACTTTCATCATGTCCTTAAGTGTAGTTTGTTCGAAACTAAAAACACCTTCTTTCCATGCTATTTCACTATAGACATCAACCTTTTTTACAAAGGAACTACTTGTTGCGGTGTTAAAATGTAATTGTTGATTAGGCATTAATCTTTGTGTTTTCTTCTCCATATTTACATTGACCTTGCCCTCGACTAAAGTGGTATAGATGTTAGCTTCATCTTTATAAGCTTTGATATTAAATTCAGTACCAATAACATCTACTTCCTGTTTATTACTAACCACTTTAAAATGTGTTCCTTTATGCTTTGTACTTGGTGACACATCAAAATAGGCTTCTCCATAAATTAATTCAACTTTTCTGGTTTGTCCCTCAATAAAAGCTACTGGAAATTTTATTTTAGTTTCAGAATTCAACCACACTTGAGTAGCATCAGACAATTTGATAAAAAATTTACCTCCTCTGGGAATGGTCAAATAATTATAGTTTACTGCATTTGTATTTCTTTCTTGAGCTTCATAAACAATTCCTTCACCATTACTTTTGGCATTTTGTGTTTTCAATGAAGATCCGTTTACTAAAGCTACTTGCGATCCGTTTGCCAAAGTAAGTATGGCTTTATCACTACCAGGTTCATTTGCCTTTACATCTTGCTTAACTATAACAGGAACAGTTTGAACTGTGGTTTTAAAAAGAACATCTTTAAAAAAATAAGCTGTAGATAAAACACCCACAAAAACTGCAGCAGCTGCATATTTGATAAAATAAGATTTCTTTTTAAAAAATATACTTTCCTCTTTTTGAGGAGTTGCTAGTATTTTGTTCTGAATTCGAATTGCATCAAGCTCATTCATCATTGGTTTTTCGTCTAAAATTGCCAGCACATCTTCTACACTTGGAAACTCGCTTGAATTAGTTAATCCTTGGATATACTGCACAACTTCATCAACCTCTTCTTTAGAACATTGATTCAGAATAAATTTTTTTACTATTTTTTGGATATGATTATCGTGTTGCATACTATATGTTCTTATATATAATACAGATGAGAAAAGGAAAAGTACTATCGAGTATTATTATTTTTTTCGAAAAATAAAAAAATAATAACCAAACAGAAATAAAAAACAGAAAAATAGAAGAAAATAAAAACAAATAGAAGAAAATAAAAATAACAATAATTAAAAAATTGTTATTCAAGCCAGCGAGATGAAATAAGGATTATTAGAAATTTAACATCATCATAGTTTTGTAAAAAAACTCTAATATCGGCTAAAGCTTTGCTCATTTGACCTTTTACAGTGCTTACAGAAATATTCAATTTTTGGCTTATTTCCTCGTAACTCATTTCTTCATTACGGGACATTTCGAAAATAATTCTACGTTTAGGAGGCAATTGTTCAATAGCCTTCTTTTTTATAACATCATAATCAGCTTCTGTAATGCTATCTTCAACTGGACTATAGGACTTTTGACTTACATAAAATACTTCTTCCTTAAGCTTATGCCCATTTGCTACTTTACTAATAAGATTAAATGTTAGGTTACGTGTAATGGTAAATACGTAAGACTTGAATGATAAATCAGGATTCAATCTGTCTCTATGTAGCCAGATATTTAGGAATACATCTTGGACAATTTCTTCGGCAAGGGTTTGATTTTTAAGCATACTCAAACTATAAGCATATACATCATTATGATATGTATTAAAAAGCTCACTAAAGGCTTTTTCATTACCCATCATCAGTTCTGTAACTAACAGTCCATTATTAATTGCTTTTGTTTCAGCCATTGCGAATAACTCCTATATACATGTAAATTAACAACTTAGTAAAATTCTTTTTTATATATCAAAATTCTCTTTTAGAATCCTGCTATACTAATAACAATATTAATTAAATTAAACGTTAAAAAACATTTATTACACAGAACTATCATAAAAATTCTTCTTTAAAAAGAAAAAAACAAACACATCAAAATTACTATATTGCAGAGTCAACTTTTAAAAAAGAACAATGTCTCTGATTCTAAACAATATAGAAAAACACGTTCAACTTACTGCCGAAGAAAAACAGCTTTTCCTGAGTAAAACTGAAATTCATCAGTACAAAGCCAAAACCATCTTGCTGAATTCAGGAGAAATCTGCAAACAATCTTACTTTGTAAACTCAGGTATTTTAAGAAGTTTCAATATCAATGATAATATTGTAGAATACGTTTTGAGCTTTGCCTGTGAAGGATGGTGGATGGGTGATATGTACAGTTTGATTTCTCAAAAACCAGGTAATCTTTTTATCGAAGTTTTAGAAGATGCCGAAGTGGTAGTACTTTCTAAAGAAAATCAAGACCTTCTCTATACTGAAATCCCTAAGCTGGAACGTTTTTTTAGAATTCTTACTGAAAATTCATTGGTAGCTAACCAGGAAAGATTAATAGATAATTTAAGTTTGTCTGCCGAGGAACGCTTTGAGAAGTTCAACAAAAGATATGCTAATCTAGCTCATAAAATTCCTCAAAAACAAATTGCTTCGTATATAGGTGTAACTCCAGAATTCTTTAGTAAGATGAAATCGCGCTTGTTGCGAAAATAAATAATTCTTTCACCAATTAGCAAAAGAAACTCCTATTCCTATAGTGGTTTGACTTACATTATAATCAATTAAAGTTTCACCATAACCGTGAAAAACCTGAGCATGTCCTCTTAAATGACCGTGGATAGGAAAGACATAATTCAGCTGGATATTTCCTTTTTCAAAAGTACTGAAAGAATGATTGATGATAGTATAAAATTCGTGTTTACCAAAGTGTGTCCCTACTTCTAACTCTGCGTCTCCAACATATTTAGTTATTCTTGGATTTTCATCTTCGGTGTCTGGCAAACGGTACCAAGGTCTAAAATTTACAGTCCAATTATCATATTCATAACCAATATTTAAGATTATTCTATTCCAGCTTCTTGAGGTAGGAATGTCTTTTCCGTTAGACTGATGATTGAATATAACTCCAAAGGTTCTAATTTTTCCCTGAAACAAATTAATATTCATAGGAAAATTTAAAATTATTTCTGGTTCATAATTAAGCTCTCTAAACGCTCTGGACAATTTCTTGTTATAGACCTGCCAATGTGCTTTTTGGGTATATCCCGCCCATAAATCGCCTTTACCAAAAAGCAAGCCTTG
The DNA here is from genome assembly GCF_041729735.1 of Flavobacterium magnesitis. Taxonomy (NCBI): domain Bacteria; kingdom Pseudomonadati; phylum Bacteroidota; class Flavobacteriia; order Flavobacteriales; family Flavobacteriaceae; genus Flavobacterium; species Flavobacterium magnesitis. The sequence goes on along the minus strand of NZ_JBCFQK010000004.1, from coordinate 217,619 downwards.
AATTAATTTTGTTTTAAAACTGATTTGGAATTTGGTTTCAATGTTGTTAAAAATATCTTTATCATTCGTTGCAAATTCGCCACTTTCGTCAAAAGGCTCTTCATTACTTTTACTGGACCAGCGGGCAGCAGCAAAATAAATAGGACGATAGGAAACCAATCTAAAAGTTCCTTTTTTATCAATACTATCCAATTCCCATTGTTGCGACATGTTTTTCCTGATAATTACTTTATTAAAATCAACTTGTGAAAAAGCACTAGAAGAAATTAAAAAAAGTAATAGCATCACGTTATATAATTTAATCATCCTGGAAATTTTGAGATTATTTTTAAAATCCCGAAATTACTCTTTATTAGTTCAATAGATGTTGTACATATATGAAAGATGTTTATATAATTATCATCCAATAAATTACTCATTCTATTATCTTTTGAATAGAAAAACACAAGTCAAAAGAATCAATTAAATAACTGTTCTTTTTTCTTAATCTAGGTTAAGTGGAAAACGCTTGTGATGGTTGTAAATTTGTAATGTAATAATCAATAAAACAAAAAATATCATGGCAACTACAGTTTTACACAAAGCAGATACAAGAGGACACGCACATCACGGATGGTTAAATGCCTACCACAGTTTTAGTTTCGCAAGCTGGTACAACCCAGATAGAGTACAATTTGGAACACTTCGCGTATTGAATGATGATACAGTTGCTCCGGGAATGGGTTTTGGAACACATCCTCACGACAATATGGAAATTATTACTATTCCACTTGAAGGTGATTTAGCGCACAAAGACAGCATGGGAAATGCAGCTACTATCAAAACTGGTGATGTTCAGGTAATGAGTGCCGGAACAGGAATTCAACACAGTGAATTTAACCCAAATGCAGATCAAAGAACTAAATTATTCCAAATTTGGTTGTTTCCAAAAACTAGAAATGTAGCTCCTCGTTACCAACAAATTACGTTAGACACAGCAGAACAAAAAAATAATTTCGCTCAAATATTATCACCAAATGCTGATGATGCTGGAGTTTGGATTCATCAGGATGCTTGGTTTCATTTGGCTGACTTTGATAAAGATTTTTCTAAAACTTATGAAATTAAAAAAGAAGGAAACGGAATTTATATTTTTGTAATTTCAGGAACTATTACTGTTGATGGTCAGGAATTAGAAACTCGCGATGGTTTAGGAATTACTGATTTCAAAACATTAGACATCAAAGCTACAAACGATGCTAAATTTTTATTAATGGAAATTCCAATGACTCACTAAAAAAGAACAATCATGAAGGAAATTATAGGACTAGAATTCAACGAAAAAAAAGGTTATTTTTACGTAAAAGTAGATGATGCAATTGAGGCAAAAATGACCTTTGTTTTCGCTGGACCACACAGGATCATTATTGATCATACCGAAGTAAATCCAGGACATAACGGAAAAAACTTTGGTAAAAAAATGGTTGAGAAAGCAGTTTTATTTGCGAGGGAAAAAGAAATAAAAATTCTTCCTTTGTGCCCATTTACAAAAAAAGTTTTTGATAAGACTCCTGAGTTTAGCGATGTTTTGTAATCATTCTTAAACGATATATTATAAAAACAATTATGAAAAACATACTAGAAAAAGACATTACTGGAACTATTGGAACTCAAAAATACTTGTGCACTATTTCATGGCGAAATGGTCAATTTATTATGGATGAACCGGAAAGCATAGGAGGAAAAGATTTAGGGCCTGATCCCTATTCGGCACTTTTAGCTTCGTTAGCAAGTTGCACACTGGCTACTATGCGAATGTACATTGACCGAAAAGGCTGGGATATTCCAGAAATCAATATTGCTGTAAATGCTGAACAAGAATTAGACGGCGAATTTGAAACCATTTTTTCGAGACAAATTACTTTTTCTAATGATGTTACCATAGAACAAAAAGAAAAACTGATACAAATAGCTAACAAATGTCCGGTTTCTAAAATCTTAAAAGGAAAAATAACAATCAAAACCCAAATGTAATTATGGATCCAAAAGATACAACTAAGGAATACACAAATGGAGAAGTTACCATTGTATGGCAATCAGCAAAATGCATTCATTCGGCTAATTGTGTTCGTCATAATTCGCAGGTATTTCAACCCAAAGAAAAGCCTTGGATAAAACCAGAAAATTCAACAACTGAAAAAATTATCGATACTGTAAAGAAGTGTCCTTCGGGAGCTTTGACTTACTTTTTAAACTAAAAATAATGACTAAAAAGATTATCGCTTTTGGAGCTTCATCAAGCACAAATTCCATCAATAAACAATTAGCAGTTTATGCTGCGTCACTATTTGAAAATGCAGATGTAGAAGTACTGGATTTAAATGATTACGAAATGCCTATTTTTTCTTTAGACAAAGAGTTGAAAAATGGCATTCCAGAATTAGCTCAAAATTTTTATAACAAACTAGGAACTGCTGATTTAATTGTTCTTTCACTTGCCGAACACAATGGAGCTTATTCAACAGCTTTCAAGAATATTTTTGACTGGACTTCTCGAATCAATGCTAAATTTTTTCAGGAAAAACAAACCCTAATTCTATCTACTTCTCCAGGACCCAGAGGAGGACTTACAGTTTTAGAGATTGCAAAAAATCGTTTTCCTTTTCAGGGAGCAGTGATTAAAGGAAGTTTTTCATTGCCAAGTTTCAATGATAATTTCAAAAGTGATGAAGGAATTACAAATGAAAAACTAAAAAGTGATTTGCTTGAAATTACACAATCAATTGAACTTTAAAAATAATTCAAACCCTATTTGAAAGCGTTGCATTTTGTGACGCTTTTTTTATTTTAAACAATACGAAAACAAACAATTGAACATTTATAAAAAGTATTCATTCATTTTTATAATAATCTACAAAACAAGACCTCAAACTATAATATTCACAAAATGAAAATATAAAACCAAATTTTGCATAATTTTAAGAAGACAATATATATTTTTGATGAAGTATAAAAAATAATTTTATGAAACTACTCATTGTTGAAGATGAACCCAACCTTCTATCCATTATACGAAAAGGACTTTCGGAAAAAAACAATGAGGTAAGTGTTGCTCTTGACGGAACAACAGCATTAGAAATGATTTTGAATTACAATTTTGATGTTGTCATTTTAGATATTATGCTTCCGGATATTAATGGAATCGAAATTTGTAGACGATTAAGAGCTGCTAAAAACTTTGTCCCTATTTTACTTTTAACTGCCTTAGGAACAACCGAAAATATTGTTACAGGATTGAATTCTGGTGCCGATGACTATTTAGTAAAACCATTTAAATTTTCTGAATTAGAAGCAAGAATAGCTGCTCTTGCCCGAAGGTCAAACCAAGAACACAAACCAAACGACTTGATTCAAATTGAGGATTTAGAAATTGACAGCAGAGCCAAATCAGTAAAAAGAAACGGAGAGCTCATTCAATTGACTGCTAAAGAATTTAAATTATTACATTATTTGGCTCGCAATGCCGAAACTATTTTGTCCAGAGAAAAAATTCTAGACAATGTTTGGGACATCAATTTTGATATGAATACAAATGTAGTTGATGTGTACATCAATTATTTGAGAAACAAAATAGACAAACCTTATGAAACTAAACTAATCCACACTATTAAAGGTTTGGGCTACATTATAAAATCATAATTTATGCAAATTAGAAAAAAAATAACCATCACTTATATTGCACTTTCGTGTTTTAGCACTTCGCTATTGTGCATCGTTATTTTTTCTCTTTTCAAACAAAACAACGAATATTATTTTATAAAAAGACTTCAAGACAGAGCTAAGATTGCCTCATCAGCCTATTCTCAAAACACACCAGAGAAAAAAAATTATTTTAAAGAATTTAAAAAAGACGGACTAGAAGAACTCATCGAAGAAAAAGAATATGTATTAAAAGTAAAAGGGAAAAACACCTTTGAATACAATACTGATTTGAATCTTCCTCCCGAATTTTATAATGATATAATGACAAAGGGATCCAGCTGGTTTGAAGAGGATTACCGTTATTATTATGGCCAAATTTTTGATAATGAAGGACAAAAACACATTGTAATTGTAACGGCTAAAGATCGTCGTGGCAATACCAGTGCCATTTACATTTTACAAATTTTACTCTTTGGAGGAATTGGTTTTTTTATTCTAGCCTATTTCTTTGGTCATTTTTTTGCTCGAAGAGTAATCAATCCCATAGCACAAATTACAAAAGAAGTACACCGAATTAGCGCCTCTAATCTCCACAACCGATTAGCCGATACTAATGGAAAAGATGAAATTTCAGATCTTACTAAAACCTTCAACGATATGCTGGACCGATTAGAAACTTCTTTTGAAATCCAAGCCAACTTTATCAACAATGCTTCGCATGAACTAAAAACGCCAATTACTACTATTATTGCCGAAACTGAAATCATGCTCTTAAAAGACCGAGAAAAAGAAGAATACATTCATTCGATGGAAAACATCAATAAACAGGCTTCAAAACTAGGAAATCTTACCGAAAGTCTTTTAAAATTAACCCAAACCGGTTATGATGGAACAAAACAGGTATTAGATATTGCTCGAATTGATGAAATCCTTTTAGAAGTAAAAGCATCAATAGATACGCTACTTCCTGATAATCGCGTGAATATTAAATTAAAGTCAATTCCTGAAGATGAATCGTTATTGAACATTCCTTGCAACCGACCACTGTTAGAATTAGCCTTGAATAATATTATTTCTAATGGTGTAAAATATTCTGACAACGACGAAGTATTTGTGACCATTACCGCTGATAAGTCCAAAATTAAAATTGCCATTACTGATATTGGAATTGGAATTCCTCCAGAAGACATTCCTTATTTGTACGAACCCTTCTTTAGAGGAAAAATTGCTTCTAAATATAATGGTTATGGACTAGGACTACCTTTAGCCATGAAAATCATCCGAATGCACAACGGTGAACTTCAAATTCAATCAGAAACTGGAAAGGGAACTGTAGTGAATATTACTTTCGAAAAAAACCAACATTAGAGATTCTAATCTAAATTCTTAGGGAATTTTAACTTTAATCAAAGAACAACCTAATGTCCAAGCCCTTATTTTGTGTGTATACTTAAAATAATACACATGAAAAATCTATTAATACCTTCCAATTTAGAATCAGATACAATAAACGCTATTAAAATAGCAATCCAACAATCTAACGGTCAAAACTGCACTATCTTCTTGACATTAGTTAGCGAAATACCAGATACTGATTCTTCAGCAACATTTTTAAGAAGTATGAAAAGCGAAATGACTGTCTCGCAAAAAAATGTACTGGACTATTGTAGAGAATTAATTACTATTTCTCAAAATTGCTGTCTAAAAATTCATCATCAATACGGAATTTCGGCACCATTAATGAAGAACTTAATAGAACATCTAGATGTTGAATTAACCATCCTTACTCCTTCTTTTAGAAATGCTCAAAAAAGAATTCACAATCAATTTGTACAAATATTGAGCAACAGTAAATGTCCAATTTTACACCTAAGCACAAATTTTGAAGAGCAAGACTTAACTAAAGCAATGTATTTAGAACAAACCATGTCTAGACTTCAAGTGGAAGATTTACAAGATTTAATTCCTACTCATTTTAAATTTAAAATTGTAAGCCAAGCTAAAATTTTTAACGACCAAAACCCCGAAGACATTCAGTCTTTATTAGCCGAAGCCATCTCAAAAAACAATATTAATCTTTTAATTGAAACTAGAAAACCTAAAAAGATTAAACTTAAAAAACAAAGTGCAAATACAACTGAAAGTTTCGGATTACCAATTTTATCATTGTACGAAGAAATTTCATAAAAGTCTAAAACAATTGTTGAAAACATAAAAAGAAAAATATGCTGTTAAAAAAGAAAATCCCAATGAAATATGTTTTGGGAAAAATTAAATTAGAACTTTTTCTAGTAATATTATATGCTATAATTTTTGAAGTATTTAATACTTACTATGATAATGAAGCGATTAACATTCCTATTGCTATTCCTACTATTGTGGGAACAATTATTTCGCTATTACTTGCTTTCAAATCTAATCAGGCATACGATCGCTGGTGGGAAGCCCGAATAGTTTGGGGAGCTATTGTTAACGATTCAAGAACCTTAATGAGACAAGTGATTACTTTTTACAAAGATCCTGACTTTTCGGTAGAAGCTAATGATTTCAAAGAAAATTTTGCTAAAAGACAAGTAGCCTGGTGTTATAGTCTAAGTCAATCGCTTAGAGAAAAAGATCCTTACAAACCGATTAAAAAAATTCTAAACGAAAATGATTTTCAATATGTAAAAAAAGCACAAACACGTGCCCAATGCAATATTAATGCTTCATTCAAAAGATTTGAAAAAAGCCTATGAAAATGACAAAATAAACACCTATCAGCAAGTTGAAATAGACAACACATTAACAAGGTTATGTGATTACATGGGAAAATGCGAAAGAATTAAAAACACCATTTTCCCCACAACTTACAGTATGTATATGAGATTTACACTCTGTCTTTTCATTATTTTATTGCCGTTTTCATTAACTGATTTATTAGGTTGGTTACAAATTCCATTAGTAACCACAATTGGAGCTGCATTTTTCCTTATCGAAAAAATGGCTATCCACTTGCAAGATCCATTTGAAAACAAACCAACAGATACACCAATGACTACAATTTGTGGAACAATTGAAAAGAATCTGATGCAAATGATTAACGAATTTCGTGATGAATTTGAAATTCAGCATAAAAAGACTGAAGCTGAAGTTATCGGAGTTTGTACAGAAAAAAATCCCTATTTTGTTTTATAGCGATAAATTATAATTATAAAAAAACCAAATTTAGAAACCAGATAGTAGAAGGATATTATCTGGTTTTTTTAATTTCTTAATCTAGGTTAAGAGATAAACTTACATGGATACCGTAAATTTGTTATTATCAAATGAAATAATAATTTAAAAAATAAAAACTATGGCAACTACAAAATGGACAATCGACTCGACACATTCAGAAATTGGATTTAAAGTAAAACACATGATGTTTACAAACGTTTCAGGAAAATTTAATCCTTATGAAGCAACAATTATTACAGATGAAGATAATTTCGAAAATGCTAGTATAGAATTTTCAGCTGATATCAATTCAATTGACACAAATAATGCAGATAGAGACGATCATTTAAAAAGTGGCGATTTTTTTGACGTAGAAAATCATCCGAAACTAACTTTCAAAGGAACTTCTTTCACTAAAGATGGTGATGATTATGAGCTAGTGGGCGATTTGAGCTTGAGAGGTGTAACAAAATCAGTGAAACTCGCAACTGAATTCAGTGGTTTAATGAAAGATCCTTGGGGAAATACTAAAGCAGGATTGAATATTTCTGGTAAAATAAACCGTAAAGATTGGGGATTGAACTGGAACTCAGCTTTAGAAGCGGGCGGTGTTTTAGTTGGCGAAGAAGTTCGTTTAAACATTGAACTACAACTAATCAAAGCATAAAGAATCTCAACAACTGATTTTTTTTCATACAAACGGCTAAATTTCACACTGAAGTTTAGCCGTTTTTATCTTTCCTGATAAATCCTAAAAAAATACTATTTTTGCATCCCGATTGAGTAAATTTTCAATCGTTCAAACAATGTCACCCTGAGCGCAGTCGAAGGGTTAATCTTTAAATTAAAAAACATGAAGGCATACGTATTTCCAGGTCAAGGAGCACAGTTTACAGGAATGGGCAAAGATTTATATGAAAACGCTCCTCTAGCTAAAGAATTATTCGAAAAAGCAAACGAAATATTAGGTTTCCGCATTACAGATATCATGTTTGAAGGAACTGCCGAAGAATTAAAAGAAACTAAAGTAACGCAGCCAGCAGTATTTTTACACTCTGTGATTTTAGCAAAAACCTTAGAAGATTTCAAACCAGAAATGGTTGCTGGACATTCTTTAGGAGAATTTTCAGCTTTAGTTGCTAATGGTGTTTTGTCTTTTGAAGACGGATTAAAATTAGTTTCTCAAAGAGCTTTAGCAATGCAAAAAGCCTGCGAAATCACTCCTTCAACTATGGCAGCCGTTTTAGGATTAGCGGATAATATTGTAGAAGAAGTTTGCGCTTCTATTGACGGAGTTGTTGTAGCAGCAAATTACAACTGTCCTGGACAATTAGTAATTTCAGGTGAATTTAAAGCAGTAGAATTAGCTTGCGAAAAAATGAAAGAAGCAGGTGCAAAACGTGCTTTGTTATTGCCTGTTGGTGGTGCTTTTCACTCACCAATGATGGAACCAGCTCGAGAAGAATTAGCAGCTGCAATTGAAGCAACTACTTTCTCAGCACCAATTTGTCCAGTATACCAAAACGTAACGGCTAGCGCAGTTTCGTCTGCAGACGAGATCAAAAAAAATCTAATTATCCAATTAACTGCTCCAGTAAAATGGACACAATCTGTTCAACAAATGATTGCCGATGGAGCAACTTTGTTTACAGAAGTAGGTCCTGGAAAAGTATTAGCTGGATTAATTGGAAAAATCAATAAAGAAGCAGCTACTGCAAATGCTTAAATTTCAGATTTCAGTAATTATATACAGAATCCTCATAAACTTAGGTTGGTGAGGATTTTTTGTTTTAAAAAGAAATTAGGCTATTATAAAATAACAAGCGGTATTAGTTATCTTTGTTTTTAAGAATATCTTCTTATGAATTTAAATTTACGAACAGTAAACGTCACTCGATATATTACTCCGCTTCGGGAAGGTGGTTCTTTACCTGCTTTGGCAGAAGCCGACGATGATTTTAAATATGTATTAAAATTTAGAGGAGCAGGTCACGGAGTAAAAGCTTTAATTGCTGAATTTTTAGGTGGTCAAATAGCCAAACAATTGAGATTGCCCATTCCTGAATTAGTTTTTGCAGAATTAGATGAAGCCTTTGGAAGAACGGAAGCAGATGAAGAAATTCAGGACTTATTAAAATTTAGCCAAGGTTTAAACTTAGGATTACACTATTTATCTGGAGCCATTACGTATGATGCTGCCGCAAATGATTGCGAGGCTTTACTGGCTTCAAAAATCGTTTGGTTAGATGCTTTTATTACCAATGTGGATCGCACTTTCAAAAATACGAACCTTTTAATTTGGAAAAAAGAACTTTGGTTAATCGATCACGGAGCCTCTTTTTATTTTCACCATTCCTGGGTTAATTGGGAAAAATCAGCCATCACTCCATTTGCATTAATTAAAGATCATGTTTTATTACCAAAGGCATCAAAATTAGAAGAAGCGCATCAGGAATGTATTGCAACATTAAATGATTCGATTCTAAAAGAAATGGCAAATCAAATCCCAGAAGATTGGTTGCAATGGGAAGATCAAACCATAACTGCTGACGAAATTAAAGCAATCTATTTTCAGTTTTTAAGCTTACGCTTGAAAAATGCTGATGTATTTTTAAAACAAGCTCAAGATGCACGAACAATACTTATATGATTATGCTGTCATTCGTGTAGTACCAAGAGTAGAACGCGAAGAATTCATAAATGTAGGCTTGATGCTTTATTGCAAGCGCCAGAAATATTTACGTATTCAATATCAAATTCCTACAGCTAAAATTAGTTTATTTTGTAGCGAATTTGACTTAGACCAACTCAAAGTCAATTTAGATTCATTTGTAGCCATTTGCGAAGGCAAAAAAGATGCTGGACCGATTGCTCAATTTGAAAAAGACGAACGTTTTAGGTGGTTAACAGCTATCAAAAGTTCGAGCATTCAAACCTCAAGACCGCATTCCGGATTTAGTATTGATTTAGATAAAACTTTCGAAAAGTTATATACTGAATTAGTATTGTAATAACAATTCTTTCCCTTATTTACAAGGATTATTTTTATATTTGAGAGACAAAATTCATAAATCAATCATTAATAACTACACCAAATGAAAAAAACAATTTTAGCAGTAGCCTTTATGGCTGTTGCAATGGTTTCCTGCCAAGATAAGACAAAAGACAAAATTGAAGATGCTAGAAAAGCAGTTGGAGATGAAGTAGAACAAAAAATGGATACTGTATCTCAAAAAGTAGAAACAGCCATCGATTCTACACAATCTAAAACGGGAAAATTGCTTGAAAAAGGTGCAGAAAACATGGATAAAGCGGCTAACAAATTAAAAGAAGCTGCTAAGAATTAAAAGCTAAATCTCAAATTATCAGCTTGGTAATTTGAGATTTTTTATAAATATTTCGCTTCTTCGCAATGGTTATTGATAATTCCGGTAACTAAATAATTATGATTCTTTTTTTCGAAGAAAATATACCACGTCGTTCTTTTATTGGATTTATAAAAAACATAATTGGAACCCTGATAATGAAGCGATTTCGGAGTCAGCTTATGAATATTTAATTTAATACTGTCTGGAATAGCATCATAAATATTTGACACATAATCTTCTGCCGATTCTATAAATCCAAAATATTCTTCTTTATACAATATTCGAACTAAATCATCCAGATAATCAATAACTTTTGGAGTAATAATTACTTTTACTTTCCCCACCATTCTCTAATACGTCTTATTGACTCTGCTTTTGCCTGTTCAGGTGTATACCCTTTTTTAAATTCAGCATCAAAATCAAATGTTGCATGATCTATGCCTTGTTGTTTTGGTTTAGAAACATCATAATTAACGGCCGGTTCTTCGGCTTTATCTATTTTTGATTTTTTCCCTTTAGCATTCATAATCACCGCATTTAATTTCTAACGAATTTACAACTAATACTTTAAAACAAAAAATCCCAAACTATCAATTTCGATAATTTGGGATTTTCACATAGTATAGCTTTTCTTATTGTGGCAATTTAAAAGCTTGTCGGGCTATAAGTACCCACTTACCTTTTTGTTTTTGCCAAACCAATACATTCCCGATTTTTATATCTTTTTCTACACCACTATCTTTAGTATGTGCTGCCAGATTGTGCCTTACGATGGCAACGTCTCCAGTAACTTGAATGATTTGATTTTGGAATTCTATAGTTACAAAATCAGATTCTTTGTTAAGCAATTTTTCGATAAAAACTTCTTGATTTTGAAGTACACCGCTAGAATGTCCATAACTTAAATCCTTTGAAGTTAATTCTTTTAGTTGACTTGTTTCGGGATCAATTAATGCTTTTCTAAATACTTCCACTCGGTTAGCTACTGCTGTTTCTTCTTTAGAATCAACGTTAGTTTGAGCCCAATTGCTCAATGAAACCAACATCAATCCTAAAATCAAATACTTTTTCATAATTATTTGCTTAAAAATTCTAAAATACTATCCGTAATAAACTGGATTTGTTCATCATCTAATTCTGTGTGAATTGGCAACGAAATTACTTCCTGAACTAACTCATTCGTTACTGGAAAATCTTCTTCTTTGTAACGCACATCAACATAAGCTTTTTGAGAATGCAACGGAATTGGGTAATAAATAGCACAAGGAATTCCTTTGGCTAACAAATGTTGCATCAAACCGTTTCTATCCGCATTAATAATTCGTAACGTATATTGATGAAAAACATGATTGTTTTCTTTGTTATCAAATGAAGGCGTAACAATATTAACATGACCTGCCAAAGCGGTATTGTACTTAGCAGCCGCTATACGACGTGCTGTATTGTATTCGTTTAGCAACGGTAATTTAGCATTTAAAACGGCTGCCTGAATACTGTCTAATCTTGAATTCACTCCTACTACATCATGGTGATAACGCTCATACATTCCGTGGTTTACAATTCCGCGAATGGTATGCGCTAAAGCATCATCATTGGTAAAAATAGCTCCACCATCTCCATAACAGCCTAAATTTTTAGACGGGAAAAAAGAAGTTGCCCCTACGTGACCAATCGTTCCAACTTTAGACTTTGTACCCGAAGCCGAAATAAAATCGGCACCAATAGCTTGGGCATTATCTTCAATAACATATAAATTATGTTCAGTAGCCAAAGCCATAATTTCATCCATATTAGCCGCACGACCAAATAAATGAACAGGAACAATTGCCTTAGTTTTTGGAGTAATAGCCGCTTTGATTCTTTCTAAAGAAATATTCATTGTATCCACATCAACATCTACTAAAACTGGTGTTAATTGCAATAACGCAATTACCTCAACTGTAGCTGCAAAAGTAAAATCGGCAGTAATTACCTCATCTCCTGGCTGTAATCCTAATCCCATCATGGCAATTTGCAAAGCATCCGTTCCATTAGCACAAGGAATTACGTGTTTTACACCCAAATAATCTTCCAATGACTTTTGAAATTGGTGTACTTGAGGTCCATTGATATAAGTATTGGTATCCAAAACTTCCTGAATAGAAGTGTTTACCACAGTCGCAATTTTATCATATTGACTCTTTAAGTCAACCATTTGAATTTTCTTCATCTCAACTTTATTAATAGTTAGAAAGCCTTGGTTTATACTTTTGATGTAAAAATTCAACTTTCACAAAAGGGAAACAAAAATAGACATTATTGATTTCAAACCAACGATTTTAAGCCAAAGAAAATGTATTTTAGCCGCAAAAAATATCCGAATGCTTTTTCTATATAATTTCTTCATTACAATTGCCGATTTTTTCTTGAAAATTATCGCACTTTTCAATCCAAAAATGAAACTGTTTGTTTCTGGAAGAAAAACCGTTTTCAACACCCTTGTACAAAAAATAAACACAAACGATAAAACCATTTGGTTTCATTCCGCTTCTCTAGGCGAATACGAACAAGGTCTTCCTGTGATTGAAAAAATAAAAGAAAAATATCCCTCACATAAAATTGTATTGACTTTCTTTTCCCCTTCAGGTTATGAAGTCCGAAAAAACAATATAGTAGCAGATGCAACGGTGTACTTACCGATGGATACCAAAAAGAATGCCAAAAAATTCATCAAACTTGTTCATCCTGAAATGGCTTTTTTTATTAAATACGAATATTGGCCAAACTACCTTAATGCACTTAAAAAATTAAACACCCCTACTTATTTAATTTCTGGAATTTTTAGAGAAAATCAAGTATTCTTTAAATGGTATGGTCAATTTTACAGAAATGCATTAAATACTTTTACCCATTTCTTTGTTCAAAATGAAGCCTCTAAAAAACTGTTGCTTCAATTAGAAAAAACGAATGTTAGTGTTTCTGGCGATACGCGCTTTGATCGGGTAGCCGCTATTTTAGAAAAAGACAATCGTTTGGATTTTATTTCCGAATTTAAAAACAACTCCTTAACTGTTGTCATTGGTAGTTCATGGCCAAAAGACGAAGAATTTCTAGTAGATTTCATCAATTCGAATACTAAAAATGTAAAATTCATCATCGCTCCACATAACATTAAAAACGAGCAAATTCAACAATTAAAAAACAGCATACACAAGAAAACAGTGCTATTTAGTGAGAAAGAATCTAAAAACTTAGCTGATTTTGACATTTTTATTATTGACACCATTGGAATCTTAACAAAGATATACAGTTATGCAGATATCGCTTATGTAGGCGGTGGTTTTGGCAACGCAGGCCTTCATAATACATTAGAACCAGCTACTTTTGGTGTTCCAATAATTATAGGCCCCAACTTTTCTAATTTTGCAGAAGCAATTGCTTTAGTTAATTTAGAAGGTTGTATTAGCATAACAAATGGCAAAGAACTAACAGCTATTTTTGAAAAACTAATTACTGATGAAAATTTTCGTAAGAAAAAAGGCGTAATTTGTAATACCTTCGTAAATAAAAATAAAGGAGCTACAAGTTTAATTTTATCAAAAATCTAAATATTAATTAAGTAAAAAGATCTTAAAAAATAACTATTGCTGATTTTAAATTTACTTTTTTATACTAAATTCATAAAATAAAAGCATACTAATTGAATCGCAAAAAACGTAGTTTAAAAAAATTGTATTCTTAAAAAACTATCTTTCCAATTTGATAATTCACAAACAAGGCCATCAAATTGATTAAAAAAACCACAATACACTCACAGTCAATTCATTAAAAAATTGATAAAAATAATATGCTTTTTAAACTTTTTTAAAACAAGTTAATTTAAGTCCATACTATTTTTATTATAAAACTTTAGCTTTTGGTCAGAAAATATAATCGAATAATATTTTAAAAAAAAAATGAAAAAATATTTTACATATCAAAAATTTTATATCTTTGCCTCGAATTAATAATTAACCTTTTATAATAAAGTAAGATGAAAAAAGTATTTTTAAGTTTAGCTGTTGTTGCTGTTTTAACTGTTGTTTCTTGTAAAAAAGCTGAAGCTCCTGCTGAAGAAGTAGCTGTTGATACTACTGCTGTAGTTGTTGATACTACTGCTGTAGTTGTTGATTCAACTACTACAACTACTGACACAACTGCTGTTGAAGAAGCTCCAGCTGCTGAGTAATTTTTAAATTACAGTAAAAAATAAGCCGTTCACATTGTGACGGCTTTTTTTTGACCTATACTCAACAAACAAATTCTAATTTAAAAACAACCAAACAGTTTAATCCATAAACTCAAAATCGTTGTTAGCAAAGTCTAAAATTTCTGCTTTAGATCCATATTTCACTATTTCATCAATTCCTTTCTGAACCATCAGTTCTGTACTGTATTTTCGACTTACAGCCACAACCCTACCATCAACTACAACTCTAAAGAAAAACTTCCCCTTAGACGTTTTAAATTTTACATAAGAGCAATTTTCTAGCACAGATCGCAAATACTCCGCATCTGCTTCACAATCCATTCTTAATTCATAAGCATTACTGGTAAAAATAGTTTTCCCTTTTCTAGAAGTAAACTCAAATTTATAATCTCCGCTAAATCTTTTACTAATAACAAAAGTTCCCATATTTTTCCTTATTAAACAAAAAAAAGGTTGTTCAAAAGAACAACCTTTTAAACTAAACCTATTTTTTTTTATTTAGTTACAGTCGTTGTTGTTGGTGAGTAAAGACCAAAAGTCAAACCACCTACTAACATATTCACAAAAGAATGTCTTGTATGAACATTGTAGTCTTTAGCATCTCCAGCCATAGCCTTAGAATCTGAAACTCCTACTGGTGCTAAACCACCAATAACATAGTGATTCCATTTTGTAACTTTTTGTTGCCCTTGAGCCCCATTACCCACAACACTAGTATAAGAGTAACAAGATGTTAACAAAACAGCAGCTGCAAAAACTACAGACAAACGAGTAAACATTTTTTTCATTTTTTATTATTTTTAATTGGTTAATAATTAACACGAAAATACATAAAAAATAAATCAAAAAAAATTTTACTTAAAATATTTACAAAAAAAAGCTCCAAACATTAGTTTGAAGCTTTCTTTGTACTCAGAGCGGGACTTGAACCCGCACGAACATTGCTGTTCACTGGATTTTAAGTCCAGCGTGTCTACCAATTTCACCATCCGAGCATGATGTGATTTCGAGCGAAAAACGGGGCTCGAACCCGCGACCTCGACCTTGGCAAGGTCGCGCTCTACCAACTGAGCTATTTTCGCATTTTCAATCGTTAAAAAGAACCGCGATACTTGTTCCGTATTGCGGATGCAAATTTAAGACCTTTTTTCGATTACACAAGTATTTTTTGAAAAAAAATTTGACATTTACACTAAGCTTTTGATTTGCTTTACTTTAAAAATAAAAAATTATTTTCTGGTCAGCATTCTCTTAATTTCATTCAGTTTCATCAAAGCTTCTACAGGTGTAACTGAATTGATATCAATGTTTAAAATCTCTTCCTTTATCTCTTCCAGCAACGGATCGTCTAAGTTAAAGAAACTCATTTGCATCTCTTCTTTTTCGGATTTTATTCCGTTTAACGCATCACTAGAATGATCTTTCTCTAATTTCTTTAAAATCTTTTGGGCTTTTAAAATCACAATCTGAGGCATTCCTGCCATTTTTGCCACATGAATTCCAAAACTATGTGCACTTCCGCCTTTGACTAATTTTCGAATAAAAAGCACCGTATCTTTCAATTCTTTGACAGAAACATTATAATTCTGAATTCGACTCAAAGATTCACTCATTTCGTTCAATTCATGATAATGGGTTGCAAACAAAGTTTTCGGTTTAGAAGGATGTTCATGCAAAAATTCGGCAATAGCCCAAGCAATCGAAATTCCATCATAAGTACTCGTTCCTCTTCCAATTTCATCCAACAAGACTAAACTTCTATCAGAAATATTATTCAGGATCGAAGCAGTTTCATTCATTTCGACCATAAAAGTCGATTCACCCATCGAAATATTATCACTCGCTCCTACTCTGGTAAATATTTTATCCACCACGCCCATTTTTACACTATCGGCTGGCACGAAACTTCCCATTTGAGCCAACAGCACAATTAAAGCCGTTTGACGCAAAATAGCTGACTTACCCGACATGTTGGGCCCAGTAATCATAATTAATTGTTGCGTTTCTCTATCTAAGAAAACATCATTAGCAATATAAGGAACACCTACAGGCAATTGTTTTTCGATAACAGGATGCCTTCCGTTTTTAATATCCAATTCAAAAGTTTCATCCAGTTCTGGACAAATATATTTGTTCTCAATAGCCAATTGTGTAAAAGAACACAAACAATCCAGTTGCGCTACCAAATTAGCGTTCAACTGAACTGGTTTGATATAAGTTGCAATCCAAGCCACTAATTGCTCGAACAATTCTGTTTCTATTTTGTGAATTTTTTCTTCCGCACCAAGAATTTTAGCTTCGTAAACTTTTAGTTCTTCAGTAATATAACGCTCGGCATTCACCAAAGTTTGTTTTCTAATCCATTCAGTAGGAACTTTGTCTTTATGCGTATTCCTAACTTCGATATAATAGCCAAAAACATTATTAAACGAAATTTTCAAAGAACTAATTCCCGTTCTTTCCGATTCTCTGGCTTCAATTCCTTCCAAGAAATCTTTCCCAGATGTAGAAATAGCACGCAATTCGTCTAACTCTTCATTTACTCCTTTAGCAATAGCATTTCCTTTAGCAATAGCCACAGGAGCATCCTGATTTAAAGTTGTTTTTATTTTTTCGCGCAATAATTCGCAACTATGCAAACTATCTCCAATTACTTTTACAGCTTCTTGCGGACTTTCCAGCGCCAAGATTTTTATTGGAATAATAGCATCTAATGATTCTTTTAAATAAACTACTTCACGAGGTGACACTTTTCCAGCGGCAATTTTCGAAATTAAACGCTCTAAATCGGAAATTTGTTTAACCTGATATTGTATTTTTTGCAACACCTCTTGATTTTCTTTCAAATAAGAAACCACATCATGACGGCCTTGTACTTTTTTAATATCTTTTAGTGGCAATGCCAACCAACGTTTTAACAAACGACCACCCATTGGCGAAAGCGTTTTATCAATAACATCCAGAAGCGTAACTGCATTAGGATTATAACTGTGATACAATTCGAGATTTCGTATTGTAAATCGATCCATCCACACATAAGCATCTTCGGCAATTCGTTGGATGGCTGTAATGTGTTGCACTCTGTTATGCTGCGTTTCGGACAAATAATATAAAATAGCTCCCGAAGCAATAATTCCTTCTTTCAAATCTTCAATTCCAAAACCTTTTAAAGAAACAGTCTGAAAATGTTTGGTCAACGTTTCAAAAGCATAATCTTCTTTGTAAACCCAATCTTCGAGATAAAAACAATGGTAATCATCTCCAAAATTTTCCTTGAAATCATTTTTATTATTCTTTTGAATTAAAACCTCAGATGGGCTAAAATTCTGCAATAATTTATCAATATATTCGGCATTTCCCTGAGCCGTAAGAAACTCTCCCGTAGAAACATCCAAAAAGGAAATCCCTATTGATTTATTTGTAAAATAAACAGAAGCTAAAAAGTTATTGGTTTTAGATTGCAAAACCTCATCGTTCATAGAAACTCCTGGAGTTACTAATTCGGTCACCCCGCGTTTTACAATGGTTTTAGTCATTTTAGGATCTTCCAGCTGATCGCAAATGGCCACGCGAAGTCCTGCTTTGACTAATTTTGGCAAATAAGTATTAATCGAATGATGTGGAAAACCAGCTAAAGCAGTTTCAGTTTCAGAACCTGCTCCACGTTTAGTTAAAGTAATTCCTAATATTTTTGATGCCCGAATGGCGTCTTCTCCAAATGTTTCATAAAAATCGCCAACCCTAAACAATAAGCAAGCATCAGGATACTTTCTCTTTATCTCATTGTACTGCTTCATTAATGGGGTTTCCTTAACTACTTTATCTTTAGATGCCAATTTATTTCGTTTTTAATTTATTAGAAAATGCGAAAGCGAATTTAAAAATTTTATAACGAATAACTATCACTTCAAAAATTAAAAGCATTTTTAAGGAAAAATTAAGGCATTGGCATGATTTTTTCTTTAGTTTTGTTCTATAAAACTAAATTTCAACAAAATGAAAAAAATAATTTTACTTGCAGGACTAATTGTTTTTGGAATTACTACTTCTAAAGCACAAGAAACTACAAAAAAAATCAAAGCAACAGCAGCTACAAGCGCAGCAAAAGTTAACGGAGCTGGGATGGTTTTTGTAAATGAAACTATTGACTACGGAACAATTGCTCACAATGCTGATGGAAAACGTGAATTTGTTTTTACAAACAATGGAAACAAACCTTTAATTATTACTAACGCTGTAGGTTCTTGTGGATGTACAGTACCTTCAACTCCAAAAGAGCCAATTGCTCCAGGAGCTAAAGGAGTAATTGGTGTAAAATATGCAACTGACAGAGTGGGTGCTTTTACTAAAACAGTAACTGTAACTTCTAATGCTGCTGGACAACCAACAAAAACTTTAACTATCAAAGGAACAGTCCTTGGAGATGACAAAAAGAGTTAATTTTAAAATTACATAATACCTTAAGAGCTTCCTTTTGCTACAATCGGAAGCTTTTTTTATTCGAATAAATGCCATTATTAAAAATGAGAAAATTAGAAAACAGCGAGTTAGAAAGAAAATCAATTGCAGACTTTAAAAAATCAGAAAAAACACCTCTTATTTTAGTATTAGACGATGTACGCAGTTTGCACAATATTGGTTCAGTATTTAGAACGGCTGATGCTTTTTTGATTGAAAAAATATATTTATGTGGAATTACCGCAACACCACCAAACAAGGAAATTCACAAAACAGCCTTAGGCGCAACCGAAACCGTAACTTGGGAACATAATGAAAGTGTACTCGATACGATAGCTGCTTTAAAACAAGAAGGAGTAATTACTCTTGCTATTGAACAAGTAGAAAGCGCTGTTTTTCTACAAAATTTTGAAGTCGAAAAAAATCAAAAATATGCATTGGTTTTTGGAAATGAAGTTCATGGTGTAGCTCAGGAAGCTGTAGCCTTATGTGATGGTTGTATCGAAATTCCTCAATTAGGAACAAAACATTCTTTAAATATTTCGGTTAGTGCAGGAATTGTAGTTTGGGATTTATTTCAAAAAATGAATTGGTCAAAATAACTCCATATTCAAAAAAATAATACTTTTATAATATGATAAACAAGATTTTACATATTTTAACACTAGTATTATTTTTCACAAATCAATCCTATACTTTAGCTGCCGCATTGATTGATCCTCCAACAATAACTGCCGATGGAGGCGAAATATATTGCCCAAACACCTATCATAAGATTGCCACAAATGTTAGCATAACGCATGATCCTTCAGAAACGAGTACAGATGCAATTTACATTCAAATAGCTTCTGGATACGTTAACGGACAAGACATACTAAAACTAAATGATGCTTTTACAACAGCACATTCTGAAATAACAAGTTTTTTTAACGTAGCCCAAGGAAAACTAAAAATATACAGTACAACAGCCAGTCTATTACCTTATACTGATTTTATAGAAGCTATAAAAGCAGTCGAATTTTACAATTCATCTCCTACAGCAACTGGATCCAGAAGTTTTTCTATTAATATTGGAAGAGGAGAACTCAGTTATTTACCTAGAAATGGACATTATTACGAATACGTTCCAGCTTTTGGAATCAATTGGACAAGAGCCAAAAACGAAGCTTCTACTAGAAGATATTATGGTTTACAAGGTTACTTAGCTACTTTAACAGCCGCAGATGAAGCTCAATTAGCTGGAGAACAAGCACCAGGAGCAGGGTGGATTGGAGGAAGCGATGCCGAAACAGAAGGCGTATGGAAATGGGTTACTGGCCCCGAAGCCGGAACAACTTTCTGGATTGGAGCAACCAATGGGTACGCAACTGCTCCTTACTATTATGCAAATTGGAACTCTCCTAATGAGCCCAACAACACTACAAATAGCAACAAACCCAATGGCGAAGATTACGCCCACATCACTTCTCCAGCTGTTGGACGATTAGGGACCTGGAATGATCTTCCTGAGCAAGGAGATCCGGCCAATGTTATTAATTATCACCCTAGGGGATATATTGTAGAATATGGCGGAATGCCAGGCGATCCTGATTTACAACTTTCGGCAAGTATAACCATTCATATTCCAGAAATTACAAGTACTACTACAGCTTCTCGATGTGAAACAGGTACTGTAACTTTACAAGCTACAGCTACAACTGGAATAATTAGTTGGTATGATTCTCCTACTGGTGGAAGTCCATTAGCAGCTGGAAATAATTTCACAACACCTTCTTTATCAAGCACCGCATTTTATTATGTTCAAGTTTCTGACTGCGAATCTACAAGAGTAAGAGTTACAGCAACCGTCAACATCATCCCCACCTTAAACGTTGTCGACAACATAGTTCCTCTATGCGAATCAGGCAGCATCACCTTGAACGCAACAACTGATGTTGGTACTATAAACTGGTATGCTTCATCAACTGACAGCAGTATTTTAGGTTCTGGAAATCAATTTACCACACCTACAATTACACAAAACACTACCTATTACGCCGAAGCCGTTAATAATGGTTGCACATCAGGCATTCGAACTCCAATAAACATTGTCGTATATTCTTCGCCAGATGTTAATGACGAAGAAATTTCCTTTTGCCAAGAAAGCAATACAGAACTTGATGCAGGCTTAACAGGAATGCGTTATCTATGGTCAACAGGAGCAACATCACAAAAAATCACGGTTAATAGCGGAGGAATCTATACCGTAGACGTTACAAACGAAAATAATTGTAGCAGCCGAAAAATCATCAATCTTACCGAACACACTATTCCTGAAATTAATTACATCGATGCCAACGAAACCACTGTAGTTGTTTATTTAAAAAAAGAAGAACCCTATTTTGAATATTCAATTGATGGAACTAACTATCAAAATTCTAATGTGTTTTTTAATGTTCCAAGTGGTTTACAGACAGCTTACGTTAGAGAAATCAATTCCTGCGGAATAGATACTAAAGATTTCATAGTATTAACTGTTCCAAAGTTTTTCACTCCTAACAATGACTCTTACAATGATCGCTGGGAAATAAATGGATTGAAATTTTATCCAAAAGCTTCGGTAACTATTTTTGATCGCTATGGAAAATTAATTAGTATTTTAAATAGCAATAATCCTAGTTGGGATGGAACTTATCATAAAATTATGCTTCCTGCTGATGATTATTGGTATATATTAAAAATTGATGATTCAGGTACTGAAAAACGAGGTCATTTTTCTTTAAAAAGATAAACTAACTATTGATCCTCTTTTGAATTTCGTCTAAAACAAAAAGATAATCCGATTGATTATTCACAAAATCCCTATTAGTCACATCAATAATTAAAACATTCAAATTAGTCTGAGAATCCAAATAAGACAAATACCCATTATTGATTTTTTCCAAATAGTCAACTGAAATTTCTTGTTCGTAATCCCGGCCTCTTTTCTTAATATTTTTTAATAATTGCTCTGGATTTTGCATTAAATAAACGTACAAATCGGGTTTTGGAATTTCTTTATAGATTATATCAAAAAGGTTATTATACAATTGATATTCTTCTTCTTCCAATGTAACTTTTGCAAAAATCAGCGATTTAAAAACATGATAATCGGCTACTAAAATATCATTTTGCAAATCATGT
The DNA here is from genome assembly GCF_041729735.1 of Flavobacterium magnesitis. Taxonomy (NCBI): domain Bacteria; kingdom Pseudomonadati; phylum Bacteroidota; class Flavobacteriia; order Flavobacteriales; family Flavobacteriaceae; genus Flavobacterium; species Flavobacterium magnesitis. The sequence goes on along the minus strand of NZ_JBCFQK010000004.1, from coordinate 195,524 downwards.
GAAGCTAAATTTTCTGAAAGTTGCTGGTAACGATCTACTAAAAACGATAATTCTAACGGAAAAGCATAACGCTCCTGATTTTTGTAAAATTTAGCTAAAAAAGGATTCTCAGCAAACCGTTCAAAAAGCATTTTCGTATTAAAATCTTCGGCAATTTTTGTAGCTAATGTCGTTTTTCCTGCCCCAATATTCCCTTCAAAAGCAATATAGAATCCTTTTTTAAAAGAAGATTGTTCTAATGGATTTTCTAAATCTGCAACAGCAACACACTCTCCTGTATCCGAACAATTTTCGACCAATTCTGAAATTGTCATCTTAAAAATGGGATGTATCCAATTTATTTTTAAATCCTGAAAAGGAAGCAAGACAAACTTTCGATTTTGCATTAACGGGTGTGGAACTGTAAGCGTTTGGGTTTCGATAATAGCTTCATCAAAAGCAATCATATCGATGTCTATAATTCGAGATTGATATCCGCTTTCATTTTTTCGAATACGACCTAATTTTTGTTCGATTGTCAGCGCTTTCAAAAGCACTTCTTCAGCCGAAAGATGGCTGTGCAAAACCAAGGCACAATTGTAAAAAGCATCACTATCAAATCCCCAAGCTGCGGTTTCATAAACTTTAGAAACCTGAATTACCGTACCTATTTCCTGATGTAACAATGCAATACAGTGTTTTATTACTTCAAGGCGGTTGCCTTGATTACTGCCAATGGATAAAATAACCTGATGTTGTGCTTTCATATTAAGCACAAATTAACTAAGAATTTTATAAATAGCAATATATTTGCAAAAAGTACCCGTATTCGAGTTCGACAAAAAACAAGAATGTGGTTGCTTTTATCCTCAAAATCAAAGCATCGTATTATGAAATTTTTAAGCAATGTAATCGCTACTGTTGTAGGTCTGTTTGTGTTTTTAATGTTATTTTTTTTCGGAATCATTTTTATCGCAGTGCTTTTTGGTGGCGATAGCAATGGAGCAGCTCTTAAAGATAATTCTGTAATCGAATTAAACCTTAAAGATGTCAAATTTGATTATGCGGGAAAATACAAAGACCCCTGGATGAGCTTTTTTTCGGAAGAAAAAAACATTGGTTTGACTGATATAATCAATGCCATTGATGTAGCTTCGATAGACGACAACATCAAAGGAATTTCTATTTTAAACAACAATTCCCAGTTAGGAATGGCGCAAAGCAAAGATTTGCGTAATGCCTTAGAAAATTTTAAAAAATCAGGAAAATTTGTCATGGCTTACGCCAATAGTTATTCGCAAAAAGAATATTACCTAAATTCCGTTGCCAATAGCATTTATTTGAATCCTGTGGGCGATTTGGATTTCAAAGGATTATCTTCTGAAATTATGTTTTTCAAAGATTTACAGGAAAAAACAGGCGTAAAAATGGAAGTGCTTCGACATGGAAAATACAAAAGCGCCGTAGAACCTTTCTTAGACAATAAAATGAGCGAGGCTAACAGAGAACAAACCTCAGAATTATTGCAATCCATTTGGAATTCTGTTTGTGTGGAAATTTCGAAAAGTAGAAATATTTCGACTAGTAAATTAAACGAAATTGCCAATGGTTTATTAGCCAGAACTCCCGAAATGGCGAAACATCATAAACTAATCGACCAAATTGCTTATGAAGATGTATATCACAACGACATTAAAAAAGCACTAAAAGTAAAGGCTGATAAAGAGTACAACAAAATCTCCATCAATGATTATACTAAAAAGATGATCACAACTTCTATTGTTGCTGAAAGCGATGATAAAATAGCTATTATTTATGCTCAAGGCGAAATCCAAAGCGGTGAAGGCGATGTAAATACTATTGGCGAAGGTTCAATGCGTCGTTCTCTAAAAGAAGCTCGCAAAGACAAAAAAGTAAAAGCCATTGTTTTACGAATTGATAGCCCTGGAGGAAGTGCTTTAACTTCCGATTTGATTTGGAGAGAAGTGGAATTAACTAAAAAAGTGAAACCTGTAGTGGTTTCTATGGGAAATTATGCTGCTTCTGGCGGTTATTACATTGCTTGTAATGCCAATACTATTTTTGCTCAAAATAACACGATTACAGGTTCCATAGGCGTTTTTGGGATTCTGCCTAATTTCAATGAACTTACAAAAAAGGTTGGAATTAACGTGGAACAGGTCAATACGAATAATAATGCAGCTGGTTATAGTCCTTTTGTCCCATTAGACGAAAACTTTAAAGCCGTTACACTTGAAAGTATTGAGCACATCTATAAAACCTTTGTAACTCACGTTGCCGAAGGTCGAAAAATGAATTTTACAGCCGTAGATTCTATTGCTCAAGGAAGAGTTTGGTCGGGTTCAGAAGCTTTAAAAATAGGTCTTGTGGATAAAATTGGCGGATTGAATGCGGCGATTGTAGAAGCTGCTCGTTTGTCTAAAACTCAAAATTACACTACTAGAAACTATCCTGAATATGAAAAAGATTTGGATGATATGCTTTCCCGTTTTCCTTTTGGTAGTACCAAACAAAATATCATAGAAGAAGAAATTGGCATTGAAAATTACCAATTATTACAACAAGTAAAAAAGTTCCAATCCCGAAAAGGAGTACAAGCCATTATGCCTTTTGAAATTTCGATTTATTAAAAAACAACTAAAAAAATATTTTCCAAGTCCGTTTGAGTTGCTCTCAAACGGACTTTTTTTATAGCATGTAAACCCATGATCAGCCTGATAAAATATAAGATATTATGAAAATATTATAAAGTTCTTATAGGTCAATACGTTATTTTTGTGATACATTACCTTTTAGAAACGAAAATTTCATCACCATGTTTAAAAAAACAATTATCATCACCGGAGCTATCTTCCTTTTATTAATAGGATCGTTATTTGCCATTCCTTATTTCTTTAAGGATCAAATCAAAGCTAAAATCATTAGTGCTATCAATCAAAAAGTAGATGCTAAAGTAAGTTTTGCCGATGCCGATTTAAGTTTGTTTAAAAACTTTCCAAATGCTAATGTTACTATCGAAAAATTAGCCATCATTAACAAAGCTCCTTTTGAAGGAGATACTTTGGTTTCATTAGGCGAATTGAATTTGAAAATGTCAATAAAAGAACTTTTTAAAGGAGATAACGAACCTATGAATATTGACGGAATTAGTTCTAAAAATGGATTAATCAATATTATCTTCAACAAAGACGGCATTGGTAATTATGACATTGCTATAAAGGATGATAAACCCTCCACTGATGACTCAAAAAGCAAACCACTTGCTTTAAACATTAAGAATTACAAAATAGAAAATTTTCAATTTCGATATTTTGATGAAAGTTCGAAAATAAAAATGCTCATCGACAGCCTGAATCATGAAGGAACAGGCGATTTTGCTGCTTCTAAATTAGATTTGGATACCAAATCTACAGCTAAAATAAGTCTGGATATGGACAAAGTGAATTACATGAACCATGTTGCTTTCACACTGGATGCTGTTTTAGGAATTGATTTAGAAAATAGTAAATACACTTTCAAAGAAAACAAGGCTTTAATCAATCAACTACCATTAGCATTTGATGGATTTATTCAAATAGTCGATGCAGGTCAGGAATACGATTTAAAATTTAAAACACCAACCTCTTCGTTTAAAAACTTCTTAGGTGTTATCCCGGCGGCTTATGCGGCTAATTTAGATAATGTAAAAACTACAGGTGATTTTTCTATTGTTGGTTTTGCTAAAGGATTGTATTCAGATACTACCGTACCAAAATTCAATGTCGAAATTGCTTCTAACAATGCTTCTTTTCAATATCCTGATTTACCAAAATCAGTACAAAATATTGTTATTGATGCTAAAATCATCAATCAAACTGGGACTTTAAACGATACTTATGTCAATTTAGACAAACTTTCTTTCCGTATCGATCAGGATGTTTTTAATGCCAAAGCCAATATTAAAAACATTACCGAAAACGCACTGGTTGATGCTATGCTAAAAGGAACCATCAACTTAGCCAACCTATCAAAAGCTTATCCTATAAAATTAGACAAACCTTTAAGCGGAATTTTAAAAGCCGATGTGACTACCAAATTTGATATGCAATCAGTAGAAAAAAGCCAATACCAAAATATTGATAATGCAGGTACGATGAGTTTGTCTGGGTTTAAATATACAGATGAAAACGGCAAATCGATGAATATTAGCAACGCTGCCATTGCATTCAATCCATCAAGAGTAAACTTAAAACAATTTAATGCTTCGACAGGAAAAAGTGATTTGAGCGTTACAGGAGTCTTAGAAAATTTCTATGGTTTTCTATTTAGAAATCAAAACTTACAAGGAAACTTCAACCTGACATCCAACCAATTATCTGTTGATGACTTTGTAACTTCAGAAAATGAAACCCCTAAAACAGAAGCTAACAAAACAGTTTCTAAAAACACGAACGCTAAAAAAACGGAAGCAATGAAAATTCCAGCGTTTTTAGATTGTACGCTTACCGCAAAAGCCAATACGGTTTTGTATGACAATTTAACTTTGAAAAATGTTTCGGGAAAACTTACCATTAAGGACGAAAAACTCACAATGGAGAATGTTAAAACTTCTATTTTTGGTGGTTCTATCGGATTAAATGGTGATGTATCTACTAAAGGAAAAACACCGACTTTTAACATGGATTTAGGTTTAACCGAATTAGATATTGCACAATCGTTCACTCAATTAGACATGCTAAAAAAATTAGCACCTATTGCAGGAGTTGTTAATGGTAAAATCAATTCTACGATCAAATTAAAAGGAAATTTAGATGCAAACGAACTTACTCCAGACTTATCGACCATCACGGGAGATTTATTAGGACAGTTTCTATCTACTACTATCAACTCTAAGAATTCAGCTTTATTGACAGCTTTAAGTTCAAATATTAAATTTTTAGACCCAAGCAAAATCAATTTAAACAATTTAAAAGCCGCAATTTCTTTTCAGGACGGAAAAGTAAACGTAAAACCTTTTAATATCAAATATCAGGATATTCAAGCCAACATTGGTGGAACACATGGTTTTGACCAAAGTATGAATTACAACATCAAACTAAATGTACCCGCAAAATATCTTGGAACGGACGCTAATAATTTAATTTCAAAATTATCAGCTTCTGATGCTCAAAAACTAGAAAGCATTCCTATTAATGCCATGTTAACAGGTACTTTTTCGAAACCTAAAATCTCAACTGATCTAAAAACTGCTGCTACTAATTTAACGAATCAGTTGATTCAGCAACAAAAAACAAAATTAGTCAATAAAGGAACTTCTGCTTTGACCGATCTTATCAATAAAAATAAAAAAGCCGGAGATACCACTAAAACAACCGTTCCTGCAACCAAAGTGGAAGCTCAGGAAAAAGCAAAAGAAGAGGTAAAATCAAAAGCTAGTGATTTATTAAACGGCTTATTCAACAAAAAGAAAAAAGTAGTAGATACTACTAAAGTGAAATAAATTTTATCTCTATAAAAAAAGGATGGTTTCTACTTAACTTAGAAACCATCCTTTTTTTATACCAAAATCTGTACTATATACCCTTCTGACCCTCGGATATTAAAAACGGTTCCATCTTCAAACAACAAATACTGTCCTTTTATTCCAGTTAATTTCCCTTGAAAATGAGGTGTTTTGTCTAAACTTAAACTCTTTACTTTTGAAGGAAATTGTAAAACAGGATATTCCATTTGGTACAAATCATTTTTATCTAAATAAAAATATTCCTGAGCCTCAGCAGGAATTAAATGCTGCAATTTAAATCGTTCAGCAACCAAATCCACTGCTTCTATATCATTGGTTAGCATTTTACGCCAATTGGTTTTATCTGCATAATGATTTTTTAAAGCCACCTCAGTAATTCCAGCTAAATACCGATTAGGCACTTCTACAATCGAAATGGCTTCATTAGCGCCCTGATCAATCCATCGGGTTGGAACCTGAGTTTTACGTGTCACCCCTACTTTTATTTCGCTAGACAAAGCCAAATAAACAATATGAGGCTGCAATTGCACTTTTTCTTCATAAACCAAATCTCTATCTGCAATTCCTAAATGTGCGGTACTCAACTCGGGTTTCATAATCCAATCGCCCACAGCCGCACTGGAGTAAAAACAATCATAACAAAAACCTTGTCGGAATATTTTTTTCTTTTTTCCACAATTCAAACATTGAAATCCTACAAAACTAATCTCGATATTTTTGTCCAAAAGCTGGTTTACATTCAAAAAACTATTTTCAAAAACCAAATAATATTGAATTGGTTTTCCGTATTCGGTTTCCATTTTTGTAAGTACTCCTTCGTATTGCATTAAGTTTGAATTTTAAAAGTTTGATGTTTCGTAAATTTTCCTATTTTTGGTAAAGTTATTACTCCTAAGGTAAATTTCATAACCCTATTTTTTTAAAAATGCCAATACAATTAATCAATTCATTTGCCTCATGGGTTTTAAAACAACGAATCCATCAGATTGAACTTTTCGTGAAGTATCCAAATGAGGTTCAGGAAGAACTACTTATGAATTTAATTGCTTCCGCAAAAAATACGGTTTTAGGCAAAGAATACGATTATGCTTCGATTCATTCTTATGCTACTTTTGCAGAAAGAATCCCGATTTCTACCTATGAAGAATTGCAACCTTTAATTGAAAGAACACGCCAGGGAGAACAAAATGTTTTTTGGGAATCATCCATAAAATGGTTTGCTAAATCTAGCGGAACTACTAATGCCAAAAGCAAATTCATTCCTGTAAGCAATGAAGCCTTAGAAGATTGCCACTACAAAGGCAGTAAAGATTTATTGTGTTTGTATTTGAATAATAACGAAAACTCAGGGCTTTTTACTGGTAAAAGTTTGCGTCTGGGCGGAAGCTCTCAAATTTATGAAGACAACAATAGTTTTTTTGGTGATTTATCAGCTATTTTAATCGAAAACATGCCTATCTGGGCTGAATTCAGTAGCACACCATGCAACAAAACTTCGTTAATGAGCGAATGGGAATCTAAAATGGCAGCCATCATTAATGAGACCAAAAGAGAAAATGTAACCAGTTTTGCTGGAGTTCCATCGTGGATGTTGGTATTAATGAATAGAATACTTGAAGAAACGGGCAACGGAAATTTATTTGAAATCTGGCCTAACCTCGAAGTATATTTTCATGGTGGTGTGAGTTTCAATCCGTACCGCGAACAATACAAAAACATACTTCCTAAAAAAGAATTCAAATATTACGAAATATACAATGCCTCTGAAGGATTTTTTGCCATTCAGGATCAAAATCACTCCAGTGATTTATTACTGATGCTGGATTATGGAATTTTCTACGAATTTATTCCAATGGATACTTTTGGCACACTAAATCAAAAAACAATCCGCCTGGCTGATGTAGAATTGAATAAAAACTACGCTGTAGTTATTACTACTAACTCGGGATTATTCCGTTATTTAGTGGGAGATACGGTGCGTTTTACTTCTTTAAATCCTTACAGAATTAGAGTGAGTGGAAGAACCAAACATCATATTAATGTTTTTGGTGAAGAATTGATGGTCGAAAATACCGATCAAGCCTTATCCAAAGCCTGCCAAATTACTCATTCCGAAATAGTGGATTACACCGTTGCTCCAATTTTCATGAAAGAAAAAGAAAAAGGAGCACACGAATGGATCATTGAATTCAAGAAAAAACCGGATGATATGGCTGTTTTCCAACAAGCTCTGGACGAAACTTTACAATCTCTAAATTCCGATTACGAAGCCAAACGCTACAACAACATGACACTAAATCCTTTAGTGATTAATGTAGCCAGAGAAAATTTATTTTATGATTGGTTAAAAGACAACAATAAATTAGGTGGTCAACACAAAATTCCAAGATTATCAAACGAAAGAGATTATCTGGAACAGTTGAAAAATATGAATATCAAAATCGCTATTTAATCAACTTAAAATCAGACTATTTAATTCTGAAAATTAATATCTCAATATAGGAATATTTAAATTTTTGTTTTATTTTTATTACAAAATTTAAAATCTATGAACAATAATTTCCATTCCTGATGAAATCATAACGAGCAAAATTTATTTAATTAGGATTCAAAAAGTGATGATTGATAAAGATTTAGCTGAACTTTATACTGTAGAAACCAAACAACTCAAAAGACAAGTCCGCAGAAATATAGAACGATTTCCCGAAGATTTTATGTTTGAACTTAGTGAACAAGAATTTGAAAACTTGAGGAGCCATTTTGGCACCTCAAATTGGGGAGGAACTCGATATTTACCTATGGCGTTTACTGAACAAGGAGTTGCAATGCTTTCAAGTGTATTAAACAGTCCAACAGCCATTAAGATGAAATACAAATTATTCGTGTGTTTACCAGAATAAGAGGAATTCTTAGTGATACAATGAGTATAAAACTTGAAATTGAAGAAATCAAAAAGAAACTGACCAATCATAGCAAAAACATTGAACTCGTTTTTAATTATTTAGATGAATTAGTTGACAAAAAGGAAAATACAGCACCAAGAAAGAAAATAGGCTATAAGAACAATTAATTTTATAAAAAAACCTTAACTCACTGAACTAAGGTTTCTTTACTATTTACAAAAAAATTATTCTTCTAAAATCTTTTTCAAATTTACTAAGTTTTGAGTTTGCGCATCGGTGATAATTTTTTTACCAATCAGCGACATTAAATTCATCGGATAAGTAGAATGTCCGTAAAACTCAGCCGTAACTTTAGTCTGAGTTTCTGAAACTGCCTCAACTATTGTTGCTGCTTTATCATCGCCTTTCATTGGTCTTTCAAAATGCAAATCAACGTCAATTCGTTCATCAGAAACAGCTGTAATTTGCTGCGAGCCTTCGCCTACATTATCATCTTTACTATTCCAGGAAGCTTTAAATCCCACTGTGCCATCAGTACCTTGATAATCCATAACAACATTAGGATCTTCCATCATCCAGACACTATACCTTTCTTGATTTTTAATATTTTTTACATACTCAAAAACGGCTGGTTTTGGTTTATTTACTACTGTCGAAACGGAAACGGTATAATCATTTGGTATAAACAAAGCGACTACTAAAAGCAGAGCAATGAAAACCAGAATTCCAATTATTATTTTTTTGATAATTTTCATATTTATTGTTTTTGGTTTTCATCAAAATTTACCATCCAATTTATCCCGAATTTATCAGCAAACATACCAAAATAAGCGCCCCAAAAAGTGTCACTCATCGGCATATAGGCATTTCCTTCTGCTGACAATTCATTAAAAACTCTATCTGCTTCACTCCTGCTTTCTACATTGATAGAAATAGAAACATTGTTTCCAAAAGCGACATCTCCACTTGCCGAATTACTGTCACTTCCCATCAAAAAAACCGAACCAATGGGTAAACAAACGTGCATGACTCTATTTCCTTCCTCTTCGGATAATTCAGGATTATTGTCGCCCGGAGGCATCTCTTTGAACTTTCCCATATATGGAATTTCACCTCCAAAAACGGATTGATAAAACAAAAAAGCTTCTTCGCAATTACCATTAAAAATTAAATACGGATTGATTGTAGCCATAATTTTTATTTTTTAATTAACTAATATACATTACTTTACAATTTCTTTAAAAATACAATTTTAAATTAAAATCCATAAAAAAACCTTAATTCAATTAAGAACTAAGGTCATTTTAATAAATATCCTTTGAGTCTTAAATTTCGTCCATCATATCAATATGTCTATCATGGTATCCTAATAAATACAAAACACCATCAAGACCCAAACTCGAAATAGAAGTAGCTGCGCTTTCTTTTACCGTAGGTTTAGCATGAAAAGCAATTCCTAATCCTGCCAGATTAATCATCGGCAAATCATTCGCTCCATCGCCTACAGCAATAGTTTGATTAATGTGAATTCCTTCTTTTTCAGCAATAGCTTGTAAAAATTCGGCTTTCTTTTGACCATCAACAATGTCGCCAATATAGTTTCCTGTTAATTTTCCGTCTTTAATTTCCAATTCATTAGCGTGAACATAATCAATCCCTAATTCTTTTTGTAAATAATGACCAAAATAGGTAAACCCTCCAGACAAAATAGCGGTTTTATAACCATAATATTTTAAGGCTTTCATCAATCGGTGTGCACCTTTTGTTATTGGCAAATTGATCGCCACATTATGCAACACATCTTCACTCAAACCTTCTAACAAAGCCATACGTTTCTTGAAGCTTTCGCTAAAATCAATCTCACCGTTCATTGCCGATTCTGTAATTGCTCTTACTTGTTCACCAACTCCTGCCAACTCGGCTAATTCGTCGATTACTTCCGTTTGAATCAACGTAGAATCCATATCGAAACACACTAAACGTCTGTTTCTTCTATAAATATTATCTTCCTGGAAAGAAATATCCACATCTAAAGTTCTAGAGATAAGCATAAAACTAGCCGTCATGACTGTCTTATCTACAATTTCTCCAGAAACTGACAATTGTATACAAGAACGAGGATAAACTTCTGTTTCTACAATAGATGTTCTTCCTGTTAACCTTTTAATAGAATCAATATTTAGGTTTTGGTCTGACATTATTTGAGCAACTGCAGCTAGTTGAGATGCCGCTAATGTTTCGCCTAAAATATTAATAATGTAACGTTGTTTTGATTGGGCTTTTACCCAATTTTCGTAATCAGCAACTGTAATTGGAGTAAATTTTACTTTAATTCCCAATTCATACGCTTTAAACAACAAATCTTTTAAAACTGGTGCAGAAGAAGAACCTGCTTCAATTTCGAACAAAATCCCTAACGAAAGTGTATCGTGAATATCAGCCTGACCGATGTCTAAAACAATGGCATTATAGGTCGCCAACACTGATGTTAAACCAGCCGTCACCCCTGGTTTATCCTGACCAGAAACTTTTAATAAAATAATCTCTTTATCCTCAATTGCCATTTTTAATCTATATTGATTTTAGAAGCGACAAAAATCGACAATCTATTGCTGATATAAAAGAATATTGAATGGTTTTTTGAAAAGAAAAAACATAAAAAAAATCTATGGCTTTGAAAACAATACAACGGATATAGTTCTAAATCAGAACAATCTATTTTTACTATGTTTTTAATTTTCTGCTAGTTCTTTTACTTTCTCTAAACCTTTGGGAAAAGCTTCTTTAAAATAATCAATATGTTTTTCGATAACATCAACCATAGAAGTCAAAATAACGAATTCGCCGTCTGGATTTAATTTATAAGTTTCCATATATCCGCTCCACTTTTTAGTTTCTTCATCAATTGGCAATTCTTTGAAATCCTTTATTTCTCCAATATGCTTAAATGCCATATATTCATTAGGGATTTTGGTTTCGATAATACTGTTCATTCCTTCACCATTTGGTGACATAAAATGTATTTTATCGCCTTCGTTCCAATCGCTCACTGCATATGAACCTTCGCAAAAAGCACTTGTCCACTTTCTGTAGGTTTCATCATTCCATAAAACGGACCATACTTTTTCGGCAGTAGCCTTAATTCTAATTGTAAATTCTAATCTTTCCATATCTTATTAATTTAAGTGATTTACTAAAATTTATAAATACAATATTCCAGCAATGATCATCTAAATAAGCATAACCTTTTACCTCATTTTACTGGTAAATTAATCTAAACTTAATTTGTCATTGCTTTAATTTAAATTGAACTTTCTACATACTTTTTAAAATTATCTAAAATAGCCTGCCAACCTCCACGCTGCATTTCTTCTGAATTTTCAGCTTCCGGATCAAAATTTTCTATTATTTCTACACCGCTTGAAGTTTCTTTGAAAGCAATTTCTACCTTTCTTCCGTCTGCCATAACATATTCAATGGCTTCATTTGGTTTCACTAAAGTATATTCTCCTTCAAAATCAAAACTCATGCTACCATCTTTAGCTGCCATAGTCGATTTGAATTTTCCTCCAGTTTTTAAATCATTTTCCGCATAAGGTGTATGCCAGTCTGGAGACGCAAAACTCCATTTTGTAATATGTTCTGGCAAAGTCCAAAATTCCCAAACCTTACTTATTGACGCATTAACTGTTGTTTTTATTGTTATCATCATTGATTATTTTAAATTAAATTCACATCAATTTGGAATTTGGCTTTCATCTGCAAAAAATATTTCCCAATGATGTCCATCAATATCCAGAAACGTGCGTTGGTACATCCAACCGTAATCCTTTGTTTCCATATACTCTGTTTCTCCAGCTTTCACTGCTTTTGTGATGATTTCATCTACTTGTTCCCGGGTTTCAACAGATATTGCAATAAGAACTTCACTTGTAGTATCTGTATTACAAATTTGTTTGTTTGTAAATGTGCTATAAAATTCTTCTACTAAAAGCATTGCATTTATATTTTTACCTATAATTAAACAAGTTGCTTTTTCATCCGTATATTTTGGATTGAATGAAAAACCCAATTGTGTAAAAAATGCAACTGACCGATTTAAATCCCTAACGGGAAGATTCAGGAAAATTTGTGTTTTCATATTTTATAAAATTATAAATTATTTAAAGCAAATTTAAAATTTCAAAACCAACATTAAACTACAATAAAAGCCAACTTTAGGGTCATTTAAGACAAAATGAATATCTTCGTAATACTGTAAAATAAAAATTATGAGCAAGAAAGTAGGTTTGATTGTCCCTTACGATTATAAATTATTAAGTATTGCAGCGATTTTAGAAGTTTTTGAAACGGCTAATAAACTACATCAGGAAACCGAAAAACCTTTCGACATTATGATTTTCCAATCAGAAGAACAAATTATTGAAAAACAACTTTTTGGATATGAAGTACAGCCCATAGAATCTTCAGATATCAATTTAAATCTGATTTTGATTCCCGCATTTACTACCGATAATATGAGTACAATGATTGCCAGGAATAAAAAATTTATTCCTTGGTTACAAAAACAACATCAGTCAGGAGCGGAATTGGCTAGTTTTTGTACAGGTGCATTTTTGTTTGCGGCTTCTGGATTGCTCAATGAAAAACTGGCAACGACACATGTGGATGCCTGCAGTGCTTTTACAAAAGCTTTTCCATTGGTAAAATTAAAACCAGAAGAAACCTTAACTGCTGATGGAAGTCTGTACACCAGTGGCGGATCTACGTCAACATTTCATTTGTTGATTTTATTGGTACAAAAATATTGCGGAAACGAAATTGCTGTACAAATTGCAAAGATATTTTCTATCGATTTAAATCGGTATAAACAAAGTTATTTTAGTACATTCAGACCCAATCATTTACACAATGATGCATTAGTAGCCACACTCCAGCAAAAAATTGAAAACCAATACAGTACAATTGAAAAACTGGAAGAAATAACAAAAGACATTCCCACAAGTGCCCGAAACATGACACGAAGATTTAAACAGGTCACTGGAATTCCGCCAATTGAATACCTACAAAATATTCGAATTGAAAGTTCCAAGAAATATCTGGAACAAACCCAGCTTTCGATTTCTGAAATTATCGAAAAAACAGGCTACAATGATCCAAAAGCTTTTAGAAAAGTGTTTTATAAAATGGTAGGAATGAAACCTATTGAATACCGGGAGAAGCTTAGGGTTAAGTAATTTTTTAAACATAAATTTCATTTTTGTAAAATCAAATCCATAAAAAAACCTGCTCAAATGAATGAACAGGTTTTAATAAATTTTATAAATCAAAGAAATTACGAAGCAATTTCCAAACGCTTCAATAAATTTTTATTCAAGGTTTCCTTTGCATAATCTACATCAATTTCTAATACTTTATCATCAGAACTTGGTAATTCGTACATCGCATCAGTTAAGATAGCCTCACAAAGCGAACGCAATCCACGAGCTCCTAATTTGTATTCTAATGCTTTATCTACAATAAAATCCAAAGCTTCATTGGTAATAGAAAATTCTACATCATCCATTAAGAACAACTTTTGATATTGTTTGATTAACGCATTTTTAGGCTGTGTTAAAATAGCTCTTAATGTTTCTCTATCTAAAGGATCCATGTGTGTCAATACTGGCAAACGACCAATGATTTCTGGAATCAGTCCAAAATCCTTGATATCTTTTGGAATAATGTATTGCAATAAGTTATCCTTATCAATATTATCTACATTTTTTGAAGTCGAATAACCCACAGCCTGACGGTTCAAACGTTTTGAAATAATACGTTCTACTCCATCAAAAGCACCACCTGCAATAAACAAAATGTTTTGGGTGTTTACTTCTACAAATTTTTGGTCTGGATGTTTACGTCCTCCTTTTGGTGGTACATTCACCACAGTTCCTTCTAATAATTTCAATAAGGCTTGTTGCACACCTTCTCCTGAAACATCACGAGTTATCGATGGATTATCGCTTTTACGAGCAATTTTATCTATTTCGTCAATAAATACAATTCCGCGTTCGGCTTTAGCTACATCATAATCGGCAGCTTGTAAAAGACGTGTCAAAATAGTTTCAACATCTTCTCCTACATAACCAGCTTCTGTTAAAACCGTAGCATCTACAATAGCCAAAGGAACGTCTAACATTTTAGCAATAGTTTTTGCTACCAATGTTTTTCCAGTTCCTGTTTGTCCCACCATAATGATGTTACTTTTTTCAATCTCTACCTCATCGTCTAGCTGCTGTTGCATCAAACGTTTGTAGTGATTGTAAACCGCTACCGACATTACTTTTTTAGTCTGGTCTTGCCCGATTACATACTGATCTAAGAAAGCTCTAATTTCTTTTGGTTTTTGCAAAATCAAATCACCAACTAATTTTGAACTTCCGCTTGATTTCAATTCTTCAAGAACAATTCCATGAGCTTGTTCGATACATCTGTCGCAAATGTGCGCATTAATTCCAGCAATCAATAAATTGGTTTCTGGCTTTTTCCTTCCACAAAACGAACATTCTAATACTTCTTTTGCCATTCTTTTAAGTTAGAAGTTAGAAATTAGAAGTTAGAAGTCCCTATTCGTACCTCTAACTTCTAATCTCTAACTTTTGTTTATCCTCTTACCAATACTTCATCAATCATTCCGTATTCCTTAGCTTCATCAGCTTTCATCCAGTAATCACGCTCACTGTCTTTGTGTACTCTATCAAAAGTTTGTCCTGAATGTTGAGAAATAATATGATACAATTCATCTTTTAGTTTCAACATTTCGCGTAAGTTGATTTCCATATCCGTTGCAACTCCTTGTGCTCCTCCTGATGGTTGGTGAATCATTACTCTTGAATGTGGTAAAGCCGAACGTTTACCTGCTGCTCCTGCGCACAACAATACTGCTCCCATAGAAGCTGCCATTCCTGTACAAATAGTTGCTACATCTGGTTTGATGTATTGCATCGTGTCATAAATTCCTAATCCTGCGTAAACACTTCCTCCTGGAGAGTTCAAATAAATTTGAATATCCTTAGAAGCATCAGCACTTTCTAAGAAAAGCAATTGCGCCTGAACGATGTTTGCAATTTGGTCATCAATTCCTGTTCCCAGGAAAATGATTCTGTCCATCATTAATCTTGAGAAAACGTCTAATTGCGAAACATTCAACTGGCGTTCTTCAATAATATATGGAGTCATATTAGTAGGATTCATTGCCGCTACGATTTTATCGTAATACATTGCATTTACTCCTTGGTGCTTTGTAGCAAATTTTTTAAATTCTTTACCGTAGTTCATGTTTTCTTTAGGTTATAAGTTATAAGTTATGAGTTTTACGCAATAATGAACATTAAACTCATAAATAAAAGAGCGTCAAAAAATATCTTTTGACGCTCAAATATACTTATTTTTTATTATTTAGTCTTTGTAAAAAAATCATAAAGTTATCAAGATATTCTTTTCAAAATTATTCACTTCTAACTTCTAACTCCTTACTTCTAACTTTAAATTTATTCTCCGTAAGAAGCAGCAATAAATTCATCGTAAGTCACTTCTTTAGTTGTTGGGTTTGCTTTTTCTTTGAACAATTCCAATAATTTTTCAGCAACTACCTGATCAGAAAGTCTTTTTACTTCGTCCTGATTAGACAAAACTCTAGCTACAATTCCTTGAACTTCTTCGTCAGAAGGATTTGTTTGCCCAAATTGTGCCATTTGTTGACGGATATTTTTAGCAGTAAAAGTTTTTAAGTCTTCAAAAGTGATTTTGATATCATTTTGAACCAAAGCTTTTCCTTCGATTAATTGGAAACGCAATCCTTTTTCAGAACGTGCATATTCTACTTCAGCTTCTTCTGGAGATAATTTTTTCTCCCCTACAGTTTGCAACCATTTTTTAAGGAATTCAGAAGGCAATTCGAATTTTGTGTTTTCGATTAAAAACTCAGTAACATCACCTAATAATTTTTGGTCTGCTTGTTGAGCAAATTGAGTTTCAGCGTCTTCTTTAATTTTTCCTTTCAATTCTTCTAATGAAGCCACATTTCCTTCTCCGAACAATTTATCGAACAATTCCTGGTTCAATTCAGCTGGCTCAGAAACAGTAATTGCTTCAATAGTAAAATCTACATCAATTGCTAAACCGTGAACGTTATCATGACCTACTTTTAAGTAATCCATCAATTGGTGATCGTCTTCAAATAAACCGCTAGTGTTTACAGTAACAACATCCCCAACTTTTTTACCAATGAATTTATCAGCAGTAGCTTTATCTTTGAAAATATCTAAAGTGATCGTAGTTGTGTTACCAATTCCTTCCGCTTCGTTAGTAAAGATTCCTTTAATATCAGAATTAGCTTCAACCTCTTCCTGAGGAATTGCATTACCAAATTGTTTTTGGATACGAGCAACCTGACCGTCGATTAATTTATCATCAGCAGTAACTACATATTTTACGATATCGTTTTTAGCATCTAAGTCTAATTCAAAGTTTGGCACTAAACCAATTTCGAATTCAAAAGTCAATTCTTCAGCTGACCAATCCAATTCTTCGTTTACTTTAGGAAGTGGAGTTCCAAGAAGATTTAATCTTTCAGATTGAATATAACGCTCTAAAGCCAAGTCAACAACTTTCTTAACTTCTTCTTTTTTAATCTCTCTACCGTATTGTTTTTCAACTAAGTCTTTAGGCACAGCCCCTTTTCTAAATCCTTTTACTTGCGCTAAAGGCATTTTTTCGTTGATTCTTTTGGCTACTTGTCCTTTGTAATCCATGTGTACCACAGTCATTACAATGGTTTCAGTTACAGCATCAATTGCTACTCTTTTAATATCCATCTTCTTCTTTAATTTACATAATAAAATTGGGTGGCAAAATTATAAAATTTTCACAAGCCAACCAAGCTTTTTTATTTATTGAATTTCAAGTAGTTCAAGATGTTTAAACAAGGCTTTATTATTGTAATTACAATTGAATGTTGACATTGAAATTGATTTTACCAATTTGTAAGAAAAAATAAGTATATTTGAATTTAAAAATAATCCCATATTTATCCTTTTCTAGAAACTTTTACCTCACAAATAACAACCAATGAAAAAAATAGCATTTACAATACTAGCGGCATTAATTTCTCTAACATTTTTTGGACAAGAAATTACAGGACAATGGAATGGCGTTTTAAAAGTTCCAGGAGCACAATTAAGGCTTGTATTTAATATTGAGAAAACAGCAAATGAAATCAGCGCGACTATGGACAGTCCGGATCAAGGAGCCAAAGGAATTCCTGTAAGCAGTAGTAGTTTTGAAAATTCGGTTTTAAAAATCGGAATCAGTCAGGCACAAATTGAATACGAAGGAACCTTAGGAAAAGACAATATCATTGTGGGTAATTTTAAACAAGCTGGGCAAAGTTTCCCTTTGAACTTATCAAAAGAAAAAGTGGAGAAAGAAATACCTAATCGACCACAAGAACCTAAAAAACCGTATTCCTATTATTCCGAAGATATCATTTTCGAAAATAAAAAAGCAGGAATCACTTTAGCCGGAACACTAACATTGCCTAAACAAGAAGGCGTTTTCCCAGCAGTAATTTTAATTAGTGGCAGCGGACCTCAAAACAGAGACGAGGAATTATTGGGTCACAAACCATTTCTTGTACTTTCTGACTACTTAACAAAAAACGGAATTGCCGTTTTACGCTATGACGACAGAGGATTCGCTGCCTCAAAAGGCGATTTTAAAACCGCTACTACAGCAGATTTCGCCACAGATATTGAAGCGGGAATAGCATACTTAAAAACCAGAAAGGAAATTAATAAAAGTAAAATTGGCTTAATCGGACACAGCGAAGGTGGCATAATTGCACCAATGGTTGCTACTCAATCCAAAGACGTGGCATTTATTGTTTTACTTGCAGGAACAGGAATTCAAGGCGACCAATTGCTTTTATTGCAACAACAATTAATTGGGAAAGCATCTGGAATGAGCGATGAGGATTTACAAAAAATTAAATCAAACAATACAAAAATATTTGACATCACCAATAAATCTACAAGCACCGAGCAATTGCAAACCGATTTAACCAACTACTTCAAACAAAATCCCAATACTGAAAAACCAGCAGGAATGACTGATGAAGAATTTGTAAAATTGCAAGTGCAGCAAATAGCAACACCCTGGATGCATTATTTTATCAAATACGATCCTGCACCAACATTAGAAAAAGTAAAATGTCCCGTATTAGCACTTAATGGTGAAAAAGATTTACAAGTACCTCCAAAAGAGAATTTAGGAGCAATAAAAGAAGCTTTATCAAAAGGTGGAAATAAAAATGCAACTGTAATAGAACTTCCTAACTTAAACCATTTGTTCCAGGAATGCACAACAGGTTCACCACAGGAATATGCTACAATTGAACAAACGTTCTCTCCTACCGCCTTAACCGAAATAACAAAGTGGATACAAACTCAGGCGAATTAAAATTCCTCAACATGAACAAAATCTTTCTACTACTCTTGCTTATTTTTAGTCTCAATTGTTTTTCGCAAACCCAAGCTGAAATGAATCAGGAAGCCTACGCTTCTTATGACAAAGCAGACAAAAAACTAAATACTGTTTACCAAAAAATTCTAGTGAAATACAAAACAGACAAATTGTTTGTTACCAATTTAAAAAAATCACAACGCATCTGGATTAGTTTCCGCGATGCCGAAATGAACATGAAATACCCCAATTATCCGAAACAAAATTACGGAAGCATTTACCCAACTTGCCGTGCCGTTTATTTAACTGAATTAACAGAAAACCGAATTAAAACACTAACAACCTGGCTCAACGGAATTAATGAAGGAGATACTTGTGCAGGTTCTGTAAAAACCAATTAAATTCTTTTTTGAACCGTTACTAAATCCCCAACTGCAAGATTTCCTTGTTGTTGGGCGATTACATTTTGCCCAAAAATTACTTTTTTATCTACTTTCTTGTATTTTGACAACGTAAACAAAGGTTCTTTCCCCGTAAGAACACCGGTTTCAGGATCTACCATAGTCATGATACATCGGCTACAGGGTTTTACTCCATAAAAAGAAAGCGTTCCCATGGTAAATTCTTTCCAGGTTTCTTCTTCGTAGGCTTTTCCACCACTAAACACAAAATTAGGTCTAAAGCGGCGTATGGATAAAGCTTTATTCATACGAGAATTCAAATCATCCAATGAGGATTGTCCAATAATTAAAAAAGGAAATCCGTCCGAAAACGAAGTCACATCGTTTGGTGTAACGGAATAGTCCGCTTCCACTTTTCGTAAACTTTCATCAGGCATATAAACTAAACGAACGTTGAAACCTAAAATCTCACTGAACCATTGCGAGGCTTCCGGTCTTACTTCAAAAGCCGCAACAACATCTTCCCAAACTGTTACTTTAATACTAGTTTCCGTTTCCAGAAAAGAAGGATAAAGCGGAACAGCAATAGACACTTGCACCTCTTTATGAGAAATTCTTAGAAAATCACCTGCAATTTCTGGTTGAAAAAGCGCGAGTTTTGGATGTTCTCTTTGGGTAATAAAACAGTCATTTTCATCCACCAGCAACCATCTTCGATCGTGTTCTAAACCTCTGTCGGTTACTCTGGATTGCTGTAATGCAATTCCGCCCAATGATTTTACGGGATAAATCCAAATTTCTGAAAGCTGCAACATATAATTTACTTTTTCATCAAAAATACAAAATACAAACGAAGACTATTTTAATAATTAAAATTCAACCCAAAACCTACTCCCATATCACTATCATAATGTGTTGTAATTCCCATGTTTTTGCCCACAATATATTTAAATCCTGCCATATATTCCTTATCAGTATTGACCATAAAAGCCATTCGCAGGCGTTTTGAAACAGGAATATCTTCACGCATCAATTGAAAACGAATATTTCCATCATGATACACTTCTGCTTGTGCAACAACCAAAAGTGGCAACGTATAGTTCACACCTAAACTAAACTGCAGTCGTTTGTCTTTGGTACTTCTTTGTCCAAATAAATTTTCCTCCATTTCACCATGATCTAATTTTCGGTAACGCGCATCAAAACCGATGAAAGGCATCAACCATTGATTTCTCCCGATATATCTTCCAATATGCGTTTCGGATTCATAACCATGATGATCCTTATACCCCAATCGCCACTCGGTACCAAAACTCCATCTTGCATTTTGCAACATCGCCATACCATCATTTCCATTGGTAGCAAAATCATTTTCTGCCATAAAATGCGACATATTACTTTCAGCTTGCAATTTCTTATACGCTGCTTCTTTATTAGGCAAAAGAGGATTTTCTGCTGAATTTTCATAACTAAAAACCCGATTCATTCCCGCCATCATGTGATACAGAATATGACAATGAAAAAACCAATCACCATCTGCATTTGCTTCAAACTCTATCACATCAGTTTCCATTGGCATAATATCCAAAACGTTTTTCAAAGGAGCATAATCTCCCTGACCGTTCAGCACTCTAAAATCATGACCGTGTAAATGCATTGGGTGACGCATCATCGAATTATTGTATAACGTAATCCTAACATTTTCTCCTTTTTTAATCAAAATTTTATCGGTTTCCGAAAGTACCACATTATCCATACTCCACACATAACGGTTCATATTTCCTGTCAATTCAAAACGCAATTCACGAACAGGAGCATCCTCAGTAAGTTTAGTTTTTACAGTCGATTTTAACATTGAATAATTTAAGGTTACAATATCAGATTTTTTAGAATCCATTGCGTGAGCTGAATGATCCATTTCATCATCCTTATTCATTTTCGAATGATCCTCTTTTGAACTTCCCGAAATTTCTGGATACATTACGGAATTCATATCCATTTTTTGCAGACTCATTTTCATACCCATATCATTCATGGTTCCATCCATATTCATCATGTCGTTCATCATTTTCATGCCTTCAAAATATTTCAATTTAGGCAAAGGATGTGCAGCTTTCTTAACCCCTTCTCCTATGTAAATAGAAGTCGATTGCGTTCTGTCTTCTGGAGTGGCTAAAAAGGCATAGGAAATATTTTTCTCCGGAATGGTCACAATTACATCATAGGTTTCAGACACAGCAATAATCAATCGATCTACTTCAACGGGTTCCACATCGTTCCCGTCATTAGCCACTACAGTCATTTTTCCACCAGCATAAGTTAACCAAAAATAAGATGATGCTCCTGCATTTGAAATTCGCAAACGCACTTTATCGCCTGCTTTAAATTGAGACAACTGACTTTCATTCTGACCATTGATTAAGAATTTATCATAATATACATCACTCACATCCATAGCCAACATTCGCTTCCATTCGTTGGTTAATTTGGTTTTAAAATGTCCTTCTTTTATTGCTTCTGCATAACTTTGAGTAGTTCCTTTTTTTATAGCAAACCAATCCGAAGCATTATGCAACATTCTGTGCACATTGTCTGGATTATAATTGGTCCATTCACTCAAAGTAATGGGAACTTGTGGAATATCATCAATACCTTTTCTAAAGGTTTCGTCTTCTGGTTTTTTCTTCAAAATCAATGCACCATACATTCCTATTTGTTCCTGCATTCCAGAATGGCTATGATACCAATGCGTTCCATTTTGAATTATTGGAAAAGTATATTTATGCGTCGTTCCAGGTTCAATAGGCATCTGAGTCAAATAAGGAACACCATCTTCTTTATTAGGCAAAAATATGCCGTGCCAATGCAAAGAAGTGCTTGTTTTTAATTTGTTATGCACATAAATCTCAGCGGTATCTCCTTCGGTAAAAGTTAGTGTTGGCATTGGAATTTGACCGTTTACAGCAATGGCATGTTTTGATTTATTAGCAAAAGTTACTATTGTATCATGAACAAACAAATCGTAACGTACCTTTTTCGAAATAGTTTTTGGTAAAACTTTCTTTTCTACAACGGTGCTTTCTTTTGGCAAATCAGCTGGTTTGGTTGGTTCACTCTTAGACACCTCAACTTCTTTTTTAATCTTTACAGGATTTTTAGAAACTGACTTTACCGGGATATCTTTTTTAACGGCTTCTTTTTTAGCTTTCTTAGCTTTTACTTTCACCAATGCCATTCCACATTTAGGACAATCTCCGGGTTTTGCTTCGTGAATTTCAGGATGCATAACACATGTATAATAAAAATCTTGAGCTAATTTTTTTTCTTGAGCATTTACAAACTGACCAATAGCAAAAAAACAAAGTAGGTATAATATCTTATCCATGATTTCTAAAATTTTAAAGTTCTTAATCGCAACGCATTCGCAATTACTGAAACTGAACTAAAACTCATTGCCAGAGCAGCAATCATTGGCGAAAGCAAAATCCCGAAAAACGGATATAAAATCCCAGCAGCAATAGGAATTCCCAGCACATTATAAAAAAATGCAAAAAATAAATTCTGACGAATGTTTTTCATCACCGCATGACTCAGTTGTTTGGCTTTTACAATTCCTTGCAAATCGCCTTTAACCAAAGTAATCTTGGCACTTTCAATCGCTACATCGGTACCCGTTCCCATTGCAATCCCGATATCGGCTTGCGCCAAAGCCGGTGCATCGTTAATTCCGTCTCCCGCCATCGCCACAATCTTACCTTCAGCTTGCAATTTCTGAATAAATTTAAGTTTGTCTTCTGGCAAACAACCTGCCTGAAATGAAGTCAAATGCAATTGATCTGCCACCGCCTGAGCTGTGTTTTTATTATCTCCAGTAAGCATTATCACTTCAATTCCCTGATTCATCAAGGTTTTAATTGCAACTGAACTACTTTCTTTTATTGCATCAGTGATCGTTACAAATCCCACAGCAGTTCCATTCACAGCAATATAAGAAACTGTTTTACCAAGTTTTTGTTCTGCAATAATTTGGTTTTCCAATGCGTCCGAAACTATAGCTTTCACTTCTTCCATTAATTTTTTATTTCCCAAAGCCACTTTTTTATGAGCTACCGTTCCCAAAACTCCTTTTCCAGTAATCGATTCAAAATCTTTTACTTCTAATAAAGTGGTGTTTTTCGCTTTCGCAAAATTTACTACGGCTTGTGCCAAAGGATGCTCACTATACTGATTGAGTGAAGCAATGTTTTGCAACAAATCATCCTCTTGATTAGTAGACGAAAAAACTTTTTCTACCGAAGGCATTCCTTCAGTAATTGTCCCTGTTTTATCGGTAATTAAAACATTTACCTTATCCATTTTTTCTAAAGCTTCCGCATTTTTTATCAACACTCCAGATTGTGCACCTTTGCCCACACCCACCATAACCGACATGGGCGTTGCTAATCCCAAAGCACAAGGACAGGCAATTATTAAAACCGCCACAGCATTGATAAATCCATAAATTAAGGCGTTTTCTTCGGGGCCAAATTTTGCCCAAATAAAGAATGTAATTGCAGCTATCCCAACTACAATTGGCACAAAATATTTCGAAGTACTATCGGCCAATTTTTGGATAGGCGCTCTGGAACGACTGGCATCATTCACCATTTGAATAATTTGCGAAAGCAAAGTTTCCGAACCTACTTTTTCAGCTATCATCACAAACGATTTAGTACCATTTATAGTTCCTGCAACGACCGAATCATTTATTTTTTTATCCACTGGAATCGGTTCACCAGAAATCATCGACTCATCAATGGTACTTTCTCCTTCGGTAATTTTTCCGTCTACCGGAACTTTATCGCCTGGTTTTACACGCAACAAATCGCCTTTTTTTATATCCTGAATTGAAATAACGGTATCTATTCCATTGAATACTAAAATGGCTTCCGTTGGCGCTAACTTTAATAATTCTTTAATCGCACCGCTGGTTTGATTGTGCGCTCTGGCTTCTAATAACTGTCCCAACAAAACCAAGGTCAAAATCACCGTAGTCGCTTCAAAATACAAACCTACATGCCCCGAATGGTTTTTGAATTCATGCGGAAAGATTTCTGGAAAAAATAATCCCACTAAACTGAATACGAAAGCTACTCCCGAACCAATTCCGATCAGGGTAAACATATTCAGATTCCAGGTAATTATGGATTTCCAAGCGCGTTGAAAAAACATCCAACAAGCGTAAAAAACTACAGGAAGTGACAAAATAAATTGTACCCAATTCCATGTTTTCATATCCAGCACATGCATCAAAGGATTATTTGGAATCATATCTGACATGGCAATAATGAAAATAGGAATGGTAAACAACAATGCAATTTTCATTTTGTGTACTAGATCCAGATAGCTTTTGTTTTCTTCTTCTCCAGTAGCTTCAATTGTAACCAAATCCATTCCGCAAACGGGACAACTTCCTGGTTCGTCATAGACTTTATCGCCTTCGCAAAACATTGGACAATAGTATTTCCCAACTGCATTTGGTGGCGGTGTTGGAGCAACTGTTTCAGTTGCTTTTAATTTTAAATCATTGGGATTAAAAACCTTTATCGTATAATTTCCAGCCGAAGTAATTACTTCTTGAAATTGTATAGTTTGAATGGGTTTTTGCATCGAAATTTCAGCTTTTGGAGGATTTAAACTGACCTCAGCTTCTACTCCTTCAATACTATTAAGTGCATTTTCAACTTTAGTTCGACAAGAATTACAATGCATTCCATTTATAGTGTAGGTATATTTCATTTCTTAAGACATTTAATTTACATTCCAAATTTCGAAATAAAAACAACCAATAAGATTACACAATTATGGAAACGATTTGCATCATTTATAATTCATCTATCTGTTTTCTTTTTTTGTCTTTCAGTTGTTTGAATTGTGTGGGCGTTATTCCCGTAGTCTTTTTAAATTGATTACTCAAATGAGCTACGCTACTGTAATTCAACTGAAAAGCAATTTCGCTCAAACTAAGCTCGTTGTAAATCAATAATTCTTTTACTTTTTCTATTTTTTGAGCAATAAAATAATGCTCGATTGTAATTCCTTCGGTTTCCGAAAACAAATTACTCAAAGCACTATAATCCTGTTTTAAATCTTCGACAATATGACTAGACAAATTGATTTTTAGTTTTTCATTTTGATGATGAACCAAATCAACAATTAAGTTTTTTATTCGCTCAATGGTCTTACTTATTTTATCATCTAATAATTCAAAACCTAAAGCTTTTAGGTTTTCAGATAGCAGTTGTTTTTCTGTTTCTTCTAAATTTTTCAAAATTTCAACTTCTCCTAATTGTATCGAAAGTATCGGAATTTCCATTTTTTCGAATACTGTTCTCACTGCCATTTCGCAGCGACTACAAACCATATTTTTGATATAGACTTTCATTTTAAAATTATTTTTGAGCGATTTTTTAACAAAAAAATCCTAACTTAAAATGAAGCTAGGATTTTGATGAAATCAATTTTCGGGAATAAATAAATCGAAAAAAGATTATTTGATTTCTTTAATCATACCGCCACAAGTTAGCATTTCAGAACCATAATATGGGTTTCTGATTTCTTTTATTTCGCTAATCCAATAGCCGTTTTTCCCTTCATTGTACATTGGGCAATAATCCTGATATAATTTCTTGCTAGTTCCAAAAGTAGCAATCAAACTCGTTATATCTTTACTTAAAACAGCAAAGTACATTCGTTGTTGAACAATTTTCCCATCATTTGTAGCAATCAAACCGGCTTGTTTTTTAGCACTTTCGGTAATCGTTGTATATTTATCAACTAGTTTTGAATCTATTTTACTAGAATTAGTAGCCGAAACTGCTTTTTCAAAATCGTTAGCAGCTGCTGTAGCCTCTTTTGATTTGTCGTTTGCCAAAGCATTTTTTATTTTCAAATACCCATTAATAATTGCTTCGGTAGAAATGGATGCTTTTACGGCATCGCTAACAGGAACAATTTCTTCAGCAGCTTCGGTTTCTTCGGTTTTTGTTACTGTTTCTACTTCTGGATTTGGTGTTTGCTCCTCTTTGTTTTTTTGGTTACAACTTACCAAAACAACAGCTAATAAGATAGAAGAAAGGATTATTTTTCTCATTTTTAAAATTTTAAATAGTTAAATCTAATTGGTTACATTAAAAAAAGTGTACTCTAATTTCAGTAAAATGCTATTGGTACTTATTCGTTCCATGTCGCTATATATTTGGCGTCTGTATCCTAAATCGATTCGAGCCTGACTGTTTATAATAAACTGAATCGAAGGTACAACATCTAAATAAGATTTCCCATTTTGGTTCAATCGTTGCCCTAAAAATTCTAACATTGCATTGATATTCGTTTGTTTAAAACTAGTATATTTTTTAGGATACATCAATTGTCCAATCGAAAAAGTATAGTTCATTGCACTGTTGCTCCATTCGTCTGGAAAAATATTTCCCTGATTATTCAATGCTCTTTCATAACTAACCGTTGCACTTAAAGCGGTTTTGTTTATCAATTGAGTGGCAACAGCTCCAATTTCGTAACCCGAATTCATTCCCATTGTTTCTATGTCTTCCTGATGAATCTCGGCATTACTCGTACTTATTCTTCCATAAGCCGCTAGTCTAAAATGACTATGAAGATCATCAACCGAGAAAAAACGGTACTTAGCATACAAACTCCCTCCTTCAAGCATTAGATCCCCTTGCCTATTGCTCAAAAATGCCGAAGCATGAATCATCCAGTCTTTGTTAACGCCCCACATTAATTCGGGCATGTTATGGTAATTGTATCCATCAGTTTTCTTCAATGCAAATAAACTCATGTCTCTCACTCCTATTGAAGATGTGGGCATATTACTTGCAGGCTCGGTCATTACAAACAATTCTTGTGCATTGATTTGAAAGGACAATAAGCTTAATGAAAGTATTAGAAAATATCTCATCTAAATTGTTTTTACATAATAAGTTCCTTCCTGAGTGCCAAAACCAATATATTTCGAAAGCATCTTAGCTGACTTTTTATACTCTTTTTTCGTCACAAAACCACTATTCAATACTTTAAGTCTCAATTTTTCATTGACCGATTTTTCATCAGGACTTACAAAAATATAAGTGCCACTTGCATTTTTAAAACTGCTATTGTCTTTTGGCTCTACCTTATTAGCATCCATAGTTAAAATCATAGATCCCACAAAAAAACCTGTTTTTTCAATATTCAGTCGCAAGGCTTCAGGCGTAATTTTACTATTCGCTTTTAGGTTAACCACAAAAGTATTGTTGTTCAAATCAATCATTACTTTTTCTACTTCGGGCATTGCTTTCAATTGTTTGTTAATAGCATTCGAACACATCGAACAAGTTAAACCTGTAGCAATAATTTCAGCTTTCGAAATTTGAGCATACGAACTTGTAATGCCTAATAACATTACCAAAGCAATGAATCTTTTTAATACTATATCTGTTTTCATCTTTTTAAATTTTGAAATTTATCATTTTACTACAGTCTTTTGGAACACAAAATGACCAAAAGACCGTAGTAA
Organism: Flavobacterium magnesitis; assembly: GCF_041729735.1. Lineage (NCBI taxonomy): Bacteria > Pseudomonadati > Bacteroidota > Flavobacteriia > Flavobacteriales > Flavobacteriaceae > Flavobacterium > Flavobacterium magnesitis. The sequence continues at coordinate 167,657 of NZ_JBCFQK010000004.1, read as the reverse complement.
TAAAATGGAAAAATTAGTGCTTGTGCTCTTCTTTTTTAGCCGCTCCAGTAGCTTCTCTATCATATTGACAACAAGTATGCAGCTTTTTGTATTGTTCTTCAGTTGCTAAAAACTTATCACTATCATAACCCGCTTTAGCAATTCGGCTCAAAATTTCATCTGGATTTGTTTTGGACGAATCGTAAGTTAGTTTTGCTATTTTAGAATTAACATCCCATTCTACAGCAGCTACTTTTTTAATACTTCCAGCTGTTTCAATTTTCTTTTTACACATTTCGCAGTTCCCAGATATTTTTACGGTTTCCGTCTTTTTGTTTTTAATTTGTGCATTAACACTTATTGATAGCAATACCACAACTGCTATCATTATCTTTTTTAATGATTTCATGATTTTATATTTTTTAAATGAAAGAGTTAATTAATAACAGTAACATAGTCATAACAACTATCGCTCTTTTTAAATTAACCGAAAAAATGAATGAATTTGTAAAGCAAATTTGCTTTGAAACGGATATACCAATGGCTATCACGAAAGGAATTTAGCCTATTTTAGGTATCAACCAAAGACTAACATATCCATCAGAAGGGAAGGATACAGAATGAGAGAAATTTTGTTTTTGTTCTGAAAAGCTAAAGATAGCATTCGGAATTTCATAATGAATAGCTGTAGCAATTCCAATATTTACTGAAGAAACACTACACATAGATTGTCCGCATTTGCCAGAACAACTTTTGTCTTTTGATTCTTGAGATTTTGATTTTTTACTGCAGCAATCTTTTGTTTTTGTTTTGGAAGACATTTCCATTTTACAAGAATCATTTCCTGAACTCGATCCACATGCATACGCTGCACCAGGCATCAGGAAGAAACCCAGTAAAACAATTAATATGATGTAGATTTTATTCATTTTAAATTCTTATGAAGGACAAAATTAATGATTTTACTGCTTCAAAAGCAAAATCAGTTTTCATTTATGATTTTTTTATAGATTACTTTTTCTATTTATCTCCTAAAACAAGATTCACAAGAGACTGTGATACCGATAAGATGATACTAAATAACAAGGCGGTGAAAAATGTATCTACATCAAAACCACCCACAATATTATCACATAATATAATAATCAATCCATTAATGACTAACAAAAATAATCCAAGTGTAAGAAAGGTAATTGGCAAAGTAAATAACACCAAAATAGGTTTCACAAAAATATTAAGCAACCCTAAAACAATAGCGACAAAAAGTGCTGTAGTAAAACTGGCCACATGCACTCCTGTCATAAAATGCGAAATCAACAGAACTAAAATAGCTGTAACTAAAACTCTAACAATTAATTTCATTTGCGTTTGTATTTATTGCTTCAAAAATACTATTATTTTAAATTATACCCATTGGTTTAAACAAAGAAATTATTTCAATTCGAGAAAACCAACATTCTAAAATTTATTTTGTAACTCCTTCGGTAGTCATTACCACTCGTTTTATAGTTCCATCTGGATTGTATTCTAACTTATCAATACAAACTGATCTGCTGTAGCTTGAACCATTAGTTTGTATGGCTCCATTGTGATAAATAAAATAAGGTTGGCCTTTAAATTCTAAAATTGCCTGATGATTAGTATTGCTATTTCCTGCAATTTCATTTAGAATTCCTTTGTATTCATAAGGTCCTTCTATGTTATCTGCCATAGCATAAGCGATTTTTTCAGGAAAACCACTGGCGTAACTAAGGTAATATTTCCCATCCTTTTTATGAATCCAAGGCGCTTCGGTAAATTGAAATCCTTCGAAATCAATTTTCTTAATTGGACCGTCAATTTCAATCATGTTTTCTTTCAGTTTTGCGTAATAGCAAACTCCATTACCCCAAAACAACCAGGCTTGTCCATTATCATCAATAAAAACCGCAGGATCAATACAAGTCCAGGAATGCGTAGAAGCAAAACAATCGGCATTAGTCAATAAAGGTTTTCCTAATGCATCTTTATATGGCCCTTGTGGCTTATCGGCAACTGCGACTCCAATTCCGGAACCATTCGTACTAATGTACCAATAATACTTTCCGTTTCTTTTAATGGTTTGTCCCGCATAAGCATCATTGGTTTTATCCCATTTAAAATCTTCAATTTTTAATGGCACTGGATATTCCGTCCAATTTTTCAAATCAGTTGTTGAAAAAACCAACCAATCTTTCAATTTATACCCTTTTTGTCCTCCTTCAAAATCATGTCCGGTAAACAACCACAAGGTATCTTTTTCAACAAAAGCAGCTGGATCAGCCGTGAATTTATGTTTGATTATTGGATTTCCTTCTGCTTTAAAACGAAATGTTCCATCTTTAGCAGTCAATAAACTTTGAGGAACGCCGCCCCATTTTTCTTGTAATCTTATTGCTTCTTCTGTTGTAATTCCTAAAACGCTTCCATGTCTTGGAAAGAAATCTTTAGTAAACGATTCTGTTTTGGCTGTAAAATGATACAAATCTTTAGAACGTTGAAATTCATAACGTCCACTGGAATACAAATCATACATTAAGATATATTCGTCGCTGTTATTCAATTTAAAAACCGAAGAACCTTCTACATTTGTGTTTGTATCAGCATAAGCATCTAGATATTCGAAACTTTCTTTCCAAGGTCCCTGAAGCTTCTTACTCGTAGCCTGTTTGATACCGTTTTGGATTTCCTTTCCAGTTTCGTCTTTTGTATTTCCTTTGTAGAAAAAATGATAAGTACCATCTTTAAGAATAATATCGCCATCGATAGCACCATCTTTTGGACTAAACATTAGTTTTGGTTCTTGTTCAAAACCAGTAAAATCTTTATTGGCATAAGCACAATAGAAATCCAATTTTGAATTATAATTAAAACGAACTGTAAAATAAACCAGATACTTTTTTACTTTGGCATCATAAAAAGTCTGTGGAGCCCAAACCCATTTTATGTCTTTAAATTTCTTAGGATATAATTTCTCCAAATCAATTACTGATGATTTCCAATCCAAAAGATTTTTGGAATGCATCAAAACAATTCCCGGATTGTAATCCCAGCCATTTTTCTTAGTATTCATATCGGTAGCAACCATATAAAAACTGTTTCCATCTGCACTTCTAAGGATATGAGGATCACGAATCCCGCCAGTTTTTGAAATATCTTTTGATGGTATTATTGGTTCATTATTATTTAGCGCTTTCCAATTCACAGCGTCATCGCTTACAGCAAAACGCAATTGCTCTTGTTTTTCGGCTGGACCTTTGCCTTCAAAATAGGCAAAAAGATACCCTTTTAAATCTTTCTTTTGAGCACTTAAACTGAACACGCACAAAATGCTGAGTAACGCTATTTTAAATATCGACTTCATGTTTATTTTTTAGTATCAAATGAGAAATTAGTATTCCAATGTTTCGCTAAACGAAGTGCTTCTTTTTTAGTCAAATGAATCACTGAACCATGTTTTTGAACCGAAAAATTAGTTCGTTTCATCACGCCCTGATCAAAATGTCCAAGGTTAGTAAACGTTTTAAAATCGGTGGTTTCTGCAAAACCAAAATTATGTGGATTGACACTAAAAATATCGTACATCAAAACCCATTTATCTTCGCCAATACGTTTAAATACATTGGGAGCTTCGCATGATTTTTTTTCGAAATCAATTTGCTCAGGCTGGTATACATAACCGCTGTTTATTTTATCCGAAAATGCCATTTTAATGCCTCCCGGATTTTCCTGTGCTACATACATCATACAAAATCTTCCATCAGGCAGTTTTGTAATATCAGCATCTAAAATCTGCTTTGTACTATCCGGATATTCAAAAAGAATTTCTGGAGTTGTTTCTAATGCTGTAAAATCTTTATTCATATATCCATAATACAATTTCGTACGCCCTTTGCCTTTACGCATCGTAAAATAAATCATGATTTTTCCTTTCACTTCATCATAAATCAATTCGGGTGCCCAAACACAACCCACATTCAGTTCAGGATATACCTTATTGACATCCAAAATAGAATGTGACCAATGAATCAAATCTTTTGATTTCATCAACACTAAACCCCTGTTGTTTCCCCAATCATATTTCTCTTGCGGACGTTCCCATTCGGTATCTCTGTAACCTTTCTGTTTTCCATAAATATGCAAATCAGTCATTGCCATGTAAAAATAGCCATCATTACCACGCATAATATATGGATCACGAATTCCTTTTTGCTCAGCAATAGTATCTCCAGCAACAACAGGATTTCCAGAATTAACATCAGTAAATGTATAACCATCATTACTCAATGCAAAATACAATCCGTGGGTATCATCTTTGAAATAAGTCATTAAATAAGCACTCATTTTCTCTTTTGAAGATTGGTTATTTTTTACAGCACCACAACTTTGCAAAAGAAGAATTGTTAATAAACACAAAACAACTCTTATGGGGGCTATACGTTTCAAGAAATCAGGACAAACAGTAATAATCATTTTATTTTGGTTTGGTGGTTAATTACTTTTTTAATCTAAAAAAAATATCGGTTTCAAAGAACACAAACATAAGTGTTTTTTATACATTTATCAAGAATATAATTTTAAAATTTCTTCATAAAAAAACAGCAACTCGAAAGTTGCTATTTTGTAGTATTTGAAAACTAATTTAAAAACGAAATGACCATTTGATAAAACAAAGCTGGATTTTCGGCATGAAGCCAATGTCCGGCATTTGGAATTGTTTCTAGTTTCATTAATGGAAAATGAACGGCTATATCTTCAACATCCGAATCTAAAATATAATTGGAATTTCCACCACGAATAAAAAGTGTCGGTTTTTCAAAAACCAATTCTGATGGTAAAGCCACTCCTATTTCTTCAATTTTCTCATTAAAAACGGATAAATTAAAACGGAATGCCAATTGCCCTGGCTCCTGCCAATACAGGTTTTTTAGCAAAAATTGTTTTGTACCAAAATCAGTGATGTATTCACTTAAAGTGGCTTCCACATCGGCGCGACTTGGTTTAACCGAAAAATCTACAGCATTCAATCCCGCTAAAATAGTTTGATGATGTTGAGGATAAAACTTAGGACCAATATCGGCTACAATTAATTTCTCCACCATTTCTGGATATCGGGTTGCAAAAAGCATCGCAACTTTCCCACCCATTGAATGTCCCAGAATATTGATTGTTTGCAGAGCATGACCTTGACAATAATCAAAAACATCCTGAACCATTAATTCATAACTAAATGCTGAAGATTGAACACTTCGTCCGTGATTACGCATGTCAAGCAGGTGAACCTGAAAACCTTCATCAGCAAATTGCTGTCCTAAGGTTTTCCAATTGTCTGACATACCAAGAAATCCATGTATGATTAAAAATGGTTTTCCTTCTCCTTCTATTTTTGAATACAACATTTGATTTTAGATTTTAGATTGCAGATTTTAGATTGCAGAAAAAATCTCTGCTCAACCTTCAATCAATTGATATTATTTTAATTTTTGCAAATACATATTGACTACGTTTTCCAAGCCAAGGTACAAGGCTTCAGCAATTAAAGCGTGACCAATAGAAACTTCTAATAATCCTGGAATATTTTGCTTAAAAAACTGAATGTTATCTAAACTCAGGTCGTGTCCAGCATTGATTCCTAAACCCAATTCGTTTGCCAAAACAGCTGATTCCACATAAGGAGTAATTCCTTTTTCGTTTCCTAGGCTGTATTGATGTGCAAAAGCTTCAGTGTACAATTCGATTCTGTCCGTTCCTGTTTTTTTAGCCCCTTCAATCATTTCTAATGTGGGATCAACAAAAATAGAAGTTCTAATTCCGTTGCGTTGAAACTCCTGAATCATCTCCGTTAAATATGCTTGGTTTTGTATAGTATCCCAACCAGCAGAAGAAGTTATGGCTCCAATAGCATCCGGAACTAAAGTAACTTGTTCTGGCTTGCATTCGAGAACTAAATCGATAAAATTATGTTGTGGATTGCCTTCGATATTGAATTCGGTGTAAACAATTGATTTCAAATCGCGAGCATCCTGGTAACGAATGTGACGCTCATCGGGACGCGGATGAATGGTGATTCCTTGTCCTCCAAATTTTTGAATATCGGTGGCTACTTTTAATAAATCAGGAACATTACCTCCACGGGCATTACGTAAAGTAGCTATTTTATTGATATTTACACTTAATTTTGTCATTGGAATGCTTTTTGATTACGAAAAACTATAATTTGGTTACAAAAATACAAAGTAAAAGCTAGGCGATTTTGCCTTTTTTTGATTATTTTGCATAAAAATTGAGGACTCATACAAAATGGAAATTTCAAACTACATCACTACTGATTTCAAACCTATTGACAGCCAAGAGACTATTGGAACTGTTAGGGATTTTTTGGTCGATTTCAATTTTTCTCACTTTCCTATTGTTGAAGATGGTGTTTATATAGGAAGTATTTCTGCTGAAGATGTCGAAACTTTTGAAGAACATAAAAAAGTATCGGATTACAAATACAGCCTGGAAACGTTTTTTATCAGAACCTATTCGCTTTGGTTAGAAGTTTTAGAAGTTTTTGCTAAAAACCATTCTAATTTGATTCCGGTTTTAGACGAAAACAATAAATATGTTGGCTATTATGAAATGGAAGATATTATCAACTTTTTCAATCAAACTCCTTTTATAAAAGAACAAGGAGCGATTGTAAAGGTGAGTAAAGGAATCCTAGATTATTCGATGAGCCAAATTACCCAAATTGTAGAAAGCAACAACGGTAAAATATTAGGATTGTTTATTTCAGAATCCGATATCAGCACTGTAGAAGTTACGATAAAAATAACTTCAGGAGCTATCAATGAGATCATTCAGACTTTTAGAAGATACAATTACGAAATTATATCCGAACACCACGAAGACTCTTATATTACTAATTTAAAAGAACGTTCTGACTATTTAGACAAATATCTTAACATGTAACCCCAATGAAAATAGCCATTTACGGTCAATATTATCAAAATAGTACAGAACCAATTATAAAAGACATCTTTGTGTTTTTCAATAGAAATAACATCGAAATTGTCATCGAATCTCATTTTTTAGCTTTAATCCAGGAAAAAAAAATCATCGAAAAGGAATACAAAACCTTTTCATCTCATAGCGAATTAGATTCTAGTTTTGACATGCTATTAAGCATTGGCGGAGACGGAACTATTTTAAGAGCAGCAACTTTAGTTCGGGATTCGGGCATTCCTATTTTAGGAATCAATGCGGGAAGATTAGGTTTTTTAGCAACGGTACAAAAAGAAAATATTGATGAATTTCTACAAGTTGTTATTGATAAAAAATACACGCTTTCTAAACGAACGCTCTTAAGTTTAACTTCGGCACCAGAAAATGAAGCTTTAAACGATATTAATTTTGCAATGAATGAAATTTCGGTAAGCCGAAAAGATACTACTTCGATGATTACCATTGACACTTATCTTAATGGAGAAATCCTGAATTCTTATTGGGCTGATGGTTTGATTATTTCGACACCAACGGGTTCTACAGGCTATTCCTTAAGTTGTGGCGGTCCTATTTTAACTCCAGATGTAAAAAGTTTAGTGATCACTCCTATTGCTCCTCATAACCTTAATGCAAGACCACTTGTAATTCCTGATGAAACAGAAATTATGTTAAAAGTTTCTGGAAGAGAAGAAAACTACTTGGTTTCATTAGATTCCAGAATTACTTCGGTTAGAAATGAATCGGTTTTAACCATAAAGAAAACTCCATTTCAAATTAATATGGTCGAAATACCAACAGAAACTTTCTTAAAAACCCTAAGAAGCAAATTGCTTTGGGGAGAAGACAAAAGAAATTAATCTTTTTAAACTCCTCTCATACAATACAATCTAACTTTTCCGTTTAAGTAGAACAACACGAAGTCCCATTAAAATAAATTGACTATTTTTTTAAAAAAAGTAGATTTATTCTAATGGGCATTGATTCGTATTGATAATTATTATATTTGCAAGCAATTTTCTATGAAAATGAAAAAATTTTTAAGCACAATAGTCTGTTTATTTCTTGGCATAAGCCTACAAGCACAAATACATGAAATAGGAGTTTTTCTTGGCGGGAGCAACTATGTTGGCGACGTAGGAAAAACAACCTATATAGCTCCTAATGAGCCTGCTTTTGGTATTTTATACAAATGGAATAAGAGTCCTAGACATGCTTGGAGAATATCCTATTCTCAGTCAACCATTACTGCAAACGACCGAGATTCGGAAGAAGCAAGTAGAAGTCTGAGAGGCTATCATTTTGAAAATAGTATAAAAGAACTATCTTTAGCCCTTGAATTCAACTTTTTTGACTTCAATCTTCATACATTGCACCAAAAATTCACGCCTTATGTGACTTCTGGAATTAGTGCTTTTAGGTATGATGATTTGTATGTTGAATTAGGTGAAACCAAGAAAAACAAAGGAAAAAACTCCATTGCAATCCCAATGATTCTAGGAATAAAATCAAATATTTCTAGCCGACTTGTTTTAGCAGCCGAAGTTGGAGCTCGCTACACCTTTACTGACAATCTTGACGGAAGCAATCCTAAAGAAGAAAGTTTAAGTGCATTGCGATTTGGAAATTTAAATAATAATGATTGGTATGTCTTCTCTGGTATAACATTAACTTATACCTTTGGCGAAAAACCGTGCTATTGTGCAGAATAAAAAATGAGCTTACTAGATACTATAAATAAAAACAATTTACCCAAACACCTAGCCATTATTATGGACGGCAATGGCAGATGGGCAAAACAACAAGGCTTCCTTAGAGCCATAGGTCATGAAAACGGTACTAAATCAGTACGAGTTATTATAGAAAGCTGTGTTAAATTAGGCATCGAAAACCTTACTTTATATGCTTTTTCTACAGAAAACTGGAACCGACCTAAATTAGAAGTAAAAACACTAATGAAATTATTGACAAGTTCTTTGCAGAAAGAATTAAATACATTTCAGGAAAACAATATAAAACTCAATGCTATAGGAAACATTGAACTGATGCCTAAGTCAGCTCAAAAACAACTTTTAGAAGTAATTGAAAAAACAAAGAATAATTCTCGAATGACCTTAACATTAGCCCTCAGCTATGGTTCTAGAGAAGAAATAGTTAGTGCAGTAAAGAAGATTTCTGATAAAGTTAAAAATAATATAATTTCAATAGACGCTATTGACGATTCAATTATAAATGAGCATCTTTACACGCAAAATTTACCTGATGTAGATTTATTAATTAGAACAAGTGGAGAACACAGAATAAGCAATTTCTTACTTTGGCAAATTGCTTATGCTGAATTATTTTTTTCTGAAGTTATGTGGCCTGATTTCAGAGAAGAGCACCTTTATGAGGCGCTTATTAGTTATCAAAAAAGAGAACGTAGATTTGGAAAAACAAGTGAACAAATTAAATAATTTTTTAGTGTTGGATAAAAGTATCAAAGTATTACTTACCCTAGTATTTTTGGGAAGTTTTTCACAAATTAAGGCACAAGACAGAGTACCATTCGACCAAGGTAAAAAATACATTTTAGCTAAGGTTGAATTGACTAACAAAATCAGTTTTAACGACCAAACTGTAGTCACTTTTGCGGGCTTACAAAAAGGGCAAGAAATCACTGTACCAGGAGAAGAAATTAGTTCGGCGATTAAGAAACTAGGAAAACTAGGTCTTTTTGATGAAATTGCATTTTATGTTAATCGCATAGAAAATGACAGTATTTATCTGGATCTCGATATTATTGAACTACCTAAATTAAACGATGTAAAATTTGTAGGTGTCAAGAAAAGCAAAACAGAAGCTTTAATTAAAGACAATAGCTTAACAAAAGGAAAAGTAGTAAACGAAAACTTAATTACTACCACTAAAAACTACATTGAAAACAAATACAAAAAAGACGGTTACTACAATACTAAAGTAAACATCAACACCGTAAAAGACACAGCAACTATCAACCAAGTAAATATGGTGGTAAGTGTTGATAAAGGAGATAAAATTAAAATTAGTAGTATTGATTTTGTAGGCAACAGCAAAATTTCAGACAAAGCTTTGCGTAAAGCAATGAAAGATACCAAAAAAAAGAATCCTATTCGATTATTAAAAGCTTCAAAATTCATTAAAGAAAAATACAAATCTGATTTAGAAAAAGTAATTGAAACCTACAAAGAAAAAGGATATCGAGATGCCCGAATTGTTTCAGATTCTGTAGCTTACAATAAAAACAAAAACACTTTAGCTATTAAAATAAATGTTGAAGAAGGAAACAAATATTATTTTGGAAACATTAAATTCTTAGGAAATTCTGTTTATCCTGACCAATATTTGAATCGAATGATTGGTATTAAAAAAGGAGAAACTTACAATGGAGTTTTACTTGAAAAAAGAATTGCTGATAAAACAAAACCTGACGGGGAAGATATTACCAATTTATACCAAAACAACGGATATTTATTTTCTAATATCAATGCGGTTGAGGTAAAAACAGCTAATGATACTATTGATTTCGAAATAAGAATTACTGAAGGACCTTTGGCTTATTTCAATCATATTACTGTAGTAGGAAACGACAAAACGAACGACCGTGTAATCTATCGTGAATTAAGAACTAAACCGGGTCAAAAATACAGTAAAGAAGAACTAGTAAGAACCGTTCGTGAAATTGGACAATTGGGTTATTTTGATCCTGAATCAATCGATCCAAAATTTAAAAATGTTGATGGTGCGGCTGGAACAGTTGACATTGAATACAACCTTGTAGAAAAAGGTTCTAGCCAAATTGAACTTCAAGGGGGTTACGGTGGAGGTGGTTTCATTGGAACACTTGGACTTTCGTTCAACAACTTCTCGGCCAGGAACATCATGAACAAATCGGCTTACAAGCCACTTCCTATGGGAGACGGTCAAAAAGTGTCTTTACGTTTGCAAGGAAGTACGTATTTCCAAACCTATAGTGTTTCGTTCTCTGAACCTTGGTTTGGACAAAAAAAACCAGTACAATTTAGTTCATCTATTTCATACAGTAAGCAGTTCTTAAACAACTTTATTACATTTGACGTAGATAAGTCTAGAAGTTTTAACATCTTAACTTTATCTGTAGGTCTTGCAAAACGTTTGACTGTTCCTGATGATTTCTTTGTATTGTCTCAATCTATCAGTTACCAACATTATGATTTAAATAATTACAATACAGGTTTATTTACTTTTGGAAATGGAGCTTCAAGAAACTTATCTTATACAGTAGGTCTTTCTAGAAACAATAAAGGGGTAAATCCTATTTTCCCAACTTATGGTTCTGAATTTAGTCTTTCTGCAAAAGTGACGCCACCTTATTCATTATTTAGTAATATTGATTATGATGCATTAGGAGAACAAGACGAATACAAAAGTAGAGCTACAGAAGATGTAATAGATAATTTTGGAAATATAACTGTACCAAAAGGATCTTACATAGACGCTAATGGAAATGCTACAACAGCAGATGAAGCAGCTGTAGATCAAGGAAAAATAGACCAGAAAAAATTTAGTTGGTTAGAATATTATAAAGTTAAATTCAAAGCGGATTGGTATACCAAAGTTTATGGTAAATTTGTCTTAAGAACATTAACTGAGTTTGGATTTCTTGGTGCATACAATCAACAAAGAGGTTTAGTACCATTTGAAAGATTTTTTGTAGGTGGAGACGGAATGCAAAACTTCGCTATGGACGGTAGAGAAACCGTTCAATTAAGAGGATATCCTAATAGTTCATTGACACCTCTAGAAAATGGAGTACAAGTAGGAGCTACGGTATACAATAAATTTTCTGTGGAATTGCGTTATCCTATAACATTGAAAGCAGCAGCATCTATTTATGCACTTGGTTTTCTGGAAGCGGGTAATTCATTCAACAATTTCAAAAGCTACAATCCCTTTGAACTTAAACGTTCAGCAGGAGTTGGTTTAAGAGTATTTATGCCAGCATTTGGATTATTAGGAATTGATTTTGCACATGGATTTGATTCCCTACCAGGATTATCAACTCCAAATGGATGGGAAACTCATTTCATTATTGGACAACAATTCTAAAAAATTGGTACTGATTTTCTAATACGTTAAGTTATGAGAAAACATTTTTTATTTCTACTTTTAGCCGCAATTGCTGTAAATAGTATTCATTCGCAAACTCGAGGAAACCGGGTAGGTTACATTGATATGGAGTACATTTTACAAAATGTAAACAGTTACAATGAATCCAATTTGCTACTAGAAGAGAAAGCTGAAAAATGGAAACAAGAAATAGAAGCCAAAAAATTAGAAATTAATAAAGTTAAGGAAGCGCTTACGGCAGAAAAACCACTTCTAACAAAAACATTAATAGAAGAACGTGAAACCGAAATTACTTTTCTTGAAAATGAATTATTAGATTTGCAGCAAAAGAGATTTGGTCCAAATGGCTTATTAATGAGTCAAAAAGCATTATTAGTAAAACCAATTCAAGACCAGGTATTCACCGCAGTTCAAGATATTGCTGAAGCAAAAAAATATGATTTTATTTTTGACAAATCCTCTGATTTAACCATGCTTTTTGCTGACAAACGATTTGATATTAGTGATCAGGTATTAAGAGTAATCAATCGTACAGAGAAAAGAGAACAGCTAAGCAAAAAAGAATTAGCTGCTGAACAAGAGAAAGAAAGTAAAGAAGACGCTATAGCTGACAATCCAAATCTTGCGGAAAGACAAAAAATCTTGGATGAAAGAAAAGCAGCAAGAGATAAAATATTAGCCGACAGAAAGTTGGCACAAGAACAAAAGAAAAAAGATTACGAAGAAAGAAGACAACAAATTTTAGACGATAGAGCTGCTAAAAAAAATGGCACGGTTTCTGGAACAACTAAAACAGAGGTTCAAAAAGTTGCAACAGATGACTCTCCAAGTGAAACAGAATTAGCCAGACAAAAAGCAACAGATGCTAAAGCAAAAGCGCAAGAAGAAAGAAACAAAATTATTGAAGATCGTAAAAAAGCTCTAGAAGAAAGAAGACAACAAATTCTTAACGACAGAGCTGCTAAAAGCAATAGTCCCGTTTCGGAAACAGCTAAAAAAGCAGAGTCTACAAATACCGTTAAAACCGAAGTAGAAAAAACTGTAAATGAAGATGCTCCATCAGAAGCTGAAGTAGCCAAACAAAAAGCAGTCGATGCTAAAGCAAAAGCACTAGAAGACAGAAACAAAATTATTGAAGACCGTAAAAAAGCCTTAGAAGAAAGAAGATTAAAAATAATTCAACAACGAGACTCTATCAAAAGTGCTAGAGAAGAAAAATTAAAACAATAAATTAATTACTTAATATTTTAAACCAATGAAACAAATTAAAACTTTATTAATTGCCGCTCTTTTCGTTTTTGGAGCAAATCAAACTATCAGTGCTCAAGCAAAGACAGCCCATGTAGATGTAAGTGAACTTATGGCAAAAATGCCAGCTATGCTAGATGCTCAAAGTCAATTAGAAAAATTAAGCACTACATACGATGCAGATTACAAAAAAATGATTGAAGAATATCAAGCAAAGTTGAAAAAATACGAAGCTGAAACTACAACTGTAACTGATGCTGTAAACACTGAACGTGCTAAAGAAGTTCAAGACATGCAAAAAAGAATTACTGATTTTAGAGAGAATGCACAAAAAGAATTACAACAAAAAGAGTCTGACATTGTAAAACCTCTAATGGAAAAAGTTAGAAATTCTATCCAAAAAGTTGGAAAAGCTAAAGGATACCAATATGTTTTAGACGGTTCTACTCTTTTATTAGCTGATGGTCCAAACATAACTGCTGATGTTAAAAAAGATTTAGGATTCTAATATTTATTCTAAGTAAAATTCAAAAAACCGCTCAATTTCTACACAGAATCGAGCGGTTTTTTTATACATTATTTTTAGGAAAATTAATCCATAGCTATTAAATTTGTTTCGATGGATAACAAACAACCCATAGGTATTTTTGACTCTGGTATAGGAGGAACTTCGATTTGGAAAGAGATTCACAATCTTTTACCTAGCGAAAAAACCATTTATTTAGCCGACAGCAAAAATGCCCCTTATGGCGAAAAATCCAAAGAGGAAATTATTCGATTAAGCATGAAAAACACTGACTTTCTGCTTAACATGAATTGCAAGCTAATTGTTGTAGCCTGCAACACCGCAACTACTAATGCCATAAGAGAATTAAGAGCTCATTATGACGTTCCTTTCATTGGTATTGAACCAGCTATAAAACCCGCTGCCATACATTCTAAAACACAAATAATTGGTATTCTGGCTACCAAAGGAACCCTGAACAGCGAGCTTTTTAATAAAACCACTGAAATGTTCTATCATACTAAAATTATAGAACAAATAGGCTACGGACTGGTAGAATTAATTGAAGATGGGCAAATGGAATCTCCAGAGATGACGCTATTGCTTCACTCCTATCTTAAACCAATGATTGATGCCAATATTGATTTTCTTGTACTGGGCTGCAGCCATTATCCGTATCTTATCCCTCAAATAAGAAAAATTATCCCCAATCATATTCAGATAATTGATTCTGGTTTGGCCGTGGCAAGACAAACGCATTACATATTACAAGAAATCGGTTTTAATCCGGATAACAACAGCAAGCCCATTTTTTATACCAATACCAACCCTAAAGTTTTAGAAACTATTCTAGGCAATAAGTATAATGTACAAGAAAAAGATTTTTAGACTATTCGATTTTTCTCTTTACAAACCAAATTCCGTCCAAAGACAAATTAACCGACAATTTATGGTAATTCTCTTTGATTAATCCGTTGCTAATTCTTCCTCTTTGTCCATAAGAATAAGAAATATTAAGTAGCGAAAATGTATTTTCAACAGGTAAAGAGACACCAAAAGAAATAGCTTTATTCTCAATTCTTTTATTATCTATTTCTAGAAAACCAGTATCATAATTTAATCCTGTGGAGAACTGGATACGGTCAAAATAACTTCTCATGTTTTTCTCCTTTCGATATGAAAAACCCAATTTAAACTTCTCTTGATTTAAGTAACTACCATACAAATCGGCTTGTTTTGTACTTTCCCAAAAAGCCTTTTCATAATCCATGCTTACACTCAAATTATTCTTGAATTGCTTATTTAATCCCACCGAAAATTCGAATGGCAAATAATAATCATCTGTATCCGAATGCGCTTCTGATTCTATAGTATTTGAAGCTTCTAAATCGGCATTATAGGTTATTACCGATTGCACTTTTGTCGCATTAATTTTAGCTGGCGATTTTAAATTGGCACCAATTGTAAAAGTAGAATCTACTTTAAATTGGCTTCCTAAATTAAATCGGGCACCACTATAAGACGACTCTTTATCGATAGTAGTTACCGAATTTGAAATTATATATTCTCTTGCATCTTTAGTACTTCCAAAAAGCACAGAAGTAGATAATCCCAAAGACAATTTCTTTCCTAATCGGTGTCCATAAGAAATATCAAAATTATTCAACCCTCCAGTTCCCGTTGCACTCAACGTATATTCCTCGTTACTATCTTGAATAGGCAATTTATAATCGGATATTTTAAAACCAGCACTGGAATAAGGTTTTAAAGCAACACTAACCGCTGATTTAGCACTCACAGGAAAAGCAAAAGCGATATGTGAAAATTGGACATTATTGCGATCTTCTTTTCTGGACACATCTTGATATGAAGTTTGAATTGCATTCCCTCCTACATCAAACATAAAATGATTTTGAGACATAAACCCTAAAGAAGCGGGATTTAGATTATTGATAAATCGAGCAGAAGGCAAAGCCACTCCTGAAGAACCTATAGCTGGAATGGAACCAAAATCAGATTCGTACAAACTCCCTAAACCATAAATGGAATAAGGAGAGCTCGATAAACTTTGTGAATAGGAGCTAAAAGAAACAAAAATCAAGAAGCTTATTATTGCAATTGTATTTTTCATCTAATAAGAGATATAATATATTTTCAACTGAACTTTGTTTCCCGTGTTCCTTTGGTTTCCTAAGACCAAACGATTGACTGCTTTTGAAATATTAGGAATGGTAAGAATCAAAGCCGACTTAGAATCAGAAATTTTAACCATTTCATTTTGCATAAAAGTACCCAGCGGAATAGTATATCCAATGTTTTCATCAAATTCATCTTCAGCTTTATTGAGTATAGCATAAATGGGGCTACCTGTTGCTGAGTTGAGCGTACCCGACAATCTGTTTAACTGATCGGCAACATAAACATTTAGAGAATCAGCAAGCGGATAACTTTTAGAATAGGTATTATTTACGGGTCTAATAAGCAATTGAGCATCCACAATAGCTCCTTTTTCGGTAATGTATTTGAGTTCTTTAATATTGGGAAAATCAATCCTGCAAGCCAATCCAGTTCCAGATTGAATAAAGGATTTATTTTCGGTCAAATTGCTCGATAATCGTCCAGTAGTTCCTGGCAAATCCTTAACAATAGTTCCTGTTCGATCTAAGGAAATTCTATTGTATTGCTTCGAAATATCATCAATAGAAAATTCTTTTAAAATGGATGTCTGGTCATCGGTTACTTTTTTCGAATAATACAATTGAAGCAAACTGGTAACTTTAAAACCTAAAACTGAAGAAGTATTGGTTGAAGTTGACCGGATAACTAAACCTTTAAAATATTCTATAAACTCATCAGTTGTAACAATTTCACGCTTTTTTAATTTTTGAAAAAGGGCATCACCAAAAACATCATCCATTTTCACAAAAACAGTGTCTTGCCTAAGCGGTTTTGGTATAAAAGAAGCCGTACCAATATTCACAGCATCATAGTTCAAATTCGAATTGTTATAAAAACCCTCATCATTTTCAGCATTTTGCTTTACTTTTTGCAACAAACGATGTATACTCACCGACTGTACTTGCGTAGTATCGCCATAATAATATTTATCTGGTAACAAAACCATTCTAATGGAATCAAAAACATAATTGGCTCCTTCAGTATCGGAACTGGTGGTTTGCAAATTGTAGCTAGAAGATGAAAGTTGGAAATAACTATCAGAACTTACTTTTCCAAAAATAGGATCGTCATAATTTCCTAAAAGAATACGACTTTGTCCTGAAGTTACTAAGGAATCAAAGTTAATTGTCGAAACTTCAACAGTAACGGTATCAATTAATACAACCTTATTATTCACAGCTAAATTATCTGAACCTACTACAAATTCTCCCGCATCTACATCAGAATCACACGAAGTCAGCATAATCCCGAAAAACAACACTATAAATAATCTATACATAAAATATTTTTGAACAAATATAGCAGAGCGCTATCTAGAATGCCTAACAACATATACAATCAAGGATTTTGCATCTATAAAAAGGCATTTTCAATCTATATAATCCATTTCGGGTTTAATAATCCATTCGACGGAACAAAAAACCAATTTGTCTATGAAAAAGAGCCGTCTATATATCTTCTTTTTTTAAAATAGATAATGAGTATACTTTTGGTGCAATAAAAAAATAAATGAAATTAAAATATTTTACAACTCTAATTCTTATGATTTCAATTCTTAAAATAACTGCTCAAAGTGGTTATTCGCTAGAACTGAATGCAAATACGATTCCTACAGAAGAAATAACCAAAAATGAAACTAGAATTGGATTTTCATTTTACTCGAATTTGGATTCAAAAAATAAAATAACAAACAGTATTAATTATAAAAATAGTGGTCTAAAATTTAATCTGGACAATTACTATTCAGCAGATAATAGAAACAATTACAATCTCATCGAATACAAGCTAGAGTTCCAACATCAATTGAATAAAAAAGTGGGGCTAGATTTTGAGTTTAAAACCATAGCTGCTTTTGAAAATAGTTTAGGATTATCAGACGTGGGTTTCTTTGGCGGAGCTGGAATCCATTATTCTTATGCTGAAAAAAGCAGTATTTATTTGGGTTTAAAAAGAATAACATTGTTTGGAAAAGCCGAGGTACTTCCTGCGATTGCTTTTAACAGTCAATTGAATGCTAAAACAGATTTAACAGTGGGATTTCCCTATTCTAAAATTCAATATTCAAATAATGAACGTAATGTTTTCAGTTTGAGAAATACTTTTGATGGCGAATATTACCAACTCGATCAAGCAAAAACAATCAGTTCAAATATAAACGCTTCCAGAATGAGTTTTTCTCAAATGACAACCATTTTAGAATATGAAAGAAATGTGGATGGCAACTGGTTTATGAGCTTTCAAGGAGGACATCAATTCAACAAAAAATACAGATTAACAGACAATAGAGGAACAACAAAATTTAATTTCGACGCTAATGATGGATATCTCTTTAACATTGGCATAAAATACAAACCGTAACAAATAAATAAAATTATGACTATTTTAAAAAGAAGAACACTAATTACCATGTTATTAATGGGATTAATATTTGTAAGTTGCAGCAATGATGACGATGAAGAATTGTTAGGTAACTGGATTAGAAAATCTTCATTTGATGGCCCGGCAAGATCAAGTGCAACGAGTTTCGTTATTGGTTCTTATGCTTATGTGGCTACAGGATATACTGGAGATGAATACCTGAAAGATCTTTGGGCTTATAATTCTGACGGAGATTATTGGGAACAAAAAGCTGATTTTACTGGAATTGCAAGAAGTTCGGCTTCTGGATTTGAATTAGATGGAAATGGATATATGGGTCTTGGATATGACGGAACAAACAGATTGAAAGATTTTTACCAATACAATCCAGACACCAATATATGGACTCAAAAAGCTGACTTCGCTGGAAGTGCACGCTACTCAGCAGTGGGATTTCAAGTGGGCGGAAAAGCTTATTTTGGAACTGGATATGATGGTAACTTCCTGAAAGATTTTTATCAATATGAGGCAGGTTCTGATTCCTGGACTCAGGTAAATGGTTTTAGTGGAAATAAAAGACGAAATGCTTCGGTTTTTACTATTGATGACAAAGCTTATTTAGTTGCAGGGATTAACAACGGAATGTATCAAGTTGATTTTTGGATGTTTGATCCAAGTACCGACACCTGGACAAAAAAACGTGATATTGATCAAGACGATGACGATGATGAATCCTACAACGATGATTATGTAATTGTTCGTTCGAATGCTTCAGCTTTTTCAATGAATGGATTAGGATATCTTGCTTGCGGAGAAAGTTCAAAAACCATTTGGGAATACAACCCATCAACTGATGTTTGGGAAGAAAAAACAGCCTTAGAAGGTTCTGGAAGAACAGATGCTATAGGTTTTTCTATCAACGAAAGAGGATTTGTTTTATTAGGTAGATCTGGCTCTTCTTACTATGATGATGTATGGGAATTCAAACCACAAGACGAACAAAATGATGATGATAATTAATACAAACCCTAAATTCTTCTGGACAAACATCCAGAAGAATTTTTCCATGAATAAAATAAGAACACTTATTCTACTCTCTATTTTAATGTTTCTTTTCGCTTGCAACAAAAAAGACGAATTAAGCTTAGAATCAATTAAAACACAAACTGGCTGGGGATATGTAATTAAAAATAATGACAGAATAATTATCAAACAATCCATAATTCCAGTGATTCCAAGTCAAAAATCATTTGAAAACGAACAAGAAGCACTAAAAGTAGGCAGCTTAGTCTTGCAAAAATTGAAAGACAAAACATCACCTACAATTACAAAAAAAGATTTAATTTTATTGTCAATTAAAATCTAGATGAACTTAGAGGGAATTACAAACAACAATTCAAACAAAATACTGATACACAGTATCATTTGGTGCTTTTTAATAATTGCCTCCTTGTTGCCATTTTATCAAAATTTCACTAGCATTGATGCTGAATTTTACGTGCAATGGTCCAGTGGTATTTTACTTTTCTATGCTAATTATTTCTATTTTGTACCCAATTTGCTTTTGCAAAAAAAATATGCTGCTTACTTAGGAATTATTTTTGCCATAATTGCTGTTTTTACTTGTATAAAAATATTTTATTTCACCCCAGATTTTCACAATTTTCCACATGAAAAACTTTTTGATGCCAATGGAAAAGAGTTCATTCCAGAGAAAAGATTTCTAAGAGAACCACCACCGCGATTCTTCAAATTTTTTCCATCTCTTTTTTATTTGTTTATCATTACGATAAGTACCGTTATTAAAACGCTTTCTGAATTTTATATCAACCAACAAAACAAATTAATTTCTGAAACACGCAAAACAACAACGGAATTAAACTATTTGAGAAAGCAAACCAATCCACATTTTTTATTCAACGCCTTAAATAGTATTTATTCCTTGGCTTATAAAAAATCAGATTTAGTTCCAGATGCCATTGTAACTTTATCGGAAATGATGCGTTACATGCTCTACGAAACCGACAATAAAGCAGTATCCTTAGAAAAGGAAATCAACTATATTAAAAACTATATTGAATTACAAAAATTACGATTAAACAATATAGAGAACATTTTCATCAACATTCACGGCGAAACAAGGAACAAATCCATTGAACCACTATTGCTAATTTCGTTCATCGAAAATGCCTTTAAATATGGAACCGATTATAAAGGAACTACCTTTGTAAAAATTAAAATTAGCATTGAAGATAACATCTTAGATTTTTGGATCGAAAATAGGATTGAAAACCAAATTAAAGATCCAAATAATTCTGGAATTGGTTTAACCAATATTAAAAACCGACTCAATATTTTATATCCAAATGCACATCAATTGACGATTACGCAAACGGATAATAAATACAGCGTTCATTTGAATTTAAAACTAGAACCATTAGAAAACGAAACAAAATGAAGTGTGTAATTATAGATGACGAACCTTTAGCGGTTGATTTAATCAAAGAATTTGTTAGCAAAGTAGAAAGTCTCGAACTTATCAATACCTTCAATAATGCTATTGATGCTATTGCTGTAATTAACAATTCGAATGTTGATTTGATTTTCCTGGACATCGAAATGCCGCATTTTTCAGGCATTGATTTTCTAAAGGCAATTGATAAAAAACCACTAATTATTTTTACTACTGCTTATTCTGATTATGCTGTAGAAGGATTTAATCTGGGTGCAGTTGATTATTTGGTAAAACCAATTCCTTTTCATCGTTTCTTAAAATCGGTGATGAGAGCACAACAATTGTTTCAATCTCAAAACTCAACTTCAACTGTTACACCTAAAATAGTAGCACCAGAAATGGAACCTGATTTTATGTTTGTGCGTTCGGAATATGAAAATGTAAAAATCAATTTTTCGGATATTTTATTTATCGAAGGTTTGAAAGATTATGTCAAAATTTACACTACTGACAATAAATTCACATTGACATTAATCAGCTTGATAAAATTGGAAAATACACTTTCGTCCAAAGGTTTTTCCCGAATTCACCGCTCTTATATTATTAATATAAAATATGTGAAATCCATCCAAAAAAACAAAGTATTAATTGCAGATAAACGTATTCCTATTAGCGAAAGCTATAAAAATGCTTTCTTTGAAAGAATCAATTTATAGACTACTCTTCTTCTTTAAACCAGCTGGAATACATGAGATAATTCTCGGCAATGCGTTCAATTTCTCCAGCAAAACTGGATTGATTTAAGTCTTTTACTTTTTTAGCAGGAACTCCTGCCCAAATAGAACCCGAAGTAATTGTGGTATTTTGAGTAACCACTGCTCCTGCTGCAATAATAGAGTTGCTTTCTACAGTACAATTATCCATTACAATAGCGCCCATTCCTATCAAAACATTGTCATGCACTACACAACCATGAACAATAGCATTGTGTCCAATGGAAACATTATTTCCTATAATAGTTGGATATTTTTGATACGTACAATGAATTACTGCTCCGTCCTGAATATTAACTTTATTACCAATTTTTATAGCATTGACATCACCTCTAATTACCGCATTAAACCACACGCTACAAGAAGTTCCTAAAGTAACGTCGCCTACAATGGTAGCATTTTCAGCTACAAAACAATCTTCAGGAATTGAAGGAGATTTTCCATTAACCGATTTTATCAACATAATTTAAATCACTAATTAATTGCAGGACAGTTACATTCGTATTTTTCACGTTTACAGAACAGGTTCAAACCTAAAGTAATCTGGTGAAAGCCACCCGTTCCAAACTTTACATCTCCCCCTAAATGAGAATAAGTGTAAGCAAACATTGCATTTTTAAAGTTCACACCCACTATTGGAGAAAGTGATTGATATCTTTGTTTTGAAGTCCCGTTTCCATTATTGAATTCAGCACCATCAAAACTACTTCTATAAGACAAACCTCCCCATAAAGTACCAAAATCTAAATTTTTATACGCTTTCAAATTCAGGTCGATTGCTTTTTCAGTAGTTTGTTCAGTATATTGAAACAATACCGAAGGTTCCAATAGAATTCTGTTTTTATCTCCAAAAATGTAACCCGTACTCAAAATATATTTTCTCAAATTATCGCTTTCATACTCTGTATAAATTTCGCGTCTGGTTTCAATTGCATTTTTAACCGTACCATGTACATAAAAATCCAAATAGTTATAAGACATTCCAAAATCAACATTAAAATAAGAATCTTTTTGAACAATAGTTCCGTTAACCGTTGGATCAAAATCACCTGATTGCAAAAAAGAAGTTTCGTCTAAATTATTCTGAATTAAGCCTCCACTGATACCAAAAGACAGCTGATTCAAATCAATCTCATCTCTGGAAAACATCAAATGATACGCATACGTCAACTTCACGCCTTTTTGAGAATGATATCCATTTTTATCATTAAAAAGTATGATTCCAGCACCTGCTTTTTCGCCTACTCTTCCGTTAAGACTCAAGGTTTGAAGCGCAGGAGCATCTTCCTGATCAAACCATTGTTTTCGGGCAGTTAATCTTAGTTTGGTACAATTAGAAGCTCCAGCCATTGAGGGATGCAGCAAATAATAATTATCCGAAAGATAATCGGAATATACAGGGATTCCTTCCTGAGAATAGGACCACAAACCAATAAAAAAACAGATTGCAAAGTATCTAATGTTGGTATACATTTAAAAAAAATATTAATCAAGATGAATTAAAAAAATGAAAGAAACTTTGCCCAAAAACTAAAGTTAAGTTAATTTATTCATTAATAATTCAAATATAGTTATTCATAGAAAATAACTTTACTAAATTTGTAAAAATTTACAAACACCATGACAAAAATAACCGTTAAAGAAACGCAAAACCCTACTATATTAAAGTTTGAATTTGAGGATTTTATCACTAAAAACGAAAGTTTTGAGTTTAAAAATATAGATGAAGCCAAATCTTCTCCGCTTGCACAACAATTATTTTATTTACCATTCGTAAAAACAGTTTATATCTCCGGTAATTTTATTGCTATCGAAAGATTTAGTATTGTAGAATGGGATGATGTAAAAGAAGCTGTTGCTGAACAAATTGAAAACTTTGTAAACAAAGGCGGAACTATCATTGAGATTGATGATAACAAACCTAAAAAACAACCGATTACTGTTTATGGAGAAACTACTCCTAACCCATCGGCTTTGAAATTTGTGGTAAGCAGAATGCTAACAAAAAATGCAGTAGAGTACAAAAACATTGACCAAACTAGTTCTTCTCCATTAGCAAAAGAATTGTTTAAATTTCCTTACGTAAAAGAAATTTTCATTGACGAAAATTATATTTCGGTAACAAAGTACGAATTAAATAGTTGGGATGAAATTACGCTAGAACTTAGAACTTTTATCAAACAATACATTGAAAATGGTGGAATTGTTCTTGACGACAGTGTAGTAATCAATGCCGAAAAACAAGAGCAAATTAAGACTGAAGAGTTCGATAAACTCGATGTTACTTCCCAACAAATTATCAATATCTTAGAAGAATATGTAAAACCAGCAGTTGCTGCCGATGGTGGAAATATTGCTTTTGAATCTTATGATGAAGAAAGCAAAATTGTAAAAGTGATTCTTCAAGGTGCTTGTAGCGGTTGTCCCTCTTCTACTTTTACTTTAAAATCAGGAATCGAAAACATGTTAAAAAGCATGTTGAATGACGAGAAAATTCAAGTGGAAGCAATAAATGCTTAAGACAAACTCACTATAAAACAAGAAAGCGTTTCAATTGAAACGCTTTCTTGTTTTATATCTATATCAAAATAGTTTTATTATTTTTTTGAAGTAGTTATCATAAAATCTTTTAGGTAATAAGGCTCAAAATAAGCCACATCTACAAAGCCTTCTTTTAAGTATTTTTGATAACTCAAAGCACTCATTTGGTTCGCCGAAGGATATTTTATGCCTTCTAAAAAAACAAAATTAGGCTTGGTTAACACTTCTTTACATTTATCGGCACAATCGCCTACAAAATATAAAGTTTCATTGTATTCCTGAAAAGAATCTTCTGTTATTACTTCGGCAAGAATGTTTCTTTGAGATTCTAAATTACTTGAAAAAACAGCGCTATACACTTCCATTCTTCTTGCGTCAAGCATTGGAACAATTAAACCATTTTCAATAGTTGCCTGAGCTGCCAAAGATTGTAAAGTATCCACAGCTATCAACGGAATTTCAAGAGCAAAACACAGTCCTTTTGCTGCCGAAACCCCTATTCTAAGTCCTGTGTAAGAACCCGGTCCCTGACTCACAGCAATAGCAACTAAATCTTTAAAACTAATTCCAGCTGCTGCAATACTTTCTTCAATAAATACATGCAAACGTTCGGCATGAGAATAACCTTCTTCGGCAATTTCATTACAAACAATAGTTTCGCCATCTTTAGCAATGGAAATGGAACAATTTTTTGTAGCCGTTTCTATATTCAGTATATAATTATTCAATGGTATTTTCTTTTTTCAAAGGTCTAAAAAAATTAAAAGATTATGCTAAAATACACTGCTTATTTCTTAACATTTTCTGATTTCACCGTTACTTTATCTCCAGAATTTAGCTCTTTACTCACAACCGTATAAGGCCCTACAATTACGTTGTCGCCACTTTTAACTCCGCTTAGAATTTCAATATTGGTATCGTCTTGAATTCCTGTTTTAACAATCTTAATTTTGGCTTTGTCACCTACTTTTACAAAAACACATTCAAATTTCTTGTCGCTTTTTGGAGCTTCATTTTTGTTATCTTTTTCGTCAGGTATTTTTTTATCAGCAATAGAAACAGCCGTTGTATCCGATTTTACAACAACAGCACTAATTGGCACTGCCAAAACATTTTTCTTAGTTTTGGTAATAATATCCACCGTTGCAGTCATTCCTGGTCTAAATGGCGAATAGGTTTCTGGCTTACCTTCTAGCAAATCTTCGTAAGATTCTTTTAAAATTCGAACCTTTACTTTAAAATTAGTTACCTGATCAGCTGTCAATGTAGAACTAGCCGAATTAGAAATACTGGTAACCACTCCTTGAAATTTTTTCTTCAAATAAGCATCGACTTCAACATTAGCTAAATCGCCTACTTTAATTTTTACAATATCATTTTCGTTTACATCTACTTCTACTTCCATGTTGTTCAAATTGGCTACTCTTAAAAGTTCCGTTCCAGCCATTTGTTGTGTCCCTAAAACACGCTCGCCCAACTCTACATTCAATACCGAAATAGTTCCGTCTGCCGGAGCATAAATTGTTGTACGCCCCAAGTTGTCTTTTGCCTCATTAACCGATGCCACAGCACTCTGAACATTATAATAAGACGATTGTCTTGTTGCTTTTGCTACTTCAAATGAAGCGATTGACTTATCCCAATCTGATCTTGAAATTACTCCTTTATCATACAAGGTTTTGTTTCTTTCGTAGTTTGCTTTGGCTTCTTTAAAACTAGCTTCAGACTGTGTCAAACCTGCTTTTGTTCCAGACAAATTAGAAACTGAACGATTGTAACTTGAGGTATATAAATCAGGATTTATTTTTACTAACAAATCGCCTTTTTTAACTACCTGACCTTCTTTTACATTCAATAAAGTAATTTCTCCCGAAACTTCTGGTGCAATTTTAACTTCAATTTCAGGCTGAATTTTTCCTGTTGCCGAAACGGTTTCAACAAGAGTCATAGGAACCACTTTTGCAATTTCTATTTCTTTACCGTCTTCTTTATTTCCAAAAACACCCTTTTTTCCGAAGTATAACAACGAACCAATTACAACTACAAAAACAGCAGAAAGGATATAAATATTTTTCTTTGACATAACTTATTTAATTTTTTATGATTGGAATTCCAAAATAGAATTCTAAAATTTTAGTTTTAAAAATATAATCGTATTTCGTTCTTATCAATTCAGATTGTGCGTTTGCCAACAAGGTTTGAGATTGACTTAATTCGAATGCGTTCATTAAACCTACTTCAAATTTTTCTTTAGAATAATCATACGATTGTGATCGAGCATCCAAAGCTTCAATTGCCGATTCATAAGATTTCAAAGCTCCTTTTACATCAGTAAATGCGGTGTATACATTACGCTCTAAATCTAATTCCTGTTGATCTAAAGCAATTTTAGATTTTTCTAAACTTACTTTATTTCGTTCTACATTATTGCGTACTGAAAAACCGCTAAAAATAGGAATATTTAATTGCGCTCCAAAAGATTGTCCTTTGTTGTCATTAAATTGATCCATAAATCTAGGCGCCGATTGTGTTCCAATAATTGCTCCTGTAGTATTGTCTCTTAAAGCAACATCGGCATAAGAAACACGACTATTAAAATTATAAAAACCTCTTAAAGTAGGTTGGTAAGCAGCTCTGGCAATAGCAACATTTTTCTCTGCAATTTCAAGATTCGTTTGAGCAATTTTCAATTCTGTACGTTGTAGTTTAGCCTTGTCATATATTGAAGTAGGCGTTTGAGACAAAAGTTCCTGATCCATTTGAAACTCACTAGAATCATCTACATCAAAATCATCAAAACTATCCAGTTGTAATAATTGGGCTAAACTTAACTTAGAAATCAACAAAGCATTTTCTGCACTAATAACCTTTTGATTATCGGAAGCAATAGTCGCTTTTACATCTAATAAATCGCCTTTAGGCAAATTTCCTGCATTGACTAATTCTTGTGTTCGATTCAATTGTTGGTTATCAATTGCCAATTGTTCGTTTTGAACTTTTAGATTTTCTTTGTTAAAAAGCACTTGCAAATAGGCATCAGCAACATTTAGCGCAATATCTTCTTGCATTTTTTGCAATTGGTATTTGGCCGCTACAATCGAAAGATTCGCTCTTCTTAAAGTATATAAGTTTTGCAAACCTTTGTAAATATCAATACCCACACTAGCTCCTGCTGAAGTAAACTGAGTAGTTTGATTTTGTAAAATTCCAGTAGTAATATCCTGATTCAAACCAATGTTCCAGGAATGAGAAGCACTAGCCGATACATTAGGCAAAAAACTACCGAAAGCATCTTTCTTATCAATTACTGCTGTTTGAGTATCTAAATCCGATTGTCGAATGGAAATATTGTTATCTAAAGCATATCTTACACACTCTTCTAAAGTCCATTTCTTAGATTGTCCATTGGAATAAAAACTTAGCAATAAGAGCAGTAAACTAAAATATTTTTTTGGGTTCATACCATTCGAATAAATTGAAGTAAAGTTACTACACAAAAATAAGTTTTTCTAGTTAAGAACAATCACATCTGATAAAAACATTTCAAAATTTAGAAACAAAAATAATAAGTAATTTAACTCTTTCTTTTTTTAACAAGAAATCAAAGCTTTTTCTAATTTTACAGCTTTAAATCAATCGGATGAAAAAAATTGTATTATTCCTTGTTACTGCCAGCATAATCACTATTATGGGCTGTTCTTCTTCTCAAAAAATCGCTACGTTAAAACCTGAGCCAGACGACGCCACTCCTATTGTTTACAATAACGTTCCTTCGTTTATTAATTTACCGGTAAAAATCAAACTAAAAGATATCGAAAACCAAACCAATAGCCTTTTAAACGGTTTGATTTACGAAGACAACATCATTGAAGATGACGATATCGAAATGAAAATTTGGAAACTTGCTCCTATTACAATCAAAAGCAGTAATGCTTTAAATGCTGATAAAATCACCACAATATTACCTTTAAAAGCTACAATTAGATACCGAATTGGAACAAAAACCATGGGAGTTTCGCTTTATAACACCAAAGAATTCAATCTTAACGGAATTGTAACACTCAATAGTAATGTGAGTTTAAGCAACTGGAAACTTAAAACTCAAACCGAATTGAGTTCTTTAGACTGGAAAGAAAGTCCAACAATGACCGTTTTTGGCAAAAATATGCCTGTAACTTATTTAATCAATCCTTCTATCAAATTGTTTAAATCCAAAATAGAAAAAAAGATTGATGCGGCGATAGAAAAATCAATGGATTTTAAACCGAATGTTCTTGCGGCTTTAGAAAAAATCTGTACGCCTTTCCAAATGAATGAAGCGTATGAAAGTTGGCTCAGAATTGTTCCAGTCGAAATTTACTCAACAGCGGCACACTTAAAAAACGATTCGTTTGTATTACAAATGGGAATGAAATGCAATATGGAGACCATTATAGGTCAAACTCCTGAATCTAAATTTGACGCTAACAAAATTGCACTTAAAGCAGTAACTAAAATCCCAAATCAAATTACAGCAAATATTGTTGCGGTTTCCAGTTACCAAGACGCGTCCAGAATCATGAAAAAAAACTTTACTGGCGAAGAGTTTAGTTCTGGCACTCGAAAAGTAAAAGTACAGGACGTGAACATTTGGCACAAAAGCGGAAAAATGGTTATTGCCTTAGATTTAATTGGTTCGCTGAATGGAACTATTTACCTGGCGGGATTGCCAAAATACAATTCGGAGAAAAAAGAAATTTATTTTGACGATTTGGATTATGTATTGGACACCAAAAACAAATTAATGCGTACTGCAAACTGGCTGGCTCAAGGATTAATTTTAAGAAAAATTAAAGAAAGCTGTCGTTATTCTATAAAGACCAACTTAGACGAAGCAAAAAAAACCATGTTGGACTACCT
This sequence comes from Flavobacterium magnesitis, assembly GCF_041729735.1. Classification (NCBI taxonomy): domain Bacteria; kingdom Pseudomonadati; phylum Bacteroidota; class Flavobacteriia; order Flavobacteriales; family Flavobacteriaceae; genus Flavobacterium; species Flavobacterium magnesitis. The sequence goes on along the minus strand of NZ_JBCFQK010000004.1, from coordinate 138,589 downwards.
GAATAATTATTCGCCAATGCCAGGTGTTTTTGTAAATGGAAAAATGGAAGACATTCAGTTTCAAAAAATTGAACTGAGTCAAAATGCTATTATTGCATTTGTAAAAGTAAATGGAGAAATCAACATTACTGTTGATGGCTTCAAATAATTATTGCGTTTTGGATTTGTTTTTCTTCATTCGATAAATCAAAAATCCAATTATAGCTACTAGCAAATAAGGGATTACCATCAAATAAACAATTCCATCATTGACTGCTTCAGCCTGAGCTGTATTTGCATCACCAGTTAAAGCGGCTCTACACATAGCACATTGAGCATAAGAAGAAATTTCAAAAAACAAAAAACAAATCCCAAAAAACAGTTTTTTGAATTTGGACCCGAGCGCTAGCGAATTGGCGAAGCAATTTGGAATTTGAGATTTATTTTCACTTCCAACTTCTAACTTCTGACTTCTGACTTTAGTGCACATAGTAAGGAGAAATCATTAAGTACACAACAACACCAGTAACTGCAACGTACAACCAAATTGGGAAAGTAATTCTGGCTATTTTTTTATGCTTATCAAACACTTGTGCCAAAGCACGAACATAAGTTATTAAAACTAATGGAATAATAATTATCGAAAGAATAATATGAGTAACCAATATAAAATAATACACATATTTGATAATTCCTTCTCCTCCAAATTTAGTAGAATCAGAAGTCATGTGATACGCTACATACATCGCTAAAAAAGCAACAGAACACGCTATAGCCGTTTTCATCAAATACTCATGTACTTTTACATTTCCGTTTTTTATAGCTCTTACAGCCAGAATTAAAACAATGGCAGTAATTCCGTTTACAGTAGCATAAATAGGAGGCAAAAAAGAAAGCGGTTCTACATCATACCCTAATTTTCTTAAATTCACACCAAAAAGAAGTGCCACAACTAATGGAATAGCTATAGATAAGCTTACAATCCACTTATTATATTTCGTTTCTAAATTTTGATTTTCCATGATTTACTCTGCTAATAAAATACTTATATCCTGTTGAATATCTCTAACACCTGCTTTTTCTAATCCATCATAATACAAGATTGGATTACCAAATTCATCTTTTCTACAACGAATATCTCCGTTTTTATCTATTAAAGCAAACATTCCTGAATGTTCAAAACCTCCGCTTACTTTACTGTTTTCTCCAGCATAAAGATTGAAACCTTTGTTAGCCAAATCAAATATGGTTTGTCTGTCACCGGTTAGAAAATTCCAATTGGATGATTTAACTCCTAATAATTCGGCATGCTCTTTTAATACTTCTGGCGTATCGTGTTTTGGGTCGATTGTTATAGTAACAATTCCGAAATTAGGATTTCCAAAGAATTTCTTTTCCAGAACCAACATACTTTGATTCATTTTTGGACAAATAGACGGACAAGTAGTGAAAAAGAATTCCAGCACATAAACTTTTCCTTTATAGGAATCATTATTGATTGTTTTATTGTCCTGATTTGTTAATTCAAATTTTGGAGCAGGCCCAATTTTTACCAAACTACCTTCCGCATCTGAAGTTGAAGAAACCTTATCTAAACGATCGGCTTTTACAACATCACTATTTTGAATACGAGAAATTATTTTTGGAACTGCGTAAATTCCGAAAATTAAAATTATAAATGAAATCCCGATGTATGACTTATTTTTAAACATAGAAATGGTATTTACAGTTGTTTTGAAGCATTACGATTTTTTTTAAGAGCCGCACGATATTCGTAAAGAATAATCTTAAAATCATCTAACATTTCATTACTCAATTCTGATGGATGAAAAGTATTGTAGCCTTCTTTATATTCTTTCTCTTCATTTCGGCCTCTTAAATTTCTTTCCTTATCTATAATATAAACATTAGGAGTTCCCGCATTAGCATCTAGTTTCCCAACTAATTTCAGTTGGTTGTAATACGTTTGAATTTCTTCAGGAGAAGCAAAAACAAAATGCCATCCAGAAACATCCGTAAAATCATCAAAAGCATCCAGAATGTTTGTAATATCTTTTTCAGTTCCTAAAGGACAAATCATAACAAACTGTAAATCTTTGAAGCCATGATACCTTTGATAGATCTTTTCGTTTAGGTTAAACAGATTCCCTCTGTTTTTTAAAATTTCAGTACCTGAAAATCCTAAGATGGTAATTTTATTATCTAAACTTACCTGCTCTCCTCTTAAAGATTTCCAATTTCCTAAATCGGCAACTTTGGGTGTGATAACGGGTAGTTTTGTAAAACTATTGACTCCTGAAGCAAAAAAAAGATATGCAACAATGGGCAAAACGAAAAGTACAAAAAGAACAATATTTTTTTTCATCAGAGAAAATAATTTTAAATGCAAAAATAAAAAAAGGCACGCAATGCGTGCCCTTTTTTTGAATTAATATAGTGTTAAAAATTCCATTTAATAATTGAATCTTTAAAAACCCCATAAATATAATGCCCTTCAGTCAACAGAATGAAAAGTAAGTATAAGACAAGAAAAATAACTGTTGAAACTATAGACCATCTAAGACTTGCAGTTTCACCTTCAAGGTGCATGAAAGACCATACAATGTAATATGCTTTGTATAAAGTAAGCGCATAAAAAATCCAGTTTAATAGATTCATCCCCAACAAGTTATTAAAAAGCAAAGACTCAGGCTTATAAATACCTAAAATAACTTCTACAATAGTAACTGCTGATAAAATTCCGAATACTTTCCAGATTTTAGCTGTGTTTGATACGTGTGCGTGTGACATAATAAATATTTTTAAAAAATTAAACCAGATAGAAAACTGTAAATACAAATACCCACACTAAATCAACAAAGTGCCAGTACAATCCAACTTTCTCTACCATTTCGTAACTTTTTCTTTTCTCGTAAGTTCCAAGTAATACATTAAAAAAGATAATGATATTAAGTATCACTCCAGAAAATACGTGAAATCCGTGAAAACCTGTAATAAAGAAGAAGAAATCAGCAAATAATTTATTTCCGTATTCATTTCTAATTAGGTTTGCTCCTTCAACAACCAAAGCTGCTTCGCCTAATCTTTGCTCAGATTCTGCTCTAGAAAGAATTGTTTTTTGTTTGTTTTCGTTTATAACCTCAGTTCTAATTAACAAATCAGGATTTGCTTTGAAACCAGCTTGAACTTCAGCCACACTGTAAGTTGGTAAAGCAGCTTCTTCCATAAACCAAGTTCCTTCGTTTCTGGTTAATTGTTTTCTTTCCCCAGGTAAATGTGCTGCAAAATCAGCAAGAGCAACACGCTTTCCGTCTTTATCAACAAACTGTAATAAACTACCACCTTTTGTTTCAATTGCTCCGTACTCCCCTTTAATGAAATTTTTCCACTCCCAAGCTTGAGAACCAACGAAAATTAAACCCCCGATAATGGTTAAAAACATATATACAATTACTTTGTTTTTCTTCATTTGGTGACCAGCATCAACAGCCAAAACCATTGTTACAGATGAGAAAATCAAAATAAAAGTCATTAATGCTACATAATACATAGGAGCAGCTACTCCATGTAAAAATGGGAAGTGAGTAAACACTTCATCGGCCAATGGCCAAGTTTCAATAAATTTAAATCTAGAAAAACCATAAGCCGCTAGAAATCCAGAGAACGTTAAGGCATCTGATACGATAAAAAACCACATCATCATTTTACCATAACTTGCGTTCATAGGCTCATTGCCGCCTCCCCAAGTTTTTTCTTCACTATTTGCAGTAGTAACTGTCGCTTCCATAAAAGTTATTCGTTAAAAAGTTCCCAAATTTACGTTTTTTTCTTATTTAAAGAAATATAAAAATAAAAATAATAAAACCCATAGCAGGTCTAGAAAGTGCCAATACATTGCACCTAGTTCTATACCAAGAGTTTGAGTCGAATTGTATTTTTGTTTAAAATGATTATAAATTATAATTAAAAGTGAAATTAGCCCTCCAGCCAAGTGTAATAGGTGAACAAATGCAATTATATAAAGAAAAGTCACCGTAATTGAACTCCCCTGACCAGTCATATAATAGCCACTTTCTATAATTTGATTAAAACCTGCAAACTGAGAAATTACAAATAAAACCCCCAAAACTAAAGTAGCTAAAAGCATCATTGTAGTTCTGTTCTGATTGTTTTTTTCAATTGCTTTTTTAGCCAAATAAAAAGTCACACTACATCCGATAATTACAATTGTACTAATATAAAAAGCCGTTGGCAATTCAAAATCTTTTAACCAATCTACTCTTGACTTACTTACCACAAAAGCACTAGTCAATCCGGCAAACATCATAGTCATACTAATCATAGCAAACAACAAAATCAACTTATAGGATCTCGCTGTTCTCTCTTTTTGCTCTTCAGCTGTCATTGTAACTTCCATAACTATCTTAAAAATTTATCAATTATATAAACCAATTGCAACAATGAAATATAAGAAACACTCACTAACATCAATGTTCGCGCTGCTTTTGCTGTTTTAATTTTATAAAGTCGAACTGCATAATACAGCATCCAAATCCCCATTAAAAACACAACAACAGCTGCAATAGGGGAAATAAACAACTTTCCTGTATACCCAATTGACGGTAATAACGAAGCAATAATTAACCAAACGGTATATAAAATTACCTGCAAAGCCGTTCCCTTATCTTTTTTACCTGTTGGCAACATAAAAAAACCTGCTTTTTCATAGTCTTCATACAAAAACCATCCAATTGCCCAAAAATGGGGAAATTGCCAGAAAAACTGAATCAAAAACAAAGTTCCAGCTTCAATTCCGAAATCACCTGTAGCAGCAACCCATCCCAACATAAAGGGAATAGCTCCCGGAAAAGCCCCCACAAACACTGACAAAGAAGTTATTGTTTTAAGCGGCGTGTACACACTAGTATACAAAAATATTGAAATTGCCCCAAACATCGCTGTTTTAGGGTTAATCATATACAATAACGCAAGCCCTATCAAAGTAAGTAAACTAGCCACCAATAAAGCAACACTAGGTGACATTCTTCCTGAAGGTACTGGACGATTTTTAGTTCGATCCATCAAAGCATCTAAATCCTTTTCAATCACCTGATTAAATGCATTCGAAGCTCCTACCATACAATAACCACCCACACAAAGCATCAACAAAACCGACCATTGGAAAGGTTGTTCTTCATTAAAACCCAACAAATATCCAGCAATAGACGAAAACAACACACTAATAGCTAATCCAGCTTTGGTGATTTCTTTAAAATCTGTAAAAATCGCTTTAAAGGAAAATGTATTTGTAGTTGTGCTCAATGCAGTTTTTATTAAGTTTTATAAAACTGCTGCAAAAGTAACGCAACAAAAGGGATTTGGCAAAAAACTAATCATAAAATATTGTTGAAGAAAAAATTAGATAAAAAAACAATTATTTATGATTTTCTTAATTTTGATTTCTTGTATTTGTTTAACCAAATTATAAATCCCGTAATAGGCAAAGAAGCACAAACAAGCGAAGCCAAAAAAGCTAAAATTTTAGTATAAATTCCGCCAATACTCCCCACATGCAAATCGTAATTTAAAGAAGTGACCCGACTTCCTAGCTGTAGATTATTCGAAGATTTTAGTTCTGTTATTTGTCCGTTTTTTTGATCGAAATAATACCAATAAAAAACACCCGTTCTATTTTTTTCCATTCTTACCTGAACGCCTTGCGGTTCAGCAATATCTTTTTCTAATCGAATGGAAAGCTGGTCGGCATTAGGGTGAGTTGCCAAAACATAATCTAATCCATTATCTAAAACTGTAGTAGCTTTTTGTGGTACAAAAGGAAATGAAAGCTTTTGCGGTTCTTTGTTATCCAAAGAATTCAATTGATTAGAAATTATTTTCTTGAAAACTGGAAAGGCAAATACCAAACCTGTAAAAGCAAACAACAATGCAAAAAACAAACTGTAAAAGCCCAAAACATTATGCAAATCATAATTAAGTCTTTTGCTTTTTGCTTTAAAATTGATCGAAAAACTATTCTTTATTGTTTTAGGTTTCCATTTTTTAGGCCACCATAAAACAATCCCAGTGAGTGACAAAACAGCAAAAAAGATTGTTGAAAAACCTACCAGAACATGACCATATTTTTTCCCTAAAAGTAAATTCATGTGCAACTGAAGCACAATTTGGAAAAAATTTTCTTTGGTATTTTCAACAACTTGCACATTTCCAGTATAAGGATTTACAAATACTCGTTTGTAATAAGTAAAATAATCAGAGTAGAAAAAATCATCTTTATTTATTTTTATTGCTCTAAAAATCCAAGTTCTGTTTTTTTCAGGAAAAACTTCAACACGGCTTATCAGTTCGCCTGAATTTAATTTTGCTTCAGCAATACCAATCAGTTGGCTTAGTGGAACAGTTTTAGAAGGCTGCAGATTTTGCTTTTCAGTATAAAATTTCTCAGGATGAGTCATCAGCTGTATCTCATCCTGAAAAACCGTAAGACATCCGGTAAGGCTGACAATCAAGACCACAAGTCCTGAAATCAAACCCAACCATTTGTGCAACCATAATAGTTTTTTTTTAACCATTATTAAAATTTATATCGCAAATTTAAAGTTGTTGTCATACCACTTCCAAGTACATATTCAGCGGGTAAAGCTCGGTACTGACTTACAGTTGGATAATAATAATTATTCAATAAATTTTCTACTCCTAAATTCAATGACCAGTTTTCATTGAATGAATAACTTCCTGCAAAGTTCACTAAATTCACAGTCGAAATAGGCCCTTCACTATTATTATATCTTCCACTACTATTCAATTCAAAACGGTCACGACAACCTGTATTCACCCATGACAATTGTAAATTCCAGTCGGAAGTAGGTTTATAAGTAACAAAACCAGTGGCTTTAGGCGGAGCAATACGAGAACCGTTAAGGTAAACCTTGCTTCCATCATCAAATTCAGCTTTTCCTTCTACATATGAATAACTTCCGCCAACGTTAAGCTTATTAGAAAATCTATAATCTAATGTTATTTCATATCCATGAACTTTTTCAGGTTCACGTTGTGCTACTAAATAACCACCTACATCAACCAAGTTCGCTCCTAATTTTGAAGTACTAATATAATAAGCTGCGGTTAAATTAAAATTATAGAACTTACTTGAAAAACCAGCTTCATAATTATTAGTAATAATCGGATCGGTTTCTAAACTTTCAATTGTATTTTCGTCAGCTCTTCTTAAAATTCGACCTAATTCATTAATAGCAAATGCCTGAGAAAAACTCACAAACGGATTAAAAACTTCATATTTATTAAAACGTAAACCAGCATTAAACATCGTTGCATTGTATGGAATTTTCCCTCCTTCTACAAAAATACTTCCTGCATTTCCTTCTCCAGTAGCAAGCGTATTATAATCTTTAACACGAACTGTTGCGTTTTCGTAACGAATTCCCCCTTTAAAAATCAAGTTTTCTAAAACATCCATTTTCAATTGCGCATAAGGAGCAATGTTTACCATATTCATTTTAGGGATATAAACGCGACCATCTACCAAATCCTGAAAAGTAACATCATTCAAAACATCAATACCATAAGTAATTTCAGAAGACAATGAAGCAATGGTGAAAGGTGTATTCATATTGATTCGAATTCCTTTTTTATCTGAATTAATCATCGTTTGTCCTGGACCATACCAACCAGAAGCACTAGCTACATAACGATTCATAGATTGAAACGAATTTAAGTAAGCCGAAACGTCCAATTGAGTTGTTTCGAATAAATTATTCTTCGAAAATGTCAACATAAAATTATGATTGTAAGGTGTACCCGCTTTTTTGCCTGGTTCTGTACCCCGAACACCAATAGTTGGAGCTTGTCCATAAACACCCGCCTGACTAATATATTTGGCCTCCTGAGTGCTTCCGTAAAAATTATATAATAAGTTAAGACTTGTATTTTCGGTAAAATCGTACCCTAATTTGGCAAAAGCATTGGCTTGATACGAGTTTGACAATCCATCCGTTTGCCCCAACGCAACGCCTTTAGCATCTCTTTGCAAGCCTGTAGCATCATAAGATCCTCCCAGAACATAACTAAATTTATCTTGTCTCCCATTAAAAAATTGAGACACACGATAACCAAAAGTTTCTTTACTATGAAGCGGGTTAAAAGTTGTACCTACAGTTGTCACACCTTGAAAACTATTATTCAACGGACTTTTTTTAGTAATATAATTGATAATTCCACCTCCTGAACCATTTCCATAAATAGAAGTAGCTCCTTTAATAACTTCTATACGTTCAATTGCATTTGCGTCAATAGTACGTATATCACGAGCACCATTCATCAAGGGTGTTGATTGCGGAATTCCGTCCAGCAAAACTAAAACTTGTCTTCCACGCAACGTTTGCCCTGAGTTGGTTGCCTTATTTGTTGCTGTTCCTAATCCTGGAATAACGTTTCCTAAAATAGACGACAAATTGCTATTAATACTACTTTGTTGTTCTATTTCTTTCCGACTCATTATTGTTATTGAAGAAGGAATCGTATTAATATTTTCTTGCTTTCTCCCCGCTGTAATGACTACTTCATCAAGTTGAGTTTCCTTATTTAAAACAATTGTAACAGTATTTTGTTCTTCCAAATCAGTGAAAATATAAGAAAGCGATTGGAAATCTGGAGCCGAAATCAAAATAGTATTATTCTCAATTTCAGCATTCAATATTGAAGCTTCTCCTGAAAGATTTGTTGTTCCAATTATTTTATTATTTGAAGAAATGGAAGCATTAGCAACTGGTTTTTTTGACTCATTTTCAATTTTTAAACGAAGCGATTGTGCATTCAAATTAACTGTAAACAATACAAAAAGAGGCAAAAGAAAAAGTAATTTCGAATTCATTTTTAAAGCTTTTAACAAAGATACCATCTAACTATTTTTATTTAGATTCATTCTCAGCAAAGATAATGTTATTCTATTTTTATTCACAACAAATAGTTACGAAATCTTTTTTATCTGTATTTTCGCTCTCAGTTGTAGCTGTATTTTCGAAAGCAAAAACGCCACAACTCAACTGAATTGTGACGTTTTATTTTAATGTAATTTTTCTAAACAAACAATCAAGTCTTGACTGTTTTCTAATAATCAAAATACCAATTAAAAATATCTGATCGTAATCCTATTGAAAACCAATTGGTACTTTCCTTGAAAACCGTAGTTGTATTTTGCATCGGATTAAAATCTCTGTAAATATAACTCGCAAAAAGCTTCAAATTAGTGGATGGATTAACCAAGTAACCGCCTTGAATGTCAGCCATAAAAAAATCAGTTTTATTTCCTTGCCCTACTTTTACGCCAGAATCAGCAAAACGTCCCTCATCATAATCTCTATAGATATTTCCACCGTAATTAGAAGTATCTCCAGAATCAGCAAAATCAAACCCTCGTAATCCAACTGTAAATTTAGCATCAGCAAAAAGCCTTCCTTTATGATAACGTGCAATAGCTAAAAACTCACTGAAATTTCCACCCCATTGATGACCCAAACTTTGATTGTTGTGCCCGTAATTCGTAATTGGATCAGAATGAGAATACACATAAGGTCGCACTCTATTATATTCTACTTGCAGTAATAAATTAGACACATTAAAAGCATTGTAATACTTAGCTCCTAATTGGTATCCGTATTTGTTTTTCCAACTATTATCTCTTCTTTTAATATCACCCAAGGAGAATTCATCTAGAATAAATTGTCCGTAAAAATTAATTTGGTTGTCCCATTTGTATTTAAAAGTCAATCCCAAAACGGCATTTCCTGATCTTGAAGAAGAAGCAAATTCTACCGAACGGTAAAAAATAATTGGGTTGATAAAACTGGCATCAAAACCTCTGTCATTCGAATTGTTCCAAATCACCGATTCGAAGAAACCTAAATTCAATTTATTAGAAACATTCCAGCTCAAATAATGATTCGCCATAAACTTAGTCGCATAGGTTCTATCCACAGTTACTTCCGGACGCACATCTTTAAGCCACGTAAAAGTATTAGTATATTTTAATTTCCAAAACGTAGTATTCAACTTGAAATAAGGATACGGACTAGCACCATCACTTTCTAATAAAGAACGATAACCATCTCCAATAAAATTTCTACCATAACCCAATTGCAAATCCAAAAATTTACTGGGAGCAAAAGTCAAATTGGCTTCAGCCAAAGGCAAATCATAGCCATCAGTTTTAAAATCTTTAGCAATTCCTACTCCTGGAATAATCGCTGGATTTCCTCCAGAAGGTTTTAATGATTCAGCATAACGATTAAAGTAGTCTGCAAAACGTCCTTGACTTTCGAAAATAGTAGTCGAAAAATTCAATTTTTCCCCTAAACCTCCTCTAAAATTAATGGCGCGCGTATTTACATAAGTATTAGTCGAATTATTTCCAGAAGATCTACCCACTTGCAAATCCAATACCGGATTTACAGTAAACCAATAATCTTCGCCTCGAATCTCCACCGTATTTTCATTCCATAATTTTCTAGTCCACCAGCCCGAAGTTTTTTTCTTCAGTTTTTCATTCTCTTGCTTGAAATTGTAATATTTAGCTACTTCGGCATACGAAAATGGCTTAGAAGCCGTATGGTTATTACTTCCAACTTGATTTATAGCCGAATCAAATTGCGCATAATAACTGTGCGAAAAAGGAATATTCAAATGACTTTCAAATTCTGGATTATTGTATTTTTTATACACAATACTATCCAATTCGGTCAATTGCGGAGTGGTATTTCTAAGAACATCTGCTTTTGCCAAATTCTCGGCTGCTAAAGCTGATGGACTTTTTAGCGGAATGGCGATGGTAATATTGTATTTAGAATATTCTGGCTTTCCATTATAAGTAGCGGCAGTAATTTTTGGAAATTTTGCAAAAACACGTTTGGTTTCGGTAATCAACTTTTCATCAACAGCGTTGACATAAATTACTTTAAAAACACCATTTTCATCTACTTCAAATAATACTTTTACGTTGCCTTGAAAATTATTTTGCATCAAATCTTCAGGAACAACAAAATTTTGAAAAACAAATTCTTGCACTTCATTATAAAAACAATTTTCTAATGTCTTTCCTTCTAGACTTTCGCAATTTGGAAAAACTGGAAATCTCTCGGCAGTTAGCGCTACTCTTGCATTCAAATCATTATCCTGAGCGAAAGTCAAAATGGAACCGAAGCAGCAAAATAAAATTAGCAGGCTTTTATTCATATTGTTATTCATCTTTATTTAATAGTCATTTTGGTTGTTTGCTCCTTTTAAAATTGCTTTTGCTGATGAAGTTCCTATTCGTTTTACTCCTAATTTTATCATTGCCACAGCATCTTCATAATTTCGAACTCCGCCAGCTGCTTTTACCGGAAGAGGCGATGCATTTTCTAACATCATAATTATTGACGGAATTGTAGCGCCATTGGGTTCATTATTTTTTGTTTTATAAAATCCCGTAGACGATTTTACAAAAACAGCTGCATAATCATCTTCTTTAAAATGAGTAATCACAACATTTTTTATCAAAGCCGACAACTGAATAATTTGCTTATCCGTTAAAGCAGCCACTTCAATAATCCATTTGATTATTTTATTGTTTTCTAAAGCCAATTGCGTTCCTCGAAGAATTTCATCTTTCACCAAATCTATTTTACCATTTTTAAAAGCCTGATAATTGCAAACAAAATCCAATTCGTCAGCACCATCAATGATTGCCTGATGGGCTTCTTCTAATTTTTTTTCAATACTGGATTGTCCTTCTGGAAAATCAATTACGGTTCCTATTGCCAGATTAGAATCCGATGGCGAAATCATTTGTTTTGCCAGAACAACCATTTCGGGACGAATCATAATTAGTTTAAAACCTTCCTCGATAGCTTCTGTAATAAAAGTTTCTACTACAACCTGGTTCTGACTTTCGTCAAGTTCTGCTTGAAGAGCTGTTTTTAAATAAGTAGAATCTATAAATGATCGAATATCCATGGATTATTGCTTTAGCATTGGTGCTTTGCCCACAAAAATACATTTAAATTTTAAATGCACTATGGTTCTCTTTTTTGATTCGACAGCAATTTTATAATGTTACTACAATTTTGTTTTAATAAAAAATCCCGCCGAAGCAGGATTTCTATTTATTTAGAGATTTTACTTAAAAAATCTTTTTTATCTAAAAGAATAATAACAAAAATAGCCAACAAAGAACCGCTTGTATTTGCTATAACATCCAGAACATCTCCATTTCTATATGTGGTAAGATAGTTTTGAAATAGTTCTATTGCAATTCCAAAAAACAGCGCTAGAAAAAAAACGATCATTAAAAGTTTGGCTCGTCTTTGTTTGTTAAAATAAAAACGAAGTGCATAAAACCACAATAAGCTAAATAAAAAATAAAAAAAAGCATGAACGATTTTATCGACATAAGGAATTGTTATTGCAGGAAGCTCACTCATTCGAACTAAACACAGGCACAGAATAATCCCTGTCCATATGAAAGCGGCTCCTAAACAAATTTTCTTAAGCACCTATTAGTTCTTTATACCCTTCAGCAGTTAATAAAGTGTCAATTTCAGCTAAATCTGAAACTTTAATTTTTATCATCCATCCCGCTCCATAAGGATCTGAATTTACTAACTCAGGATCATCTTCTAGTCCAGTATTGAATTCAATAATTTCTCCAGACAAAGGAAGAAACAAATCAGAAACAGTTTTTACTGCTTCTACCGTACCAAAGACTTCATCTTTTTCAAGTGTTTGATCTAAAGTTTCTACTTCAACATAAACAATATCACCTAACTCTTTTTGAGCAAAATGCGTAATTCCTACTGTTGCAATATCGCCTTCTAGGTTTACCCATTCGTGGTCTTTAGTGTACTTTAAATCTGCTGGTATACTCATAATAATAGTAATTGATGTATGATAATTTTTTATTCTGCAAATGTAACAATCTTCAGTTTAAATTTGGTTTAGATTTTGGAAATTAATTCCCAAAATTATATCGAAGTGTAAATCCTGATCGAATATTAGTTATTGGAAACGAAGTAGATATTACAGCTTGAGAAAACGAATGATCATAATAGAAAATAGCCGTAAGGTTTTTACTGAACGAATAATCGGCAGTTACTTTCAAAGACCATAAATTTTGCCCACCTGCCAATTGATTGTTATCATAATCTAAGTAACGTACAATGGTTTGGTTATTTCTATACGATAAATCGGCTTTCATATTAATATCTCCTTTTATCACTCCTGTAGGATTATCAGCCAATCTTGAAGAAAAAATAACATTCTTAAAGCGATACCCTAAACCTACTACATATTCAAGTCCTTTTACTTCAGTCAATAAATTATTATCAAAACTCATTGATAAAGCTCGGTCTTTTTTAATCTCTGTTAGTACTTTTAATGAATTTTTCAATTCGAAATCCATTCGAACCAATGGGCTGAATTGTTCTACTAAATTGACATTCGAAATAAGTGTTTTGTTATAAAAATTCCCACCATCATCCGTCCCCGAAGGATTATTATCATAATCAAAATTAGATCTGAATTGGTTAATCGTGTACGAAGCTCTATAAGCGTGTTGCAGAGAAAAACGTCTGAAATTCTTTTTAAAGATACCATAACGCATCAAGCCGTTATACTTTAACGTCCAGTTAGGAATAGGAAAACTTCTAAAAATTCCTTTAGAAACACTTTCGACATCTGTTCCCGTATAAGCCGCAACAAAGGCTGGCAACAATACCGATTGATTGTTTTTTCCAAATCCTAACGGATAACCAGCATTAGAAGTATATATCTCTCTTTTCTTTTTATCAGGATCATTATTAGGATCAACAGCAGGTGCTGGAATAGGATTCAAATCATCTCCATATCTAGGAATTGGATTTCCTGCTCCGTAATAATCTTGAGCTAAACGATTGGCAATGGTTAATCGATTGGCTCTAAAATCATCAAAAGCTGCAGACTGAGTTTCATCGCTAGTGGAGAATGATGTTTTGATTAATACAGTAGAAATAGAAAACATTCCATAATTATAAGGAGAACGCGAATTGTAAGTTCCATCAGAAGAAACATCATATTGCTCTGAATAGTTTTCAGAAAATGATCTGTCCATCGTTAAATCGATTTTTAAATCCGGAAACAAATCTACATTAGCAGTAGCTCTCAACTCTTTGTTAGTTACCTCAGTATAATTTTGATTGAATTCCTGATAATTAGTCAACCAACCGCTCTTGGCTGCTTGATAGCGTACATCATCCTGACTACCAAAAATAAACCCTAATGTTGGTCTAGAAGAACCTAAAAACCCTACACTTGGTGTATATCCAGGTAATAATGTTCCGCTATTTTCGGTGTAATTAATTTGGATATTCTTAACGCTAGTCAAAACTCCCATTAAACCATCAACAAACACATTGCCTTGTGCTTGTGGTTTAACTGGCGTATTAGTAATTTTTTGTCCTGGTTTTGGGGCAGCAGCTGGCGTTGGTCTCGCTGCTGCTTTAGGTTTTTTGGACAAACCTAAATATTTGTACAACATATCCATATTGAAAGTAGTATTCAAATTATTGGTACGCGCATTTTGAACTGTATTTCCTAAATTAAAAGCTGTTCCATTGACTTCTATTTCAGACAAAGCATTGGCTGATTTTTGCCAACTGTAATCTCCCGTGTATGAATAATTTGATTTCACAAAACTAAACAGCGGAATCTTATTAATAGGCAAATCATAGTTTAAAACCAATTGCTGTGTATGTCTATTTGGATCTCCAATATCCCAATAACTGTCCCAGATAGAGAAATCTTCCATTGGCAAATCATCTTGATCTAGATAGTTTTTAACAATATTATTGGCTGTAGCTGCATAGCTAAATTTCAATGATTTTGTCAAATTATAGTTAAAACCATAGTTGTAATTAAAACCAAAATTTCTTCGATACAAAGGATCCAGTTCAAGTCCGGGAACATTATCTACTTGTCTAAATTGTTGGCGGTTGTACTGTCGGTTAATATTGGTATTGAAAGTAACATTAGAAGGTAAATAATTAAAATTAAAATCACTTAACATCTTCCAATAACTGCTTTTTTTCATGAATTGCGTTTTCTTAAAAGGCTCTACAGGTTTATTTTCAAAACTGTAAGCATAATCCACTGATGTAGTTGCTTGCTGATCTAAATAATCTTCAATTTCATAATCATGACGTTCCACTTTATTGAATGATTGCGAAAAAGTAAAATTCTCTGGATCGTAAATATGTGGTTTTTGTTCTGCTCCTCTTTGCTTTCTTACTCCAATAAAATTAATACTTGTTCGTTTTGTATAATCTATAGCACGGTTTCTTAAATTAGCTCTTTCATCAGCATCATCGGTTTCGCTTAAAAGTTGTTTTAATTTGATATCCTGATTAAACGGGTCGTATTCTGGCTTGATAGTTTCTTCTCCTACACTGTAATTAAAAGGCAGGTTAATTCCCCATTTGTTAGGCAATAATTGTCCTAAATTAAGATTAGTTACAATATTATACTGCTGAATATCCTCTCTGCTTCTTTCATTTGGTCCTTGTTCAATAGTACCAAATCCAACGGTGCTCATTTTTCCTGTTGCAGAAATTGTAGCAAAATCGGCAAAATTTGTATCTACATTTAATACTGCCGCCATTCCGCCTTTGTTATCCATTTCAGACAAACGAAGTTCATTGAACCAAACTTCTCCTTTAATATCTTTATGAGTTACATTACTCTTAATCCCGACCATCAAAGTACGAACCAACCCGAAATTTGGATTTCCTTTAATCCCTAATCGCAGTTTATTAATTTTATTAGCTAAACTGCCGTCCAATTCATCTTCGTTTCTATAATAAATCCCGTCCAGTGGCAATGTACTTGGATCTACTCCTTTGGCTTCAATTTTTAAACTAGTCAATAATGATAAAGCCAAATCAATCTCATTGGCTTGAGGCCAAACTTCATCAGCAGTGTATGTACAATTACCAGATGTTGTTTTTGTTGTTTTTAATGGAATTTCAATTTGATAGAAATTTTGCGTAAAATCATTACCAAAACGGATAAACCCAACCATTTCATCATCATCAATAGCAATCTCACCTGGCAAAGATTCAGCATGCAAAAACATTTTCAATTTTTTAAACTGACGCATGTCTACGCTTACATTTTTAAAAACGGCTCTGGCATCTTCTGGCTCTAAACCATCTCCCGAAACCCGTAATGATAAGGATTGTTCGTTTTGATTAATCAACGTATTGTTATTATACAATTGCTCTCTTTGAACACCAGGAGGCGTGATGTAATTTACTGGACATCTTTCGTCATTCTCCTGAACGTTTACTGCTAAAACGGCTAATTCTGTATTATCATCATCAACATTAGTATCATTAGGATCTAATGTGTTGGTATACCTTCTCCAATCGCCTCGTACTAAATCTAAAGCTCCAAAACGCACTGTTACTTCGTCTTCAAATCCTGTCATAAACATTCGCATAAAACGAATAGATCTAAAATCAGAAATATTACCAATAGTATTTTCTGGCGATGAAACTGGAATTTTAAACTGAACCCATCTTGCATCAGTCACATCACCATTGGGCAAAGTAGCCTGAATTTCTCTAACATCAGTTACATAATTTTCTCCAGGAACCATGTTTGGTCTCATGTCAATACTGTATTCATAATACGCATTGATGGTATTCATGGTATTGTCTCGATTGATATCTTCAACATCTGGAAGTGTAGTAGCTCCTCGATTAGGATCATTAATATCAACTGCTGAATTATTTTCTGTACCGTTATAATTTTTATAACGATCTAAAACTCCTCCGTTTGTATTTAAATAAAAGGTGTAATCATCGGCTGCTGGATCTGGTTCAGAAGCAAAATTGTCATAAATAGCGCCTTCAGCACTACTAGGCAAACCATCTAATCCTACATCCTGATTTCTTCTATTATTGGGATCAGTATCAAAAGCATAAATTAACGATTGCGAAGCAGGAACATCTCCCCAAATGGGTTGTGGATTTACCTTTACCTGATCGGGTCCTAATCCATTTTCAAATTGTTTTCTCCCGTCTTTTAAGATGTCTTCAGATATTTCTCCAAGATTAAAATAGATTTTACCTGTGTTAGTAGATTCAGCTCTTCCATTACCTACATAAGGATCTAAAACCCAAAACTGAATGTACTCTACATTTCCTTGTTCGAAATTAGTAGAACTTAACGAACGCATTATTCCTCCAAAATTTTCTCTTGGAGTTAAACTAAAATTAGAGTTATTATTATACGGTCCTCTTTCGGTTGGGAAGTAGGTTAAATCTAAGGTGCTAATTACTTGTGTTTGCCCTTGAGCAATATCTAATAAGGGATATAATTCTTCACTAAAAATTCTTCTGGTTGAATTTAACGAAATATCATCATTAGAAATTCCAGATGGTTTTTGAACATAAAAAACGGGATCTACGGTGTACCAAGCTAATTTTGCTCTTTTATAACCATAAGTCAAATCATTATTTTTAGCATTAAAGTTATAGAGACTATTTGTATTTTCTTCTGGTGTTGATGCCAAACTCCAAGAATAAGCCGAACGCATATCGATGGTAGATTGCGAACCTTCAAAATCATCTATATACAAAGTTGACTCGCCTTGAAATTGATCTGCTTTTGGGACATCAGGCTTTAAAAATGCAATTTCTCCTCTTAAAGATAAATTCGAAGGTACATCGGTATCAATATTAGGAAGCATATTTACTAATCTGGTAAAAAAGGGAACCTCAGTTGAGAAATTAGTATTGAATCCAAAAATAGTATTGTTAACCGATTCCTGACCGTAACTGGATTTTTGAGTAAATGGTCTTTCGGTCATTTTTAAAAAAGTTCCACCTAAAGTAAAGTTATCCGAAAATTTATGCTCCACATTTACTCCCATAAATCTTCTGGTTTGTTGACCAAAAATAGAATTGTTTTCGAGTGAAACATTAATTGGCGTATTTGATGCCTGCAATGAAGGATCTAGAATTTGAACTCTACCTAATTGATAATTTACACTATAATCAACCCCTTCCACTAAAACTCTTCCTCCTGCGGTAACTACAACAGAACCTTGCGGTACATTGAAAGCACCAATTGGAATTCCATCTCCAGCTGAAGATTTGAATTTTCCTCTTAACAAGAATTTATTCTTATCACTATCTTCCAATGCTTTTGCCTGAGTTACCCGGTACATACTACTAAAAACATACTTGTTTTGATTCGCATTATAAGTAGCAGGACTATTATAATCTTCAGTAGAATTTGGATTGGATAATTTATTAAATAATAATTCTCCAAAAGGCTCTTTAGTGGTAAAAATAATGCGCCCGTTTTGAGGATCGACAGTCAAATTTGGAACAAAATCAAAAAAACCATCTCCACCCACTTGACGATCGTTGTTGAAATTTAATTTATCCAAATTAAAAACATTCAATAATGGTGTTTCAGCCACTCTGTTTTCTGCTGATGGACTCGTTGGAAAAGGATTTCCAGTTACTGGTGTAATGTAATTTAAAGGCGAAGGGTCTGTATAAAGAATATTGAATCTAAAATCTTCTTGTTTGATTTGGTAAGCTCCAGGAATTTGATAAATATTTTTCATCATCAAGTTCCAAACTGGATTTCTTACATTTGTTAAATTACTTTTCAGCATTTTCAAAATCAAACTTTGTGTAACTACTGCCTGAGTCGATTGTTGCGTTCCTGTAACTAACGTGGCATCAACACCATCATTACCAAATTCCCCCACTTGATACACCTGATCTCCTATGGTATATTCGAAAGAAACTGCTAAAATTTCATCATTCGACAATCTTTGTTGCAAGGAAATATAACCCAATTGAGGATGATACGTATATTCATTAGTTGTCAATTTTCGAGCATTTTCTAGTTTCGAATAATCCTGACCTTCAATTACGGTGCTATTGAATCCAGAACTCGACGTTGCCATTTCTCGAATATTAGAATTCAACAATCCACTACCCGATTGAATTTGTGCAGGATCGTATTTATTATTCGAATTGTCCGAAGGCGAATTGACAGGATTATTAAACATTCCTGTTGACGGATTTAAAACCACCACTTCGCTATCAGCTAACCCTGAGAGTTGAGCTTCTCCTAAATCCTGAATTGCTATAACATTTCTAAGATTATTTGATGTGGTATTAAGACGCGTTTGTTTATTAGTAACCCAAACTTCAATTCGGGTAATTTGCACTCTACTATCGATAAAAGGATAATTTCTTAATGCAATGTCGTATCTGTTTCTAAAATACTGAGATAAAAAGAAGTGTCTGTCTGTATCATAATCCAATGCAAAAATATCATAATCTTGCACTGTTCCTCCACCCTGAGAAACGACAGTTTTAGTTTGCGATTTTTGTTCGGAAAAAACACCTGTAACCATTGTCTTTCCAAATTGCAATTGCGCTTTTACACCAAATAAACTCTGTGCTCCTCTAATTAGTGAACTGTTTAAAGGCATGCTCACATTTCCTATTTCAATTTTCTGAATAATATCATCCTCGGTGGGAGCATATTCTAATTTTAATAAATTTTGAAAAGCAAAAGTAGATTGGGTATCATAATTAGCATTCACATTGAGTCTGGTTCCTACTTTCCCCATCAAACTCATACTAATCCTTTGGTCAAAATCAAAAGCGAGATTGGATCTATTTCTTGGAGAAAATGAAGGATTGTCTTGTCTTGTAAAACGAGCTCCCATGTCCATTTCTACCGAACCTGTAGGTTTTACATCGATGGTATTGCTTCCAAAAATAGATTCAAACAAACCTGATTTTATGTAATATCTAGGCAACAAATCCTTTTTATCTTCCTCACTTCCTTGTTTTTTTCCGTCAATTGCATCCGATTTCTTTTTGAAATAATCTTTCATTGATTCTTTCAAAACTAAACTTTCATATTCTTTTGGAGTCAAAATTATGGGATACTTAATTGAAAATCCATCAACAGAATTAGTGTAAATATACCGATCCGTTTTGGGATCATAAGTATATGCAGCCAAAACACTCTTAGGATCTTTGATTTGAACTTTTCCTAATGAATATCCTTTTTTTGTTGTATCCTGAACTGATTCGTTTACTTGTGCCAAGGATACAAAACCACATAATAAAAATGCCAAAACAATACAAATTTCATGCATACAATTGGTTTTTCCGTGCTTTTATAAGCTTTTTAAAGCTTGCTTAATAATGGATTCTACAGATGCATCTGGATCCTCTTTTACAATTTTATCTATTACTTTTTCTGAAGCTTTTTTAACAAATCCTAAAACTTCTAATGCAGATAACGCTTCATCTCTATTCGTATTGCTTTGTGATATAGAAACTTCGTCCAAATCGTACAATTTTAATACTTTTTCTTTTAAATCTAAAATTACTCTTTGTGCCGTTTTACTCCCTATCCCTTTGATTGACTGAATTGTACCTACATCGCCAGAAGCTATTGCATTAGTAATTTGTTTTGGGTCTAATGAAGATAACATGGTTCTTGCAATACCCGCTCCAATTCCGGAAACAGATAACAACAATTTAAAAATCTCTCGTTCGGATTTTTCAACAAAACCAAAAATAGTATGTGCATCTTCTTTAATTTGAAGATAAGTGAATACTTTTATAAAATCAGAAGTAGGAAGCAAGGAATAAGTATGTAACGAAATATGAACCTCATAGCCTACTCCGCCACAATCAATAACAAGCTGTGTTGGCGATTTTTCAACAAGCTTCCCTTGTAAATGTGCAATCATCTGGTAATAATATATTATTTATTTTGAATTGTATTTTTAATCTCTTTTTCTTGAGCATCAATAACCGTAATTGTTGCCATATTAACCATTTCTTCTACACTAGCTCCTAATTGAAAAATATGAACTGGT
The DNA here is from genome assembly GCF_041729735.1 of Flavobacterium magnesitis. Lineage (NCBI taxonomy): Bacteria > Pseudomonadati > Bacteroidota > Flavobacteriia > Flavobacteriales > Flavobacteriaceae > Flavobacterium > Flavobacterium magnesitis. The sequence goes on along the minus strand of NZ_JBCFQK010000004.1, from coordinate 117,633 downwards.
TTCCCCATTCCCATCATAATAGGACCTATCGAACCCGTTTTGTACAATTCTTTCATTAATTTATAGGTAATATTAGCCGAATCAAGATTAGGAAAAACCAAAGTATTTACTTTTTTTCCAGCCAATTTAGAGAACGGAAATTTTTGGCTCAACATTTCAGGATTCAAAGCAAAATCCGCCTGAATTTCTCCATCAACAATTAAATCAGGATGATTTTCATGCAAATAAGCCACGGCATCTCTTACTTTTGATGCTTTTTGATTAATTGAAGAACCAAAATTAGCATAAGAAACCATTGCGATAACAGGTTCTACTCCAAAAATTCTAGCTGTTTTAGCCGTCATCAATGCAATTTTAACCAAATCTTCAGCCGATGGATCAATATTAATTGCCGTATCCGATAAAAACATAGGGCCTCTGGAAGACATCATCATATTAGTTGTAGCAACAATCGATGCATCAGAATCCTTATCAATTAGTTGCAACATGGGTTTGATTACAGTAGCATAACTTCTGGTATAACCTGTTACCAATCCATCAGCTTCTCCAGTGTTCACCATCATCGCGGCAAAATAATTGCGTTCTCGCATTAGTTTTTGCGCATCTAATAAAGTGATTCCTCGTCTTTTTCTAGATTGCCAGTAAGTAGTTGCATATCTATTTCTTCTCGAATTTTCTTCAGCTGCTTTAGGATCAATAATTTCGATATCAGCATCAAAACCCAATTCCGCTTTTAACTCCTGAATAATTTCTTTATCTCCCATCAAAATAGGAAACCCCACTCCTTCCTCATGAACAATTTGGGCTGCTTTTAAAACATCCAAATGATCTGCTTCTGAAAACACAATTCGTTTAGGAGCCATTTTAGCTCGATTGGTAATCAAACGAACCATTTTATTATCATTACCTAATCGCTCTGTAAGCTCTTCTATGTATTTATTCCAATCCGAAATAGGATTCAAAGCTACACCCGAATCCATTGCTGCTTTGGCAACAGCCGGAGAAACAACACTAATCAACCTAGGATCAAATGGTTTAGGGATAATGTATTCTTTTCCAAAAACTAATTTGGTAGCACCATAAGCCACATTTACCTGTTCTGGCACCGATTCTTTAGCCAAAGAAGCTAATGCTTTAACCGCTGCCATTTTCATTTCTTCGTTAATCTTGGTAGCACGAACATCTAGTGCGCCTCTAAAAATATAAGGAAATCCAAGAACATTATTCACCTGATTAGGATGATCTGATCTTCCTGTAGCCATAATTACATCCTTGCGGGTTGAAATCGCCAAGTTATAATCAATCTCTGGATTAGGGTTTGCCATTGCAAAAACAATCGGATTACTAGCCATACTCGCCAACATTTCTGCTGTCATAATATCCCCAGAAGACAATCCAATAAATACATCAGCATTATTAATTGCCTCTACTAAACTAATAGCTTTAATATCCTGAGCATACTTTTGTTGTAAAACAGAAAGCGAAGGATTGTCTTTTGTCAAAACACCTTTGCTATTAAACATTAAAATATTTTCTTTTTGAACTCCAAGCAAGACATATAAATCAGCACAAGCTAAAGCAGCAGAACCTGCTCCAGAAATGACCATTTTAATATTTTCTGGTTTTTTAGCGGCTAATTCCAATGCATTGATTAAAGCAGCTGCCGAAATAATGGCAGTTCCGTGTTGATCATCGTGCATTACAGGAATATTCAACTCTTCTACTAACCTGCGTTCAATTTCAAAAGATTCTGGCGCTTTAATGTCTTCCAAATTAATTCCTCCAAAAGTGGGAGCAATATTTTTTACTGTTTGGATAAACTCTTCAACATTTTTAGTATTGACTTCAATGTCAAATACATCAATATCTGCAAAAATCTTAAACAACAAGCCTTTACCTTCCATTACTGGCTTAGAGGCCTCGGGTCCGATATCTCCAAGTCCTAAAACAGCAGTTCCATTGCTAATTACAGCAACCAAGTTTCCCTTAGCCGTATATTTATAAACATTATTAATATCCTTTGCAATTTCTAAACAAGGTTCAGCCACACCCGGAGAATAAGCTAATGACAAATCTCTTTGAGTAGCATAGTTCTTTGTTGGTACAACTTGAATTTTACCAGGAGTTGGTTCGGCGTGGTATAATAAGGCTTCTTTTCTTTTGCTATCTTTATCCATTATGGCAGTTTTATCTTATACACAAAGATAGAAGTCTTAACTTAAAAAGTTAACATTTTCATAATTCTTTTATAAAAAACTAATTATTAGTCACATAAAAAAAGCTGCAAAGAACTTGCAGCTTGAATATATACTTTAAAACTGAAATTAAAACTTAAGATTGGGTTCCGTTAATGTAAGAATCGAGGAGTTGAATTGTTTCTTTTTGCTTTTCTATAATCGATTTTACCACATCTCCAATAGAAATTAATCCTATTACTTTATCATCTTCAACCACTGGTAAATGTCGAATTCTTCTTGAAATCATCATTTCCATACAATAATCCAAATCATCTGTAGGCTGAACTGTAATTACTTTACTAACCATAATTTCGTTCACCAAAGTATTTTTGGACGATTTCCCTTTAAGGACAATTTTTCGAGCATAATCTCGCTCAGACAAAATACCTTTTAATTGGCCTTCTTCAATAATTAATATTGCACCAACATTTTTCTCTCCCATTACCTTAATAGCATCATAGACGCTAATAGAAGAAACAATTGAATACACATTGCTTCCTTTTGTGCTTAATATTTGATTTACAGTCATATTGATAATTTTTTAAGAACTATAAATATATAAAAAAAAGTTAAAAAAGCAGAAATAAATAATTTATAATTTCGTTTTACAACTGTTTTTTTATTGCTTCAAAAAATTGACATTTCGCTTCAAGCCTTCGAATTTGGTTCTTTTAACGGGCGAATCTTTAAAAACAATTTTAAAAGTTTCTTCAGTCATTTCTTCCCAATCCTTTTTAGTCATCGAAAGTAAAGCCGGATTTGGATTAAACAAAGGTTCATTATGACTTTTCGAAAATCGATTCCATGGACAAACATCCTGACACGTATCGCAACCAAAAACCCAATCATCAAAATGACCTTTCATTTCGGCAGGAATATTTTCTTTAAGCTCTATAGTAAAATACGAAATACATTTACTTCCATCTACAATATATGGAGCTACAATGGCCTGTGTAGGACAAGCGTCAATACAAGCAGTGCAGCTTCCGCAGTGATCTGTTGTAGCATAATCATATTCTAAATCCAAATCGATAATTAATTCAGCTATGAAATAAAAAGAGCCTACTTTTTGTGTCAGCAGATTGCTATTTTTCCCAATCCAACCCAAACCGCTTTTAGCAGCCCAGGCTTTGTCTAAAACTGGAGCAGAATCAACAAAAACACGACCTGAAACTTCTCCGATATTTTCTTGAATAGAGAAAAGCAATTCCTTTAATTTTTCTTTGATTACAAAGTGATAATCCTTACCATAAGCATATTTCGAAATTTTGAATGAATCCTGAATTTGCTCTTTTTCGGGATAATAATTAAGCAAAAGCGACACCACACTTTTAGCATCATCAACCAGCAATGTCGGATTGAGGCGTTTGTCGAAATTATTCTCCATATACGCCATTTGCCCATTATGGTTTTTATTCAACCAATTTTCTAATCGAGGAGCTTCTTCTTCCAAGAAACCTGCTTTAGATATACCACAAGACAAAAATCCGAGGCGTTTGGCTTCGGATTTTATGAATGAAGTATAGCGGGAAGCTTGAAGTTGGGAGCTGGAAGAAGCCATTATTATTTAAATTTCGTTTTGAATGCAATAGTCATGTTCATCAAATCAAACGAGTCTTTATATAATTTATCAAAAAACTCATTACTAATATAACCTCTTCTTTTTGCTTTATATAAACAAGTAACAACTTCAGCTAACGATCGAACGGAATAGATCAAAAACCTACTAAATTCAGGATTAGACTGTTCGATAGCTCCTTCAGAAATATTTAAAGCAACAGAATCCGAAGCTCTTAACATTTGAGACGAAAGATTATACATTTCATGCTTAGGAAAGTCTTTAATAATAGAATTAATCTCTTCTCCAAAATCCATAGATTTCTGCCAGATAATTAATTTTTCGAATTTAAAACTCATGATTTTATTTTTATTGTGGGAAGTTGGAAGTAGGGAGTTAGAAGTTTAAAAGAGGGGTTTCTTAATTGTGGATTACTTCCAACTCCCTACTTCCCTCTTCCATCTCCTCACTAAAACAATCCTCCTTGAATATTATTTCTAACTTTTCCTAAATGTTTATAAGCCTTATCGGTCACTTCACGACCACGTGGTGTTCGCATAATAAAACCTTCCTGAATCAAAAATGGTTCGTATACTTCTTCGATAGTTTCGCTACTTTCAGAAACAGCAGTTGCCAAAGTACTCAATCCTACAGGACCACCTTTAAACTTATCGATGATGGTATTTAGTATTTTATTATCCATTTCGTCTAATCCGTGTGCATCTACATTCAAAGCTTGTAATGCATATTTCGAAATTTCAATATCAATAGTTCCATTTCCTTTTATCTGAGCAAAATCACGAACCCTACGTAATAATGCATTGGCTATTCTAGGCGTCCCTCTGCTTCTACCAGCAATTTCAATTGCCGCTTCCATAGAAATAGGCATTTTTAAAATAGAGGCACTTCTTTGTACAATGGTAGTCAACAATTCTACTGTATAATATTGTAGTCTTGATGAAATTCCAAAACGAGCACGCATTGGAGCAGTTAAAAGTCCTGAACGAGTGGTTGCTCCAATTAAGGTAAAAGGATTCAAGTTAATTTGAACCGTTCTTGCGTTAGGTCCCGATTCAATCATGATATCAATTTTAAAATCCTCCATTGCCGAATACAAATATTCTTCAACTATAGGGCTTAAACGATGTATTTCGTCAATAAACAAAACATCTCTTTCTTCAAGATTAGTCAACAAACCAGCTAAATCTCCAGGCTTATCCAATACTGGACCAGAAGTTATTTTGATTCCTACTTCTAACTCATTTGCTAAAATATTAGCCAATGTAGTTTTCCCTAATCCTGGAGGACCATGAAACAAAGTATGATCCAAGGCTTCGTTTCGTTGATTTGCGGCAGCAACAAAAACCTTAAGATTTTCTAAAACCTGATCTTGACCAGCAAAATCATCAAAACTAAGTGGTCTCAATCTTTTTTCAAGATCAAGTTCTTCAGGATTGTATCCCTTTGTTGTTGGGTCTAAATTTTCATTCATGTAACAAAGATAGAAAATACAATTAAATACCAATTTTTAAAATTCCAAAATGACACTGAGTCTTTTTGGAATTTGGAATTTTTTATTTGGAATTTCTTAACTCTATAAAACAAAAAAGACCCTCTTTTCAGAAGGTCTTTTGTAAAATATTTTAGTGGTGTAAAACTGATTCACCTGGTTTCATTGGAACCGTTTGAGGCACGAAATCATCTTCGTGTTCTGGGTTACTGTAATCGTAAGCCCAACGGTGAACTTCTGGAATTTCTCCTGGCCAGTTACCATGTATGTGTTCTACTGGAGTTGTCCACTCTAATGTAGTAGACCTCCATGGATTTTGAACTGCTTTCTTACCGTAGAAAATACTACTAAAGAAGTTATACAAGAATATCAATTGGAAAACTCCACCTACTAATGCAAAAACAGTAATCAATACGTTTACGTTTTGTAAATCATCAAATAATGGGAAGTTCGTATTTGTATAATAACGTCTTGGTAAACCAGCTAATCCAATAAAGTGCATTGGGAAGAAAACTCCATAAGCACAAACTGCTGTAATCCAAAAGTGTACATAACCTAAGTTCTTATTTAACATTCTTCCAAACATTTTAGGGAACCAGTGGTAAATACCAGCAAACATTCCGTAAAGTGCAGAGATACCCATTACTAAGTGAAAGTGAGCAATTACAAAATAAGTATCGTGAACGTTAATATCTAAAGTACTATCTCCTAAAATGATTCCTGTTAAACCTCCAGTGATGAAAGTTGAAACCATTCCGATAGAGAACAACATCGCAGGATTCAATTGTAAGTTACCTTTCCATAAAGTTGTAATCCAGTTAAACGCTTTTACAGCAGATGGAATTGCAATCAATAATGTTGTAAAAGTAAATACAGATCCCAAGAAAGGATTCATACCTGAGATAAACATGTGGTGACCCCAAACAATAGTTGACAAGAATGCAATTGCAAGAACTGACATGATCATCGCTCTGTAACCAAAAATTGGTTTACGAGAGTTTGTTGCCATAATTTCAGAAACAAGTCCCATTGCAGGCAAGATTACAATATATACTTCAGGGTGTCCTAAGAACCAGAATAAGTGTTCAAATAAAACAGGAGACCCTCCTTGGTAATGTAAAACTTCTCCAGCGATATAAATATCAGATAAGAAGAATGAAGTACCAAAACTTCTATCGAAAATCAATAATAAAGCTGCTGACAACAATACTGGAAATGAAATAACACCAATAATAGCTGTTACAAAAAATGTCCAGATTGTAAGCGGAAGTCTAGTCATAGACATTCCTTTAGTTCTCAAATTGATTACAGTAACAATATAATTTAAAGATCCCATTAATGAAGATGCAATAAATATAGCCATAGATACTAACCAAAGTGTCATACCTGTTCCTGAACCAGGAATAGCTTGTGGTAATGCACTCAAAGGAGGATAAATTGTCCACCCTGATGAAGCAGGCCCAGATTCTACGAATAAAGAGAATAACATAATTACAGCTGAAATAAAGAACAACCAATAGGATATCATGTTCATAAATCCAGATGCCATATCTCGTGCACCAATTTGAAGTGGAATAAGTAGGTTACTAAAAGTACCACTTAAACCGGCTGTAAGTACAAAGAATACCATTATCGTACCGTGAATTGTCACTAAAGCAAGATAAACATCATTAGCCATTACTCCTTCTGGAGCGAATTTATCACCTAATAAAACATTAAATATTTTAAAAGATTCTTCTGGCCAAGCTAATTGCATTCTAAAAAGCAAAGACATACTAATACCAATAACCCCCATAATAATACCTGTAATAAGGTATTGCTTAGCAATCATTTTGTGATCAATACTAAATATGTATTTAGTAATGAATGTCTCTTTATGGTGGTGTTCGTGTTCGTGATCGTGAGCGTGATCGTGACCTTCTGCTGACATATATTATACTTTAAATTTTCTTAATAAATTATTTCATAACAACTTTCTCAGCTGCTACTGTATCAATTGGTTGTTCTGTACCTTCAGTTGCTGCTGGTTCTTCAGCAGGTTTTTCTAATGAAGCTTTTACTTGACTAACAAGTGATGCTTGACTAGCTAACCATTTTTTATAATCTTCAGGTGTATCAACTATAATTTTCATTTGCATGTTATAGTGAGATGCACCACAAATTTTATTACAAAGCAACAAGTAATCAAAAGTATACGGATCTAAACCTGATTCTCCTTTTGCAATTAACTCAGCACTTTTCTTTGCTCTTAAATCATTAATATGAGAAACTTTCTCAATCATATAAGGCAAATCTCTGTATTCAGCTGTAGTGTAAATTGGCGTAAAAGCAAATTCAGTTACCATACCAGGAACACAGTTCATTTGAGCTCTAAAGTGAGGCATATAAGCCGAGTGCAAAACGTCTTGAGAACGGAACTTGAAATGAATTTTTTTCCCTTTAGGAATATGTAATTCACTAACTACGATATCATCTTGAGCATTTGGATCAGCTAAATCAACTCCTAAAGTATTTACTCCTTGAATATAACGAACATTAGCTTTACCTAAAACATTATCTTCTCCAGCTATTCTTGCAGTCCATTTAAATTGTTGTGCGTAAACTTCAATTTCAATTACTTCTTCGTCTTCATCAACAAACATAATATTTGTCCAAGCATACAATCCGTAAAGAATCAAACCAGCCAAAACTACTGCAGGAATAATACTCCACAATGCTTCTAATTTATTATTATCCGCAAAATATAAGGCTTTTTGATCTTTTTTACCTTTGTATCTAAAAGCAAAATAATGCAATAAAACTTGTGTAATTGCCTGAACTGTAAAAATTAAAATCCAAGTAATATTCATCAAATTATCTACTTGTCCTCCGTGTTCTGAAGCTGGTGTATGCAGAGGTAAATTCCCCCAAGCAATCAAACCATATATTGTAAAAATATATAAGAATGCTAAAAACCCAAACATCAAATACCCTTGTACATTATTATCTTTATCATTAGCCACTTGAGAACTATCTGATGTAGAACCTACTTGAGTAAGGTCGAATATTTTAGTCAATTGCCATAAAGCAACAGCTAATAAAACTAAAACTATAATTACCAACAAACTTGTCATCTGTTTATCTCTTTAAAAATTAATAATGAAAATGTTTACTTTCTTCGATATAAGGATTTCTTTTTGCTAATAAAGGAACTTTAGTTAATGCTGTAAATACAGTAAAAATAAACAACCCAAGGAAGAAAAGAACTGATGAGATTTCAGAAACACCAATAAACCATTGATCACCAACTGTTGCAGGCATAATCATATTAAAGAAATCAACATAATGACCTAATAAAATAACAGTTCCAGCCATTACAATTACCCATGAAATTCTCTTGAAATCAGTATTTAAAAGGATTAACAATGGGAAAACAAAATTCATAACAACAGCTCCAAAGAAAGGCAAGTTATACAATTCTATTCTTGTAATGAAATAAGTGATTTCTTCAGGAATATTAGCATACCAAATCAACATAAATTGAGAAAACCATAAGTAGGTCCAAAAGATACTGATACCAAACATGAATTTAGCTAAGTCATGAATATGACTTGTATTTACATATTCTAAATATCCTTTAGATTTTAAATAAATAGTTACCATAGCAATCAATGTGATACCACTTACAAAGAAACTTGCAAATACATACCATCCAAATAATGTAGAGAACCAGTGAGGATCAAACGACATAATCCAGTCCCAAGACATAATAGACTCAGAAACGATAAAGAATACTAAGAAACCTGCTGATATATTAAAGTTCTTTTTATAAAAACTATTATCATTTGCTTCATCTTGTGCTAAACAGTTTTTTCTTGAAAAATGACGGTAAACATTCCATCCAATTAAGAAAATAGCAGCTCTAACAATCCAGAAACCAAAATTTAAATAACCTGCTTTACCAGCAATCAATTTATCATAATTAGCACTTGTAGGATCTGTTACTCCATCAGCCATCCATGTAAAAAGATGATTAAAATGCAAACCACATAAAACTAATAAAATAAAAAATAAAACTGAACCATAAGGAAGGTAAGCTGTTATACCTTGCATAACTCTAAATAAAACTGGAGACCAACCTGCTAGTGCTACTTGTTGAATAGCGTAGAAAACTAAAGTTCCCATTGTTATTAATAAGAAGAAAATACAAGCAACATATAAAGCAGCCCATGGCTTATTTTGCAATTGGTGCAAAACGTGAGTCAAATGCTCTTCGTGTTCAGCATGTGCATCAGCTTCACTTTCAGCAGCATGTTTTGTTGTTGCGTGATCTGCTTCATGAGCTGGTTTAGCTTCTTCATGATGTGCTTCACCGTGACCACCGTGTGATGATGCAGAAAGGATATTCTCAACTTCATGAATATCTTTAGGTGCGTTAAAAAAACCATAACCTATTCCTAATATACCAACGGCCATTAAGATAAAAGAAAAAGTTTTTAATTTACTTGAAAATGTATACATATCTATTACGATCAGTTTGTTCAACAATTATAATTGGCTTCTAAGTTTTAGAACGTAGTCAGCAACTAACCAACGCTCATGACTACTTAATTGATTTGCATGAGAACCCATCGCATTTAAACCATACGTCTCAACATGAAAAATACTTCCCTCAGTGATTTCTCTATCTTTATAACTAGGAACCCCAAGAAATTTTTCTCTCTCAACTAATTTTCCTTTACCATTACCAGTTGCACCATGACAACTGACACAATAGATATCATAAAGTACTTTTCCTTTGTCAGAATTTCTATCTAATGAATCTAGTGGTGATTTTAAATTAGCTTTAGCCAATTCATATCCAGCAGTAGAGTTTTCATATTCATAAGGTTCAAAACCTCTATTAATACTACCTTGAGCAGGAAGTTGACCTTCTTGACCATTTGCGAAAGCTTTAGACTCTGAATAAGTTTCATAGCCTACTGACTCATACATATTTGGAAAATACTGATAATTCGGCGCTTTATCATTATGGCATGAAGCTACTAATATAGTAATGCCTAACAATAGTGTTATTTTATATACCCTTTTCATATCTAAATTAATTCTTTTCTATTACTTTAACTTCTACAGCACCTGTATTTTTGAAAAAAGAAACCAATTCTTCTTCATTATCTTTAATAGCAATTTCCATTAAGAAATGATCATCTGTAGTTCTAACATCTGGATTTTCAGCTTTCTTAAAAGGCCATAATTTACTTCTCATATAAAAAGTAATTACCATTAAGTGGGCAGCAAAGAATACAGTCATCTCAAACATAATTGGTACAAAAGCCGGCATATTTTGAATATAACTAAAACTTGGTTTACCTCCAATATCCTGAGGCCAATCATGAATCATAATATAACTCATCATGAAAGTTGCAAAAGAGATACCAACACATCCATACAAAAAGGCGCAAATTGCTAATCTTGATGGTGCTATTCCCATAGCTTTATCCAAACCGTGTACTGGGAATGGAGTAAAAACTTCTTCAATATGATGATGAGCTGCTCTGGTTTTCTTAACCGCATTCATCAATACATCATCGTCATTATAAATGGCGTATATTACTTTATTACTCATGGTGTGAATCTTTATTTGCTTCTCTTTCTCTTATGTAATTATCTCCTGTTGCTTTTAATATTGTTTTAACCTCTGCCTGTGCAATTACTGGGAAAGTTCTAGAATACAATAAAAATAATACAAAGAAGAAACCTATTGTTCCAATGAAAATTCCAATATCAACAAATGTTGGCGAGAACATTGTCCAAGAAGATGGTAAGTAATCTCTATGTAGAGAAGTTACAATAATTACAAATCTCTCAAACCACATTCCTATGTTTACAACAATCGAAATCACAAATGAAAACATAATACTTGTTCTTAATTTTTTAAACCACATAAATTGTGGAGAAAAAACGTTACAAGTCATCATTGCCCAATATGCCCACCAGTAAGGTCCAGTAGCTCTATTCAAGAATGCATATTGTTCGTATTCTACACCTGAATACCAAGCTACAAATAACTCAGTGATATAAGCAACACCTACAATAGAACCTGTAATCATGATGATAATATTCATCAATTCTATATGTTGTAAAGTAATGTAAGCTTCTAGATTAGATACTTTTCTCATAATGATAAGCAAAGTATTTACCATTGCAAATCCAGAGAAAACCGCTCCAGCAACGAAGTAAGGAGGAAAAATTGTAGTATGCCATCCTGGAATTACAGAAGTAGCAAAGTCCATAGATACAATTGTATGTACAGAAAGTACAAGAGGAGTTGCTAAACCAGCAAGTACTAAAGATACTTCTTCAAAACGTTGCCAATCTTTTACTCTACCGCTCCATCCAAAACTTAAGATAGAATATACTCTTTTATTAAATGGAGTTATCGCTCTATCTCTAAGCATTGCAAAGTCAGGTAACAGACCAGTCCACCAGAAAACTAGCGATACTGATAAATAAGTTGAGATTGCAAATACATCCCAAAGCAATGGCGAGTTAAAGTTAACCCATAATGAACCAAATTGATTTGGAATTGGCAATACCCAGTAAGCTAACCAAGGACGTCCCATGTGAATGATTGGAAACAAACCTGCTTGAACTACAGAAAATATTGTCATTGCTTCTGCCGAACGGTTAATCGCCATTCTCCATCTTTGACGGAATAACAATAATACTGCAGAAATTAAGGTTCCAGCGTGACCGATACCAACCCACCAAACGAAGTTAGTGATATCCCAAGCCCAACCAACTGTTTTATTTAATCCCCATGTTCCAATACCAGTAGACACGGTGTAAACGATACATCCTATTCCCCAAAGGAAGGCTGCTAAAGCGATTGTAAACACAATCCACCAATGTTTATTCGCAACACCTTCAACAGGCGCCGCTACATCTACTGTTACGTCGTGATAAGTTTTATCACCTATAACTAAAGGCTTTCTAATACTAGAGTCGTATATATGAGACATATTCCTTTATATTGATTTTAAATTTATTTCTAAGTGTTTCTAACTTTTACGTGATAAACCACATTTGGTTTTGTTCCTACATGCTCTAATAAGTGATAAGATCTTTCATCAGCGGCTAACTTAGCTACTTTACTTTCCTTATCATTTACATCTCCAAAAATCATTGCTCCACTAGAACAAGCAGCTGAACATGCCGTTTGAAACTCACCATCTACAACTTCTCTTCCTTCTTTTTTAGCATTCAAAATAGTAGCTTGTGTCATTTGGATACACATAGAACATTTTTCCATAACTCCACGAGAACGAACGTTAACATCTGGATTTAACACCATACGCCCTAAATCGTCATTCATGTGATAATCAAACTCGCTATTTTTATTGTACAAGAACCAGTTAAAACGACGTACTTTATAAGGACAGTTGTTAGCACAGTAACGAGTACCAACACATCTGTTGTATGCCATGTGGTTTTGACCTTGACGACCATGAGAAGTAGCAGCAACTGGACAAACTGTTTCACAAGGTGCGTGGTTACAGTGTTGACACATTACTGGTTGGAAAGCAACCTGAGGATTATCTCCTGCTTTTTCCATTTCATTAAAAGTAGACAATGAACTAGACAATCCAGCAATACCTTCTTTTCTTTCATTATCTCCTTCAAAAGTACTTTCAGAAGAATAGTATCTATCAATACGCAACCAGTGCATATCACGGCTTCTTCTTACTTCTGATTTCCCTACTACAGGAACATTGTTTTCAGCATGACAAGCAATCACACAAGCTCCACAACCTGTACAAGCATTTAAATCGATAGAAAGATTAAAGTGATGTCCTACAGAACGATCAAAAGATTCCCATAAATCTACCGAAGTTGCTTCAACTTCTTTGTGATCTAAAGATACTTTTGGAGTTTCGTTCCAAATTTTAGAATCCTTAGTATTAAAGATTTCTAATGAAGTTTCTTTAATAATATCACCTCTACCCATCAATGTTTTTTGACCTTGAACACAAGCAAACTCGTGTTCTCCGCCAGCTTCAACTAATTCAACTGATTGAACGTCGTTAAAACCTTTATATAAAGCATAAGCATTAATACCTACTTGCATTTCTTCTTTTAAAGCCGCTTTACGACCATATCCTAAAGCTAAACCTACTGTTCCAACAGCTTGACCTGGCTGAACAATAACTGGTACCTTTTCTAATTTTGTACCATCAGCAGCTGTAATTGTAACATAGCTACCATTCAAACCACCATTTGCAACAATTTCATTAGATAAACCTAATGTTTTTGCATCAGCATTAGAAACCGTTACATAGTTATCCCAAGATACTCTTGTAATTGGATCTGGAAACTCTTGCAACCAAGGGTTATTTGCCTGTTGACCATCACCCATACCTGTTTTAGTATACAATACTAATTCTAATCCAGCAGCAACTTTAGACTTAGCTAATTCTGCAGCTGCAGAAGCATAATCAGCAGTACCACCTGACAAGGCTTGAGGAGCACCTACAAACACACCATCGTGTAATACTTTATTCCAAGTTGAACCTGCAATAAATGATGATGAATAAGATTTTAAATAATCGTAGTATGTTCCAGTAAGACCACTAATAGACATCAAAACATCTTGAAATTGTTTTGTGTCGAATAACGGACGAATTGTTGGCTGTGTTAAGCTATAAGTTCCTTTAGTTAAAGCTAAATCTCCCCATGCTTCTAAGTAATGAGGAACCGGAGCAGCAATAGTTGCAATTACAGCAGTTTCATCTTCCTTAATAGATAAAGCAACAGAAGTTTTTACTTTCTTTAGCCCTTCAACAAAAGAAGCCGAATCAGCTAAAGTATAAACAGGATTAACTCCACTCATAATCAAAGTATGAACGCTACCTGCTTTCATATCATTAACTAACTGAGCTACTTTTTCATCAGAACCTTTTCTTATTTGTCTTGATCCAACTAAAGTAAAAGCTTCACTAGCTAAAACCTGGTTGATTGCCAAAACTAATAATTGTGCATTTTTATCTTGGATACCCGAAACCAAAAGCCCTTTAGAACCCGCAGCTTTTAATTGCTGAGCGGCTTTAGTAACTTCTGCTTTAAATTCAGGTGCCAGGTTTACATTAACTGCTGAACCTGTAATTACATTATATATATGTACTAATGCTTGTTTTTGATTCGCAACCGACATCGGTAAACGCTTATCAGCAGCAGCACCAGACAAAGTCATATTAGCTTCTAATTGGAAATGACGAGACATTTTTCCGTTTTTCGGAATTCTACCTTGTGCATATCCTGTGTCATATCCTCCACCTTGCCAGTCTCCTAAGAAATCAGCTCCAACAGAAACGATAAGAGAGGCTTTTGAGAAATCATAATCTACTAAAGCTCTTTCTCCATATACTGCTTCAAATGCATCCAAAGCTGCTGATGAAGAAACTGCATCATAAACTACATGTTTTGCATTTGGATTTGCAGCAATAAAATCTGCAATTAATTTTTCAGTAGAAGGACTTGCTAAAGTATTTGTCAATAAAACTACTTGACCGCCTGTAGCTTTTGCATCAGCAATACTTGATTTAATTCTTGAATCAACTGCTGCCCAAGAAGAAGTTTTAGCATCTACTTTTGGCGCTTTCAAACGCATATTATCATACAATGACAATATTGAGGCATGAATTCTAGCATTTGCAGCAAATTTAGCTCCAGCAATAGTATTATTATCTATTTTAATAGGACGCCCTTCACGTGTTTTAACAAGTAGATTTGCAAAATCAAAACCGTCAAAAACAGAAGTTGCATAATAATCAGCTACTCCAGGAATGATTTGCTCTGGCTGTAATACATAAGGAATCGACTTGTTCACAGGACCTTCGCATGCTGCAAGTGTAGCTGCTGCAGTACTAAACCCAACGTACTTTAGAAAATCACGTCTTGAAGTTGAAGAAGATGACATCGCATCGGCATTCCCTAAAAATTCATCCGTAGGAATAGCTTCAACAAACTCGTTATTTCTAAGCGCCTCAACAATAGAACCATTTTCTAGTTCCTCAACACTTTTCCAGTATTTTTTGTTTGATGACATTGTATATATATATTAAAATCTTAATAATTTGATTAATAGTGGCATTTTCCACATTCTAAACCTCCCATTTGTGCTTCAGTCAATTTCTCCACACCATATTTCTTAGAAAGTTCTTCATGTATCTTAGTGTAATACCCATTCCCCTCCATTTTAACGTCAGTTTTTCTGTGGCAATCAATACACCAACCCATCGTTAATGGAGCAAATTGTTTTTGAATTTCATAAGTTTCAACAGGACCGTGACAAGTTTGACACTCAATTCCTCCAACAGTTACGTGTTGTGAGTGATTGAAATAAACAAAATCAGGTAGATTATGAATACGAACCCATTTAACAGGTTGTGTTTTTCCAGTATAGGCTTGAGTTGTTTTATCCCAACCCACTGCATCGTATAATTTTTGGATTTGTGCATCGTAGAATGCTTTACTGTACTCAGGAGTAGCAGTAGCATCAGCAACTTCAGAAATATTTTTATGACAGTTCATACAAACATTTAAAGAAGGAATACCTGCATTTTTACTAACTCTGGCTGCAGAGTGACAGTATTTACAGTTGATCTCATTATCACCAGCGTGGATTTTATGAGAAAAATGTATTGGCTGAATTGGTTGGTAATTTTGATCAACACCTACTTGCATGAAGTAACCATAAACAAAATAACCACTAGCTAATAATAAGAAGATAGAAGTAACCAATACTAAAAATTGGTTTTGAACAAAAGCTTTCCAGATTGGAGTACGCTCAGCTTTAGGAGCAACTTCAATACCATTTGCTTTAGCTACTTTTGTTAATACATTATTAACCATTACTAGCATTACAACTAACACTACTAAAACTAATGCAAGAACTCCTAATATTACATTATTAGAACTTCCACTTCCCTCAGCCTGAGGACCAGTTGGCAACACAGCAGTTCCTGCAGCAGGCTCAGCTTTAGGCTCTGAAGTATAAGCTAAAATATTATCAATATCTTCTGTTGATAATTGAGGAAAAGAAGTCATTACTGATTTATTATTTTCTTCAAATATTTTAACAGCAACAGGATCTCCCGACTTAATCATGTCAGAACTATTATGAATCCACTTATAAAGCCATTCTGTATCGTGTTTTTCAGCAACTCCTCTAAGAGCAGGACCTGTTGACTTTGCATCAAGCTTATGACACGCAGCACAATTAGAATTAAAAAGCGCCTTACCTTTTACAGGGTCACCACCAGCTGTTGCAGCTGCCGGAGCCTCGGTTTCCGCTGCAGGAGCAGCATCTTGCGCAAATGAAGAGAAGGAAAAAGCCAGCATTAATGCTAAACTTAAAAATATTTTCCTTGAGTTCGAATTATGGTTACCCACCTTTTTCATAAAGTATAATGATTATCTACTAAAAATTGGCACAATTTTTTATACTACAATTCCATATAAAAACGTCCCTTTATTTTAAACTTCGACAAAAATACGACTTAAGAACTATTCTCAAAACCCTAAAACAACTCAAACAACAATTTATATTTATTCTAAATAACTTTTTTATTTCACATTCAATGAATAAATATTAATTTTACTCAAAAATCTTCACATTATGAGAATTTTAACTATTCCAAATCACATTTTTCACATTGCAGTGCTTTCACTTTGTTGCTTTAAATTGAGCGCTCAGGAAGCAAAAATTAACATTCAGCAAAATCCAAAATTCGAACAACTATTAAACGAAAAAAGAAAAATAAACGCCTCAATAGCTGTAAATGAACGATATAAAATTCAAGTTTTCACTGGTAACAGCGAAAAGGCTAAAAGCACGTTAAATGAATGCAAACAAAATTTTCCAGACTTAGATGCTACTATCGTTTTCAACACTCCCAACTATAAAGTTTGGGTAGGTAATTTTAGAAACCGCATTGAAGCCGAAAGAAATTTAGTGGAAATAAAAAAAATGTATGCTAATGCTTTTTTGATAAAGCCTAAAAAATAAAAATTTAACACTATTTATTATAAAAAAAAGAGCCTAAAAAAGTACAATATTACTTTTTTAGGCTCTTTTTTTATCGGCTAAATCAATTCAAAAAGTCAAAAACTAAACTTCCTTTAAATATCATAATTATGGAATAATTTAAAAAAGTAAAAATTCTAAAAAAAGCAACTACTATTATTTTATACCACTAAAGCATATTTAAAATTTTAATAATTAGAAGTGCTGAGAAAATAATCAACCCAATAATAAAAATATTTTTACCGTTCTTTCGATCCTCTTCTTTATAAGAATAAATCCGCTCACCATTAGGTAAAGTTTTTTTTGAAGTCCATAAAGAATAACCTATAAAGATTCCAATTCCACCACCGAGAATAGAAAACAAATAACCAGCTATAATCCAAGACTTTTGATTTTCTTCTGGTTTAGCCAAAATCTTCAAACGCTCATTTTTCAAAAAAATCAACATTTCATCATCAACCTTTCTTCCTCTATTAATTAATATTTTTTGAGATAATTTATAATCAAAAGCATTCCATTCATCAGACTTCATAAGAATTTCATACAATTCTTCATCTGTAAAACTAAATAAATAATAATCCTCATCTATATCTTCTAAAGCATTTACCGCTTCTTTTTCGAGAATAGATTCAGCTTTTTCAAAATTGAATGGACTAATTTTTACTTCATATTGATTATGTAAAGTACTTCCTGAAAACATAACATCAACTGGCGCTATATTATCGCCCAAAACTGTATCAATATTATTTTCATTAAGCAAAACTTCAAGTTCCTGAGCTTGCGTCAAAGTGGAGAAACTTCGAAACACATTAAAATTTTCAATCATATTATTTATCAATTTTTCAAAACTATTCCTAGTTACATTATCACTAAAAAACTACCAAAAGAACGACTTTCTATTTTATGCAATCCCTCAATAAATCACAAAAACAGATCATCCTTAGATCTAAAATGACAACTATTTAGTCAATCTATTTTTATCTTTCCCTCATCAGTACAACCTGCTAAACTTTTGCTTAAAACAACAATCTATTTACTTTATTAAAACAAATAAAAACATTATAAACACCCATTAATGTCTCTTTCTAAAATAATATTACAAAACAAAAAGTCTAAAATACAAAAAATCCCGACGAATCGGGATTTTCTTATAAAATTAGAACTGAAATACTATTTCAATTTTTTCTTGATAGCTACTTCATGGTAGGCTTCAATAACATCTCTTTCTTCAATGTCGTTAAATCCTTTTACTTGGATACCACAATCATAACCTTTAGCAACTTCTCTTACATCGTCTTTGAAACGTTTCAATGCAATTAATTCACCTTCATGAATTACTACGCCATCTCTAATGATTCTGATTTTACCATTTCTAGTAATTTTACCGTCCATAACCATACATCCTGCAATAGTACCTACTTTAGAAATTTTGAACAACTCTCTAATTTCAGCAGTTCCTAATACTTCCTCTTTCATTTCCGGAGCAAGCATTCCTTCCATTGCATCTTTTAAGTCGTCAATTGCTGCGTAGATAATTGAGTAGTAACGGATATCGATTTCTTCTTTATCAGCCAGTTGTCTTGCGTTTCCAGCAGGACGAACGTTAAATCCGATAATAATCGCATCAGAAGCAGAAGCTAACATAACGTCAGTTTCAGTAATTGCTCCAACACCTTTATGGATAATATTAATTTGAATTTCTTCAGTAGACAATTTAGAGAACGAATCAGATAATGCTTCAACAGAACCATCCACATCTCCCTTAAGGATCACGTTCAATTCTTTAAATTGACCTAATGCAATACGACGACCAATTTCATCAAGAGTAATATGACGTTGCGTACGTACTGATTGTTCACGCATTAATTGAGAACGTTTAGCAGCAATTTGTTTTGCTTCTTTTTCGTCTTCAAAAACATTGAATTTATCCCCTGCAGTTGCTGCACCATCAAGACCTAAAATAGATACTGGCGTTGAAGGTCCTGCAACAGTAACAATATTACCACGTTCATCATGCATGGCTTTAATTTTACCATGATGTTTACCTGCTAATAAGTAATCTCCAATTTTTAATGTTCCGTGTTGTACTAATATGGTAGAAACATATCCTTTTCCTTTATCTAAAAACGCTTCGACTACAGTACCCTGAGCTAACTTATTAGGATTAGATTTTAACTCTAAAACTTCTGCTTCTAATAATACTTTCTCTAACAACTCTTTTACACCTGTTCCAATTTTTGCAGAAATATCATGAGATTGGATTTTTCCACCCCAGTCTTCTACTAATAAATTCATACCTGCCAAACGCTCTTTGATTTTCTCAACATTGGCATTTGGTTTATCAATTTTATTGATGGCAAATATAATTGGCACTCCCGCAGCTTGTGCGTGAGAAATAGCCTCTTTAGTTTGTGGCATGATATCATCATCCGCGGCTACAACAATAATTGCAATATCAGTAACTTGAGCTCCACGTGCACGCATCGCGGTAAACGCCTCGTGACCTGGTGTATCTAAAAATGCGATTTTTTGACCATTATCTAAAGTTACTCCATAAGCACCAATGTGCTGTGTAATACCTCCAGATTCTCCAGCAATTACATTTTCTTTACGAATATAATCCAGTAAAGAGGTTTTACCGTGATCGACGTGACCCATTACGGTAACAATCGGTGCTCTTACTACTAAATCTTCTTCTTTATCTTCAATTACTTCGATAGCTTCTTCGATATCTACAGTAATAAATTCAACATCATAACCAAATTCATCAGCAACAATAGTTAATGTTTCCGCATCCAAACGTTGGTTTTGCGTAACCATGATACCAAGTGACATACAAGTTCCAATTACTTTATTAATTGGCACATCCATCATGATAGCAATTTCACCTACAGTAACAAATTCAGTAACTTTAATAGTTTTACTTCCTTCGTCTAAAGCTCTTTGCTCCTCATCTGATTTTTGACGGTGCGTATCTCTCTTATCTCTTCTATATTTAGCCGCTTTAGATTTACCTCCTTTTTTACCTTGAAGTTTTTCTAAAGTCTCTCTAATTTGATTTTTAACTTCCTCTTCTGTTGGCTCTACTTTAGCCACAATAGCAGGACGGTTTCCTTTTACAAATCCAGGTCTTGCACCTCTGTTGGCATTGAATCCTCCGCCACCAGTATTAGGTGTGATTTTGTTAGGATTAGGAGTTCCAGGAGGCCTAGGTGTGCTTGGCGTATTAGTTGTACCCGGTTTAGGAGCAATTCTTTTACGTTTGTTTTTGTTAGCATTTGCACCAGCAGCTCCAGGAGCACCTGGTTTATTAGGAGTGATTTTAGGATCCTCCTTTTTCTTTTTAGGCTTATTAAATTGAGACAAATCAATAGTTTGTCCTGTTAATTTAGCTCCAGAAAGTTTTTGATATTGAGTTGCAATGGCTTCTTCAGCAGGAGCTTCATCAGTCTTAGCTGCTTCTTCCGTTTTCTTAACAACTTCTTTTTCTTTAGCTACAGGAGCAGCAGGAGCTTGTTTTTCCTCTTTTGCCGCTTCTTTCACAACCTCTTTTTCTTTCTTAGGTGCTGCATTTTCAACAACAGGTTTAGGAACTTCAGCTGCAACAGGTTTTTCTTCTTTTTTGTCTGATTCGATTTTCTCTGGAGAACTAATTTTAGCAGCCGGTTTTTCTTCGACAACTTCAGGCTTAGGAGCAGCAGCTTTTTCCTCAACCGCTGGAGGAGGCGTAGCTTTTGAAGGATTCAAATCTATTTTTCCAACTTGAACAGGCCCTGAAATTACGGCTCTCGCCTTAATTACTTCCTGCTGTTGTCTTTGTATTTCTTCTTCTTGCTTACGTTTATCTTCAGCTTCTCTATCGCGCTCGATACGTAAAGCTTCTTTTTCTTTTCTCTTCTCTTCGCTTACTTCTTTCGAAGCCTCTTTTTTCCCTCTGTCGCCCGCAAACTGACCGCACAAGACATCGTATACATCATTAGAAATTTTTGTGTTTGGATTGGACTCAATCGCAATCCCCTTATCTTTAAGATAATCCACAGCTCTTTCCAAAGAAATATTCAATTCCCTTAAAACTTTGTTTATTCTTATTACTCTCTCTTCAGACATATAACCTTTTTATTATTACCTATTTTGTTGTGTTGTTAGAAGCATAGAACTAACTATCGAACTCTTCTTTCAATATTTTCATTACATCTAGAATCGTTTCTTCTTCTAAATCTGTTCTTCTTACTAAGTCTTCTACATCATGCTTCAAAATACTTTTTGCAGTATCTAAACCAATTTTTGCAAATTCTTCTATAATCCATTCTTCAATTTCATCTGAAAATTCTGTTAATTCAACATCATCCTCATCTGCAGTTGCTCCGGCAACATCTCCTTCTCTAATAACATCTAATTCATAACCAGTTAACAAACCAGCTAATTTAATGTTATGACCTCCTCTACCAATTGCTTTTGAAACTTCTTCTAATTTCAAGAACACATCAGCTCTTTTTGCTTCTTCATTAATTTTAATCGAAGAAACCTTAGCAGGACTCAAAGCTCTTGTTATAAACAACTGGATGTTGCTTGTATAATTGATAACATCAATATTTTCATTCCCTAATTCACGAACAATTCCGTGGATACGAGATCCTTTCATTCCCACACAAGCACCTACTGGATCAATTCTGTCATCATAAGAATCTACAGCCACTTTTGCTTTTTCACCTGGAATTCTTACTACTTTTTTGATGGTAATCAAACCGTCAAAAACCTCTGGAATTTCTTGTTCAAACAATTTTTCTAAAAACTTCTCAGAAGTTCTAGACATAATAATTTGAGGTTTATTTCCTTTTAGTTCCACGCTTTCAATAATTCCACGTACGTTATCTCCTTTACGGAAAAAGTCAGATGGAATTTGTTTTTCTTTTGGAAGCACAATTTCATTTCCTTCATCATCCACAAGAATTACTACTCTTGGTCTCACATGGTGTACTTCGGCGGTGTAAATATCACCTATTAAATCTTTAAATTGCTTGTAAAGATTCGTGTTATCATGCTCGTGTATTTTTGAAATCAAATTTTGACGCAAAGCTAAAATAGCTCTTCTTCCTAAATCAATCAATTTTACTTCTTCAGAAACCTCTTCACCAATTTCAAAATCCGCTTCAATCTTTCTAGCCTCTGTCAAAGTAATCTCTTCATTTTCGAAATCCAAATCTTCGTCGGCAACGATTACTCTCCTTCTCCAAATTTCCATATCTCCCTTATCAGGATTAATAATGATATCGAAATTATCATCTGAACCGTATTTTTTCTTCAATGCATTTCTAAATACATCTTCTAAAATTGCCATAAGCGTTACACGATCAATAAGTTTATCATCTTTAAACTCTGAAAATGAATCGATTAATGCTAAATTTTCCATGCGAATTCTTTAAATTAAAATGTTACTGTAACAACCGCCTCTTTGATTTCTGTATAAGGGATTTGTTGTTCTTTCTGTACTGTTTCTTTTCCTTTTCCTATTTTTTTAGGCTCTCTTGCTTTCCAAGACAAAATTATGAAATCTTCATTAGCATCAACTAATTCAGCTTCAATTTTTTCAGTATTTGTGGTCACAATCAAAGTTCTACCAATATTTTTTTTGTATTGACGAACCAATTTTAGCGGAGAACCCACTCCTACCGAAGCCACTTCTAGTGAAAAATCCTGCTCTTCTCTGTCTAAATTGCTTTCTACTGCACGACTTACATCAATGCAATCCTGTAAAACCACTCCATTGTCATCATCTAAGGTTACAATTACCTTAAACGCATCAGTAATAGTCAAATCAATCAAAAAAAGTGAAGGCCTTTCTTCAAGAGCTTCCTGCAATAATGTATTTACTTTTTCTTTAAATGTCATATTTTTTATAAAAAGAGGGGACATTTAGTCCCCTCATTATCTAGATTTTAATAAATAACGGCACAAATATAGTGTTTATTTTTATAATCCAAAAATAATTGATTGCTGTAAAATTATTCCTTACCTTTATTACTAGAGCAAAATACAATTCTAAACTACTCTCAAATCTTAAAAATGATGAAAAAAATATTAGTCCCTACCGATTTTTCAATTCAGGCCGAAAACGCATTAAAAGTTGCCGCTCAAATAGCCAGAAATAACAATTCGGAAATCCATTTATTGCACATTTTAGAAATTCCCAGCCAGATGAATGATGCCATTACCGGAGCTACTCCTATACCCGAAGTGGTGTTTTTTATTCAAAAAGCAAAGGAAACCATGCGTTTTATAAAAGAGAAAAGTTTCCTTAAAGACCTTACTGTGATTGACTCCATCAAAATTGAGAAAGCATCACAAGCCATCATTTCCTACAGCAAAGAAAATAATATTGATTTAATATTAATGGGTTCCAATGGCACTTCAGGAATTGAAGAAATCATCCTTGGTTCTAACACCGAAAAAGTAGTTCGCTTATCCAATGCTCCTGTATTGATTATCAAAGAAGAAATTACTGAATTTAACCCAAAAAACATTGTTTTTGCTTCCGATTTCTCTGAAGAAATAAAAAAATCGTTCGGTAAACTTCTTGACCTAGTATATGCTTTCAATGCACATCTTCATTTAGTAACTATCTGCACACCGAACAGCTTTAAAACCACAGCTTTGACTAAAAAAATAGTACAGGAATTTATTAGTAATTTTGACATAAAAAACTATTCTACACACATTTACAACGATACCAATGTAGAAAAAGGAATAATTAATTTTTCAAACCACATTAATGCCGACTTAATAAGTCTTTGCACACATGGTCGAACGGGACTTTCGCACTTTTTCACTGGAAGTATCAGCGAAGATTTAGCCAATCACGCCTCAAAACCACTTATTGTATATAAAATTTAAACAAAAAAAGCTCTAAATATTTCAATTAAAATATTTAGAGCTTTTTTTTTGCTTAAGAACTATATCACTTATCATACCCAACAACAATTGGTGCCGCAAGACAAGAATCTGGAATCGCAAAAGCATTCACCAAGGCAACTGCATCCGGACGAACATCCCAACAAAGCTGATTAACTATTTTACGAATCGCTTTCGTTTTTACCGGTTCCATATAACCGTCTTCTAAATACCAGGCTTTGTTTTTTTCTATTTGTGAAAGTGCAAACAATTGATTCAATTTCGTTAAAATAGCCTTACTTTTTTCATCTTCAACAGCTGCAATAGCAATTTGGAATTGTTCCAAAACCACTCGATCTAAATAGGCTTCTGCCACATCTATCATTTGGTGCTGCACCACATTAAAAGCATCATATACTTCTAAACCATTATCAATTAATTTTTTGATACGCTTAGCGGCCGAAGCCAAAATGGTTTTTTCCCGATGTTGAAAAGCTTGCAAATGAAATTCACTATCCAATAAATGTTCTTCATCTGTTTTCCGAATCACTAACGGATTTTTCTCAGCAATGGCTGATTTGGCATTTTCATACACATAATTGATAATCCCAAAAGAACCCATTTCACCAAAGGATTTTCTAAACTCCGCCAAACGATTTTTAGCTACTAATTGCATCAATACGGTATTATCTCCTTCAAAAGTGGTATAAATTTCGGTATCATTTTTCAAAGCATCAATTCTGTTTTCAGACAAATACCCTTTTCCTCCACAGGCTTCGCGGCATTCCTGCAAAATTGCCGTTGTACTCCAGGTTGAATACGATTTCAATCCTGCAGCCAAAGCTTCAATCTCTTGCATTTCAGTTTCCGATTTATCAATAAAACGCTGTGTGAGGTATTGCAAAGCAAAATGTATGGCATAAGTTTTAGCCAGCGGAATCAACAACCTGCGCTGGTGCATTCGGTAATTCAAAATCGGAACTTCCGCACCACCTTCGGGACCAAATTGCTTGCGTTGGTCACTGTATTTTATAGCAATTGTCAATCCGCTTTTGGCAGCAGCCAAAGCCGAACGCGGAATTCCAATTCGACCTCCAACCAAAGTTCCCAACATCGTAAAAAAGCGTCGGTTATCACTCGGAATCGGGCTTTCAAATTTCCCTTTATCATTTACTGATGCAAAACGATCCAGCATATTTTCTTTTGGAATCACCACTTGATCAAAACGAATTGTACCATTATCCACTCCATTCAATCCCATTTTATGACCGCAATCCCCTATGATAATTCCTTTTAAAACCACGCCATTTTCATCACGCAAAGGCACCACAAAAGCATTCACGCCATGATCCTGTCCGGCAATAATGAGTTTCGCAAAAACAGTTGCCATTTGCCCATGAACCGCTGCATTTCCAATATATTCTTTTTGCGCTTTTTCGTGCGGCGTATGAATCGTAAAAGTTTGGCTTTCGTGATTGTAAGTAGCCGTTGTTTCTAATCCTTTTACATTCGAACCGTGATGCGTTTCGGTCATAGCAAAACAACCTGGCAATTTTAGCGTACCAATGTCTTTTAGATATTTAGCATAATGTTTTTCGGTTCCTAATGACTGAATGCTCATTCCCCAAAGTCCAAATTGCACTCCAAATTTAATCACCAAACTCAAATCATGATAACTCAAAGTTTCCATAATCGAAAAATAATCAGCTATGTTTTCGCCGCCGCCATATTTTTTGGGATAAGCCATATTCCCGAGGTTTTCATCGGCTAGAATTTTACACCACTCCAATACTTTTTGGCGATAAACACTTATATCAGTTGAAGTTTCGTATTCAAATTCAGGTCTCGAAATAACCGATTTTACTTTATTGATAATAGGCGCTTGTTCTCCATCTAAAATGGCTGTAATTTTTTGAACATCAAAGCTAGTTTCTGTATGCGAATTGACGGTATGGGATTTTGCTTTGGTTTTGAAATTACTAACAGCTTCTTCACCCAGAATCCCTAAATCATTTTCGAGTTTTACAAAAGCAATTTCCATACTCTGAATTACAGCATCGTTTTCAGAAAGCGCCATCGCAATTTCAAAAATAGATTTTAAAGCAGGATGTTCCTGAATGCTTTGTTCAATTTTATTTTTCCAGTTGGTAATATCCTGACGAGACGGCGGATTAGTAATTGTTATTTTCGAAAATAAAAATTCTTTCTCTTCTGCCGAAAGCCAATCTTGCGAATCAATAAAACTTTGTAAGGTAGCAAACTCTTTTTTAGTCAATAAATCATCTGACCACACAATATAGAACAGCGGAATGAAAGCTTGTAATTTGGTGTTTTTCATAAACAAGTATATTTCAATTTAGAAATCCATTTTTATAACAGATTATGAAAATACAGATTATGATTTATAATTGATGTTAAGATTCTGGTAATTTTAGAATGGAGAAAAATTTATTCCTACGCATTTCACTACGCCACAAAAAACAAAACCCCGTAAACTTAACGTTTACGGGGTTCTTTTAATTTGCTAGTTGGTCTACAAGGACTCGAACCTTGAAAGACTGCACCAAAAACAGTTGTGTTACCATTACACCATAGACCAGCAGTGCTTTATTGCGAGTGCAAATTTACAAGCTTTTTCAGTTTACACAAACTTTTTTATATATTTTTTCAAAAAAAGTTTCAAAAAAGAAAAACCCACCTCATAATCAACACCTTAAAAAAGACAATAGTTTTGTAGAAAATTTTGTTAATGGCTATATCCTTAAATAAAAAAACATTTTCTTTGTAACTCGAAAAATTAACTAAAATTTACTACATGAATAAGGAGTCTTTCAATTTCAAAAAATGGAATACTATTCTAGGATGGATTGCATTTGGAATCGCATTAATAACCTATTCTCTTACTGTTGAGCCCACAATGAGTTTTTGGGATTGTGGAGAATACATTGCCACAGCAGCTAAATTAG
Organism: Flavobacterium magnesitis; assembly: GCF_041729735.1. NCBI lineage: Bacteria > Pseudomonadati > Bacteroidota > Flavobacteriia > Flavobacteriales > Flavobacteriaceae > Flavobacterium > Flavobacterium magnesitis. The sequence continues at coordinate 90,410 of NZ_JBCFQK010000004.1, read as the reverse complement.
AAGTAGGCCATCCACCTGGAGCTCCTTTGTTTCAAATGATTGGTGCTTTTTTTGCCATGTTTGCCACTAGTGTAGAACATATTGCTTTAATGGTTAATATGACTTCCGTTTTTTCGAGTGCCTTTACTATTCTATTTATGTTTTGGTCTTCTACTATAATTTTGAGAAAAATTGTCAATAGTTCAGAAGAAGCAAACAAAAGCAATGATATTGTTATTTTAGGAAGTTCGTTTGTAGGCGCTTTAGCTTATACTTTTTCGGATAGTTTTTGGTACAACGCTGTGGAAGCCGAAGTTTATGCTATGGCATCCTTGCTTATTGCATTGCTTTTCTGGCTTGGATTACGCTGGGAACAAGACATGGACAAACCAAGAGGAAACAAATGGCTGTTAATCATTTCTTTGGTAACTGGTCTATCATTTGGAGTTCACTTTATGGCATTGTTAACCATTCCTGCAATCGGATTTTTATATTATTTTAAAAATTATAAAACGGTAACCATTAAAAATTTCATTATTGCCAATGTAGTTGTGGTGTCGGTTTTATTATTTATTTTTAAATTATTGCTTCCTTTAACGATGGCGTTTTTCGCAAAAACAGAAGTTTTTACCGTAAACAGCCTCGGAATGCCATTTGATTCAGGAACTATTTTAGCTGCATTAGCCTTAATAGCCGCTTTCTACTTTGGATTAAAATACACTAAAGAAAAAGGATTAGTTACTTACAACACGCTTATTCTTTGCGTCTTGTTTATATTAATTGGATTCTCAACCTGGTTAATGTTACCTATTCGTGCCAATGCCAATGTAATTATAAACGAAAACAGACCATCGGATGCCCGTGAGGTTTTGGCTTATTACAACAGAGAACAATACGGCTCTAATCCGTTGTTTTACGGTCCGCAATACACAGAAACTTTTGCTGGATTAGACCCAAAAACACCTTATCGTGACAAAGCGCCTAACTACGAGAGAGATTACAAAACAGGGAAATATGTTATTGTAAACAACTACAAAAACGCTGAACAAAACAGTGATGATGCTCAAAAAACATTCTTGCCTAGAATGTGGAGTACAGATCATATTGCTAATTATATCAATTTTACCAATCCGCCTCAATTTACAATCAACCCTAATTATCCTTATGAGAATGATTTGGCTAAATACGGAATTGATGCTAGTCAATTATCTGAAGAAGATTACAATAGAGCAACAGCACAATTAAGAAACGAGGTTGAAAAAACCATTGGCGAATTCAGAAAAGCTTATGCTCAAAAACAAATTGACAACGAAGGCTATGTAAAATTCTTAAGAAGCTACGGCGATTACCTAATCATTGAAAAACCGACTACTGTAGACAACCTTAGTTTTATGGTAGAATACCAGTTTGGTTACATGTACTGGAGGTATTTAATGTGGAATTTTGTGGGACGTCAGAGCGACAACCAAGGAAGGTACGGCGATCAGGACGGAAACTGGTTAAGCGGAATTTCATTTATTGATAACATCCATTTAGGTTCACAAGAAGATTTGCCTAGTGACGCCTTAAACAACAAAGGCCGTAATGTGTATTATTTTATCCCTTTTGTTTTAGGACTTATTGGATTGATGTACCATGCAAGCAAAAACTTAAAAAGCTTTTATGTATTATTAGTTTTATTTCTTTTTACTGGAATAGCATTAAAAATATACCTCAACGAAAGACCTTTCGAGCCTAGAGAAAGAGATTATGCCTTAGTGGGTTCATTTTATGTATTTGCCATTTGGATTGGATTAGGAGTTTATTCCTTGTATGAAAGTGCCAAAAAATATTTGTCTCCAAGAATTGCTGGTCCAGTAATTATTGCAGCTACATTATTGAGCGCACCTGTTTTAATGGCTTCGCAAAACTGGGATGACCACGATCGTTCTGGAAAATATACTGCCTTAGCTATGGCAAAAGCCTATTTGAATTCTTGTGACCCTAATGGTATTTTATTCACCATTGGAGATAACGACACCTTCCCGCTTTGGTATGCACAAGAAATTGAAGGCATTAGAACCGATATAAAAATCGTAAATACGAGTCTTTTCATGACGGATTGGTACATTGACCAAATGAAAACCAAAACTTACGAATCAGACCCATTACCTATTTCGTTTACACACGATCAATATGTGGGTGACAAACTGGATTATGTGGTCAGTATTCCAAAGACAAAAAGCCGTTGGAGTGTAAAAAGTCTTATGGATTTTATCAAAAACCCAAAATCAACTGTTGAAATGCAAAATGGACAAACCATTCATTTCTTTCCAACAAATCAGGTTAGAATCCCAGTTGACAAAAACACCATCATCAAAAACAAAATTGTTGCTGAAAAAGATTATGATTCTATTGTCCCTTACATCGATATTGACATCAAAGGAAATGCCTTATACAAAAACCGTTTAATGATGTTGGATTTGGTTGCCAATAACAACTGGAAACGACCAATCTACTTCAGTGGTGGAGCATTCGACGATGAAGAATACTTATGGATGAAGGATTATCTTCAACTAGACGGTATGGTTTACAAATTAGTTCCTATTAGAACTACTATTCCTAAAGATGGAAATCCAATGGAAATGGGACAAATTGATTCTGAAAAAATGTACAACATTATCATGAAATGGGATTGGGGCAATAGTGATGGAGACATCTACCACGATCCAGAAACGCGTCGTGAGAGTATTACCTACAGAACCAATCTTTCCCGATTGATGAATCAATTAATTGCAGAAGGAAAAATAGAAAAAGCGAAGAAAGTGATCAATTTGGCAATGGAAAAAATGCCAGTTGACAAGTTTGGTTATTACTCTTTACTTGAACCGTTTGCACATGGTTATTACAAAGTAGGCGAAGCAGGTAAAGCTCATGAACTTTTGGACAAATTAATAGTTAAGTACCAAGAAAACCTGAATTATTACAGCAAAATGAGCGCCGATGAACAATCGTATGTTGTAATAGACATTGTAACTGATATTGAACGTTACAGAGCATTATTAGAAGTGATGAAGGCAAACAGTGACAATGCTTTCTATCAAAAACACAGAGGCACTTTCAATACCTATATTGATATTTTCGCACGTTTTGAACGTGACAAAGAATAGTAAAGTATAAACATTGATTTCATAAAAAATGTAGCAATCCCATCAAAAAAGATTGCTACATTTTTTTTATCTTTAATTTCAAATGATTTTCAAATGAAAGCCTATTGGGTCAAAACACACCGCATCATCAAAAAACTATTTCCGAATTACGTTTGGGATATTCCTAATAATGACAACAAAATCTATCTTACTTTTGATGACGGACCAACACCCGAAATAACACAATGGGTTTTAAATCAATTAGAACAATACAACGCCAAAGCTACTTTTTTTTGCATTGGCAAAAACATAGAACAACATCCTGAAATCTTTAATGAAGTAATTAAAAAAGGACACGGCATAGGCAATCACACCCAAAATCATTTGAATGGATGGAAAACCATTACTAATGAATACCTGGAAAACATTGAGACCTGTGAAACCACTATTTCAAATCTGAAATCTGAAATCTCAATTCTGCAGTCTAAAACCTTCCGTCCACCGTATGGCAAAATAAAAGCCGCCCAAGCTAAAAAACTCAGACAACAAGGCTATAAAATAATTATGTGGGATGTGCTTAGCGCTGATTTTGACCAAAGCATTACTAAAGAAGAATGTTTGAATAATGTACTTTCCAATACGCAATCAGGAAGTATTATCGTATTTCACGACAGTCTAAAAGCGTTTAAAAATCTAGAATATGCGTTACCTAAAGTGCTTCAACATTTAGCTGAAAACCACTTTTCTTTCAAAACAATAAAGTAATGAATTAAAGTTGTTCTTGCACAATAGTAATAAGCGAATTAGCATCTAATTCTCCTGATTGTCTCCACACCATCTGACCTTCTTTGTAAACCATCAAAGTAGGCAATCCTTTAATTCTTAAAGCTTCGGCTAGTTCTTGATTTTTATCCACATCAATCTTTATCACCTTTGCTTTATCGCCTAAAGCAGCAGCAACATCTCTAATAACATCATGCATAGCAACCGAAGATTCATTCCAATCTGTGTAGAAATCAATTAACACAGGTACATGTGCACTTATAAGTTCTCCAAATTTTGACATAAAACCAAGAATTAATTTTTTTAAATCTAAGAAAAATAAAGTTTCTTCACATACAAATGTAGCATTTTTAACGAATTATGTTACTTTATCTCCTCTTTTTAGTTCGATAACTGTAATTTCAGGCATAATTCCTACTCTACCAGGGTAAGCATGAAAGCCAAAACCTCTATTTACATACACATAACGCCCTAAATGTTCATACAATCCTGCCCATTGTGCATAGACATATTGTGCCAAACTCCATTTAAAATAACCCGGAATTTCAATTCCAAACTGCATTCCGTGCGTATGTCCCGAAAAGGTTAAATGAAAATTCTTCTCGTGCTCTTTTATCTCAAGATCCCAATGACTCGGATCGTGACTCATCAATATTTTAAAATCTTTATCTTCTAATGCTTCCGAAGCTTTTTTCAAATCTCCAGCTTTCTTAAAATTATTTCCCCAGTTTTCAACACCTACTAAGGCTATTTTATCGTTTCCTTTTTCTAAAAACTGATGTTCGTTCAACATCAACTTAAAATCAATTTGTCCGTACAACTCTTTAATTTCCTTAAAGTTTTGTTCTTTCTCCGCTTCCGTTGGCCAGTTTACATATTCACCATAATCATGATTCCCTAAAACCGAATATTTACCGTATTTATGCTCTTTAATTCGCTTAAAAGTTTCAATCCACGGATGCATTTCATTGGCGTGCGTATTCACAATATCACCTGTAAACAAAATCATATCCGAATTTTGCTCATTAATCAAATCAATAGCATAATTTATTTTATCCGGGTTGTCAAAACTCCCCGAATGTACATCTGAAATTTGAGTAATCGTAAAACCATCAAAAGCCTCTGGCAAATCAGGAAAAAAGATACGCTGTTTGATTACTTTATAATTGTATTTCCCAATGGTTACTCCATAAAGCAAAGACAAAAACGGAATCGCAGCCAAGCCTAGACCCAGTTGACTTACAAATTTTCGTCTCGAACCTAAAAAACCTTCGTTATCGTATTCTACAAAATAATTCACGGAGCCCATTATCACTCTAAAAATATCTTCGCACAACAAGACAATTCCCAAGATAATTTTAGGAACATACACCACCAGCATCAAGCCCATTGTAAACATCATCCCTCGCGTTTGCCCCACCGAACGGTCAAAACTAAAAAAGCCGTAAACAATATAAACCAAAATAGCCAAGCTCAGCACACCGTATGCTACTAAAAACCATTTGTCTTTTAGAACTGTTTTAAAAGCCTGAAAAGCATAGAGTTCCACCACCAAAAGAAACACTATAAAAAACAACAACCTAAACCCCATCTTAATACATTTTTACACAAAATAACAACATCTGACTCTTATTTTAGAAAATCTTAAACAAACTTTAACTTGATAAGCTTGATTTTTAGGAGCAGAACGATAAAAACGTAATAACTTCCTCATCTACTCTTCGCTACCTTTCTCTACTGAATATATGGAAATAGTTACTTCATATTACTCTATAGAAATGGAGAAATCAAATTATTTAGAAGAAAAAAACTATTCCTCCGTTACAAATTTTGTCACTAGTAACAACTGTTGTCACACTTTTGTAAATCTCCATATATTGGAATAAATTTGCAAAACATTTAAAAACCAACAAATTATGCAAAAATTAAAAGAAGGAGACTTCGTGAATTACAAGTTCAGAAACAATCATTTAACAAGTGGCACAATCGTAGAAATAATAAAAATTCCTGAAGGAGAAAGACAACTAATCAACCAAGAGAATAACAAGATAATGAATGTTCCTAATTGCTATTATCAATTATTAAGACTTGACATAGATGAAAGTGTTTCGATACATAAAGATGAATTTTACAGAAACTGTAGCACTATCGAAATTGAAAATCAGCATTTCATCGAACTAAAATCTACATTAAAAGAGCAAATAAAACCACTTAACAACGAAACTATCAACTTCTATGAATGGCAAATAGAACATCTATCATTTATACAAATTATCCATATAACTCAAAAATATCCGAGTATAAACATAATAGGATCATATTATTTAGTAGATAACAAAGCTACTCATAATCAAGATTACTTTGACTTTTTTTTCAAAAAGACAAAAGGCTTATTTGGCCTTAATGAAGACTTAGAAAAAATCCATCATATAAATCAATTATTTGACAAACTCGATTCAATCAACTATCACTACAATAAAAAGAAAATAGCAAACCTAAAACAGGACAGAAATCAACAAAGCAATTAGAAATAATCATAAAGTAAATTGAATTCTATATTTTTACATTTTAAATTCAATTTACACTTCAATGTCACAAAAACGTCTTTTTCTACTAGATGCCTATGCTTTAATTTTTAGAGGCTATTATGCCTTTATTAAAAATCCAAGAATCAACTCTAAGGGTATGGATACATCAGCCATTATGGGATTTATGAATTCGTTGATGGATGTAATTAAGCGTGAAAAGCCAGACCATCTGGCGGTAGCTTTTGACAAAGGCGGCAGCGATTTACGCAACGAATGGTTTCCTGAATACAAAGCCAATCGTGATGCGACACCCGAAGCCATCAAGATTGCCGTTCCTTACATTCAAGCCTTATTGAACGCCATGCACATTCCAATTATTGAAGTGGCAGGCTATGAAGCCGATGATTTGATAGGAACGATTGCCAAACAAGCCGAAAAACAAAACTACAAAGTCTATATGGTTACGCCTGACAAGGATTTTGCCCAATTGGTTTCGGAAAATATCTTTATGTACAAACCCGCTCGTATGGGCAACGGAATTGAGATTTGGGGAATTCCTGAAGTATTAGAAAGATTTGAAATCGAAAGACCGGAGCAAGTAATTGACTACCTGGGAATGATGGGCGATTCTGCCGATAATATTCCTGGATTACCCGGTGTAGGAGAAAAAACAGCTAAAAAATTCCTGGCTGAATACGGTACAATCGAAAACTTATTGGCTAATACGCACCAACTTAAAGGCGCAATAAAAACTAAAATTGAAGCCAATGCCGAACTGGGATTGTTGTCGAAAAAACTAGCTACTATTCTGTTAGATTGTCCAGTTGTTTTCAATGAAGAAGACTATGAGCTTTCGACTCCTAATGTAGAAAAAACAGATGCTTTATTTAACGAATTGGAGTTTAGAAGAATGGCAGAACAGTTTGATGCCATTTTTAAAAGTCCATCACAAGCTTTCAGTAATGAACAAGCTCCTGTGGACGATGCTAAACTGTACAAAAAACCGCAAGCGAAAAACCAAGAGCAATTCGACCTTTTTTCAAGTACACTGCCTACTCATGAAAACGAAGTATCGCACTTGCAATTTTACAGCACGCTGGAAAACACGCCACATTCGTACCAAATTATTCAAGGCGATTTAGGAATTAAATTGCTATTGCAAAACTTACAAAAACAAACTTCGGTTTGCTTTGATACCGAAACCACTGGACTGGATGCTTTGCATGCAGAATTAGTGGGAATTTCATTTTCTTACGAAAAAGGAAAAGCCTTTTACGTTCCGTTTCCGGAAAACCAAGACGAAGCTCAAGCTTTGGCAGAAAAATTCGTTCCGTTTTTCGAAAATGTAGCTATTGAAAAAATTGGTCAAAACATTAAATACGACTTAAAAATATTATCGAATTATGGCATTCGCGTAGCTGGAAAATTATTCGACACCATGATTGCGCATTATTTGATTAATCCTGATATGCGTCATAATATGGATATTTTATCAGAGACTTATTTAAAATACTCGCCAAAATCTATTGAAGACTTAATTGGAAAGAAAGGAAAAAATCAGAAATCAATGCGCGACGTAGCATTGGAAGACATTAAAGAATATGCTGCTGAAGATGCCGACGTTACCTTTCAATTAAAAGAATTATTTGCTGTAGAATTAGAAAAAACAGCCACTCAAAAACTATTTGACGAAATCGAGATTCCACTTGTTCCTGTTCTTGCAGCGATGGAAACAGAAGGAATCAACTTAGATGTTCCATTTTTGAAAAGCATGTCAGTAGAAATGGCGCTCGAAAGCAAGGCGCTGGAACAAAAAATATATGAAACTGCTGGCGAAAAATTCAATTTGGCTTCGCCAAAACAGCTCGGCGATATTTTATTTGACAAAATGAAAATTGGCGGTGCCAAACAGAAGAAAACCAAGACAGGACAATACGCCACTGGCGAAGAAGTGTTAAGTTACCTGGCTAACGAACACGAAATTGTACGCGATATTCTGGAATGGCGCCAAATGGTGAAATTACAAAGCACCTATATTGATGCTTTACCAAACCAAGTCGATGCAAAAACGGGACGCGTTCATACTGATTATATGCAAACCGTAGCTGCAACAGGACGTTTGAGTTCGAATAATCCGAACTTGCAAAACATCCCTATTCGTACCGAAAGAGGGCGATTGATTCGTAAAGCATTTATTGCTCGTGATGAAAATTACACTCTAGTTTCTGCCGATTATTCTCAAATAGAATTGCGTGTAATTGCAGCTTTAAGTGGCGAAGAAAACATGATTAAGGCTTTCCAAAATAATGAAGACATCCACAGATCGACTGCTTCTAAGGTTTTTAATGTGCCGCTGGAAGAAGTGACTCGCGAACAACGTAGTCATGCAAAAACCGTAAACTTCGGAATTATCTATGGGGTTTCGGCATTTGGGCTTTCGAATCAAACCAATCTTTCCCGCTCAGAAAGTGCTGAACTGATTGAAGCTTATTACAAATCGTATCCAAGGTTGAAATCGTATATCGGCGAGCAAATTGATTTTGCCCGAGATCATGGTTATGTGCAAACGGTTTCAGGTCGTCGCAGGTATTTAAAAGATATCAATTCACAAAACGCTATTGTTCGCGGTGGTGCTGAACGTAATGCAGTTAACGCTCCTATTCAGGGTTCGGCGGCTGACATTATCAAAATTGCAATGATTAACATTCATAATAAATTGATTTCCGAAAACTGGAAATCGAAAATGTTATTGCAAGTACATGATGAGCTTGTGTTTGACGTTCACAATTCGGAATTAGAAAAAATCCAACCCATGATTAAAGCCGAAATGGAAAATGCTTTTAAACTAGAAGTGCCTTTAGTAGTCGATTTAGGAATGGGAAGAAACTGGCTAGAAGCACATTGACACATTTGACAACTTTTAAAAAGTTGTCAAATGTAACTAGTCAAAACAAAAAAATCCATCTCTTTACTTTTTAGAAATGGATTTTTTTTTGGTTCTGGAAGATTCTCTTTCTTTTAGATTGGTTTTGATAACCACCGTTTGATAAGGTAATTCATTTTCTTCATCGGCTTCTAAACGCTGAATTAGCAATTTGGCAGCTACTTCCCCAATTTCTACTCCATGTTGACTTACTGTACTTAAACTTGGTGTTAATCGTCTGGAAGCTAAAATTCCGTCAGCAAAACCAATGATAGATAACTCTTCAGGAATTTTATAACCTTTTTTAATTCCGACTTTCAATGCGGCAACCGAATCACGTTCGTCTAAAGCAAAAACACCATCGATGGTATTATTTTCGAAAACAGCTTCGATTTTTTTCTTCATATCATCTTCAGAACTGGTGCGAAGAATAATATTTTCATTTACTGAAATTCCATTATCCGCCAAGGCTTTCAAATAGCCTTCGGTTCTTAGTTTTCCCACACTTAAATCATCTACCGATGAAATCAACGCAATGTTTTTACAACCTGTATCAATTAATCGTTGGGTAACATTTAATGCCGAATCGTAATCGTCCACCACTACTTTATCACATTCCACTTCATCAGCAATGCGATCAAACATGACGATAGGCGTTCCTTCATTAATAATATCAATAAAATGAGAGTAATCTTGGAGTTTTTGAGCTTCCTGCGAAACCGATAAGATAAAACCATCAGTAGTTCCATTGCTCAACATTTCCAGAGTATTAATTTCTTTAACAATGGATTCATTCGAAATACAGGTAATTACGTTATATCCTTTTTCATCGGCAACTTTTTCGATTCCGCTAAAAACTTTGGCAAAAAAAGAATTCAAAATATTCGGAATAATGACTCCTATGGTTTTTGTCTTTCTGTTTTTTAAATTTAAACCAATGATATTGGGTTTGTAATTTTTGAGTTTAGCATACTCTTTAATCTTAATCTTAGTTTGACTACTAATCTCCGGACTATCATTCAGCGCTTTAGAAACTGTAGAAACAGAAACATTCAATTCTTTGGCAATTTGCTTCAGTGTTGCTTTAACTTTCATAATGAATTAGTGTCTTAGTATTAGTGGTTTATTAATAGAGATAAGGCAAAATGTTGTAAAACACACTTTACTATACCTAAAAGATAATAGCAATTATCTCCCTTGTTTCCATCGCAAGATTGCAAGATAATCAAATTATTTTTCAAATCAAATGTAAGATAAATTTAGGACCAAAGCACCAACTGGAATTATAAAAAAGAAGCTCTTTAAAGCGCTATAAATATCCAATTGATTATCAGCACAAAAACCCGAAAAAATTATTCATTTAAGGTATTTGGTTTTAAAATAATTAATTGTACTTTTGCAACCCCTTTATTGGGGATGGAATGTTTAATTAAAAAATTTTTATTGTGAACGCATTAAGCTACAAGACAATTTCAACTACAAAGGCAAACTCTACTAAAGAGTGGATCGTTGTAGATGCAGAGGGTCATAACTTAGGACGTCTTGCTTCTAAAGTCGCTATGATTTTAAGAGGAAAGTACAAACCAAGCTATACCCCACACGTGGACTGTGGAGATAACGTAATTGTTATCAACTCAGAGAAAATCAACCTTACAGGTAACAAAATGGACGAGAAAATTTACATGCGTCACACAGGTTATCCAGGAGGACAAAGAACTTTAACTGCTAAAGTATTGCAATCTAAAAACCCTGCAGCTTTAGTTGAAAAAGCAGTAAAAGGAATGTTGCCTAAGAACAAATTAGGAGCTGAACTTTTCAGAAATTTAAATGTTGTTGTTGGTTCTGAGCACAAACAAGCTGCCCAAAAACCAAGAACTGTTAACCTAAACGATCTTAAGTAATGGGAGTTATTCACAAAATCGGTAGAAGAAAAACCGCTGTTGCACGTGTTTATGTTTCAGAAGGAACAGGAGTAATCACTGTAAACAAAAAAGAATTTGCAACTTATTTCCCTACAGCTACTTTACAGTACAAAGTAATGCAACCAATGTCTATGACAGAAAACGCATCTAACTTTGACGTAAAAGTAAATGTTTACGGAGGTGGTGTAACTGGTCAGGCAGAAGCTGTAAGAATGGCAATCGCTCGCGCAATGTGTGAAGTAAATGCTGAAAACAGAGGTGTTTTGAAACCAGAAGGTTTATTAACAAGAGATCCAAGAATGGTTGAGCGTAAGAAATTCGGTCAGAAGAAAGCTCGTAAGAGATTCCAATTCTCTAAACGTTAATATTACCTGTCTTGTTCACAGGAGCAAGACTTTATTGAATTTATTATTGAATTTAAACAATGTTGTTGTTGTCTCACTGAGGTGAGAAATTAGTTTAGCATCTAAATGCATTTAGCCGAGAAATCGCCATTTATGCATTGCTTACTCAACAGAACGTAAACTAGTACAAAAAATGTCAAACAAAGTAGAAGTAAAAGAATTACTAGAAGCAGGTGTTCACTTTGGACACATGACTAGAAAATGGGATCCAAACATGGCTCCTTACATTTATATGGAGCGTAATGGTATTCACATTATCAACCTATATAAAACTGCAGCTAAAATTGAAGAAGCTAACGAAGCTTTGAAAAAAATTGCTGCATCAGGTAGAAAAATATTATTTGTTGCTACCAAAAAACAAGCAAAAGATATCGTTGCTGAAAAAGCAGCAGCTGCAAACATGCCTTACATCACTGAAAGATGGCCTGGTGGAATGTTAACAAACTTTGTTACTATCCGTAAAGCAGTTAAAAAAATGTCTTCTATTGATAAAATGAAGAAAGATGGTACTTTCATGACGTTATCTAAAAAAGAGCGTTTACAAGTAGATCGTCTTCGTGCTAAATTAGAAAAAAACTTAGGTTCAATCGCTGATATGTCTAGACTTCCAGCTGCATTGTTCGTAGTAGATATTAAAGCTGAGCACATCGCAATAAAAGAAGCTCAAAAATTAAACATTCCAGTTTTCGCAATGGTTGATACTAACTCTGATCCACGTGAAGTAGATTACGTTATCCCAGCCAATGATGATGCTTCTAAATCAATCGATAAAATTTTATCTTTAGTAACTGCTGCAGTTATCGAAGGACTTTCTGAAAGAGGTTCTGATAAAGAAACTGTTGAAGCAACAACTACTGAAGAAGCTCCAGTAGCAGCTGAAACTGCCGCTCCAGCAACTGAAGAATAAATAAACTTTTAAATTCCAAATTTTAAATTCCAAATTCCAAAATTAGATTTTTAACGATCTGATAACGTTGGGATTTGGGATTTGAAGATTGGAATTTTTACTTTTAACATTAAAACACAGATATATTATGGCAACAATTACTGCTGCAGACGTAAATAAATTAAGACAAACTACAGGTGCCGGAATGATGGACTGTAAAAAAGCTTTAGTTGAAGCTGACGGAGATTTCGATAAAGCTATACAAAACCTTAGAGAAAAAGGACAAAAAGTTGCTGCTAACCGTTCTGACCGTGAGTCTTCTGAAGGAGCTGCTGTTTCTTTTGTTAATGCTGACAAAACTAAAGGAGCTATCATTACTTTAAACTGTGAAACAGATTTCGTAGGTAAGAATGAAACTTTCGTAACTTTAGCTAAAGAATTAGTTGAAAGAGCAATCAATTTCACTTCTAAAGAAGAATTTTTAGCTTCAGATTTCAACGGAATCACTGTTGCTGAAAAATTAATCGAGCAAACTGGTGTTATTGGTGAAAAAATCGAAATCGGTGGTTTTGAAATTTTAGAAGGCGCTTTCGTTGGATCTTATGTTCACGTGAACAAAATTGCTGCATTAACAGCTATTTCTGCTCCAATTGCTAATGGTGAGGTTTTAACTAAAGACATCTCTATGCAAGTTGCTTCTATGGGAGCTGATACATTATCTTACAAAGATTTTGATCCTGCTTTCGTTGAATCTGAACTTGCTGCTCGTATTGCTGTAATCGAAAAAGATAATGAAGAAGCAAAACGTTTAGGAAAAACTTTAAAAAATGTTCCTAAATATATTTCTTACTCTCAATTAACTCCAGAAGTTTTAAAACAAGCTGAAGAAGATGCTAAAGCTGAATTAAAAGCTGAAGGGAAACCAGAACAAATTTGGGACAAAATTATTCCAGGAAAAGTACAACGTTTCATTTCTGACAACACTACTTTAGATCAGGAAAAAGCTTTACTAGACCAAAACTTCATCAAAGATGATAGTAAAAAAGTGGGTGATTATGTTAAAGGATTCAATGTTGAAATTTCAGGTTTCAAAAGAGTTGCTTTAGGTTAATTCTAAACTTCTTTAATAAATTAAAAAGCGATTTGAAAATTTCAAATCGCTTTTTTTATTGTCCATTTTTCATAGTTGACTCCCTCACAATCACTCCTGTTTTTAATTCAATTATCTTAGGTTCAAATACCTTCCCTTCTTTTCGACAAAGGATTTCTTCTAGCAATAAAGCAAATGCTGCAACGCCCATTTCATAACTCGGTTGATCAACAGTACTTAATTTTGGCGTGATCACCTGAGACACGAGCCAGTTACTAAAACCAATTACCGCAATTTGATTAGGCACCTGAACTCCTTTTTCATTAAAATAAGCCAAAACACCAACTGCAACCAAATCTGTGATAACAAAAACACCATCAATACCCTTATCCTCTTCTAAAATTTGTTTGGCAAATTCGACTCCTTGTTCAAAAGTGATGCTTTTACAAGAATAAACCAATTTAGAATCAAAAGGAATTCCATTCTTTTCCAAAGCTTTTTTGTACCCCAGAAAACGATCTATAGAATTTTGCGGATTTTCAAGACCACGAATATGAGCAATTTTTTTACAACCCATGTCAATTAAATGCTGAACCGCTTCCATGGCTGCTTTTTGATCATTAATAATAACTTTTGAACTAGGAATCAATTTCGAAATTTTATCAAACTGCACAAAAGGTATTTCTTTTTGAAGAATTTCCTTGATATGAGCATCATTATTTGACTCATTAGACAGTGACATGATAATCCCATCTACTCTTTTGTTAATTAACAGCGCTACTTGTTTTTTTTCTAATTCTAAGGATTCATTAGACTGAAGAATAATTACCAAATAGCCATGCTTCTCAGCCTCTGCAATAATTCCATTAACAACGCCAGAAAAAAAATGATGTACCACTTCAGGAATAATAAGACCAATAGTTTTAGATTCTTTGGTTCTTAAATTTACAGCAAAGCTATTAGGCATATAATGCAATTCCTCAGCAAGTGCCACAACAGCTTTCCTTGTTTTTTCACTAACATCCGGATAATTTTTTAAAGCTTTTGAAACAGTGGTAATCGATATACCTAAAGTAGTTGCTATTTCTTTTAAGGTGGCTTCTTTCATAAAAACAAATATCGTAAAAAAACTTTGTAAAATCGAAAACGTTTTCGGTGTTTCGAAAACGTTTTCGATTAAAATTTTATCTATTTTTAATCTAATAAAATATAGTTTTGATAAAAAATAACCAAATAAATTACTAACTAAACAAATTAAAACTATGAAAACAGAGAATTCATTGTTAAAAAAAATGGGGCTATTAATCGCATTATTGCTGGTTAACATCTCGTTTTCTCAAAATTCAATTTTATCAGGAGTTGTAACTGATGCAAGCGGCTCTCCTATTCCAGGAGTTAACATCACTATCAAAAACACTCCAAAAGCAATTGCTACAGACTTTGATGGAAAATATACTTTTACTAATCTTAAAAACGAAACGGTAGTTATCATCGCTTCTTATATGGGATTCAAAACGGTAGAAATGAATGTTAAAATAAATGGAAATACAGTTCAAAATATTTCATTAGCAGATGATGCAAATGTCTTAGATGATGTAGTGGTAACAGGTGTTGTAAATCCAAAAGCTAAAATTAAATCGAGTGTTTCTATCACCTCACTTGATACCGAACAAATTACACAATCGGCACCAAGATCAACTGCAGAGATATTTAGAACCGTACCCGGTATTCGTTCAGAATCCTCTGGAGGGGAAGGAAATTCAAATATTTCAGTACGTGGAGTACCTATTTCTTCTGGTGGTTCTAAATATTTACAAATTCAAGAAGATGGTCTCCCAGTATTATTATTTGGTGATATTGCATTTGCTACAGCAGATATATTTACAAGATTTGATGGAAATATAGCCAAAATCGAAGCGATTCGTGGTGGATCGGCATCAACATTATCTTCGAATTCTCCTGGGGGAATTATCAATTTTATCAGTAAAACAGGTAAAACAGAAGGCGGAAATATTAGTACAAGTTTTGGATTAGATTATAATAATTTTAGAACAGATTTAGATTACGGAACACAAATTGGCAAAGACCTTTATTTTCATGTAGGTGGTTTTTACAGAGCCGGAGAAGGAATTAGAAAAACAGGATTGACATCTAATAATGGTGGACAATTTAAATTTAACATCACAAAAGAATTTGAAAATGGTTCAGTAACAGTTTATACCAAATTTTTAAATGATAGAGCAGCAGCATATATGCCAATGCCAGTTGCTGTGTCAGGAACAAATGACAATCCAAACTGGGGAAGTATTTCTGGTTTTGATGCTAAAAATGGTGCTTTACAATCGATTTACTTAAATCACAATGTAGGATTGGGAGCAGATGGTTCTTTAAGAAGACAAAAAGTAGCAGATGGAATGAATCCTATCTCAAAATCAATTGGTGTTAATGCTAAATTTGATTTAGAAAACGGATGGAAAATAACTGAAAGCGGACGCTATTCGGCTAATAGCGGTGGTTTCATCTCTCCATTCCCTGCCGAAGTAGGAACTGCAGCTTCTATTGCAAATTCTTTTGGAACTGGAGCAACATTAAGTTATGCTGACAATGGAGCTGCTTTTAATAATCCAAACGGATTAGTATCAAGAATACACATGTTTGACTCCCAATTGAATGACATGAGTAACTTCATGAATGATTTAAGAATTACAAAAAAATTCGATAAAATTGGAATTACAGCAGGATATTTCAAATCAATTCAAAACATTTCTATGTCTTGGCTATGGAATTCATACTTACAAGAAGTATCAGATAACAATCCAAGGTTAATAAACGTAAGTAATGTATCTGGAAATTTATTATCTGAAAATGGATTATATGCTTATGGCACTCCAGCTTGGGGAAATCTAGCCAGAAACTATGATACACAATACAACACTTCTGCTCCATATATCAATATTTCTGTAGATGCAACTGACAACCTTTCTTTTGAAGGAGGAGTACGTTATGATAAAGGAAAAGTATCTGGATCATTTGCAGGAGGAACATCAACTGAATATGACATTAACAATGATGGCGTAATTTCAGTACCAGAACAAAATGTTTTTGCTATAAACACAACCGCTGAAACTCCAGTAAATTATGATTATGACTATGTGTCTTATACCATAGGCGCTAACTACCTTTTAACTAGCAGACAATCGGTATTTGCCAGATTAAGTAAAGGTGCTTCGGCAAAAGCTGATCGAATTTTATTCTCAGGATTAGATTATCTTGATGGAGATAAAATCAATTCTCTTGACTTTTTAACGCAAGCAGAATTGGGTTACAAACAAAAATTCAATGCTGGTTATGTATATGCTACTGTTTTCCACTCTAAAACAGACGAAGAAGGTGGTTTTGAAGCTACTTCAAACAACATCATTAAAAACAACTACAGATCGTACGGATTAGAATTAGAAACAGCTTATAATGTAAATAAAGATTTAAACGTACGTGGTGGTTTAACCTATACAAAAGCCGAAATTACTTCAGGCAGCACCAATGGAAACGAACCAAGAAGACAGCCTAAATTAATGTATAATTTCATCCCAACTTATAAATTTTTAAATAACAAAAACACTTTAGGATTGAGTTTCATTGGTCAAACTAAAGCCTTTACTCAAGATTCTAATGAATTAGTAATGGACGGATTTGTTATCGTAAATGGATTTGTTGAAGTTGGAATCACAAAAGGATTGTCTCTAAATGTATCTGGAAATAACTTATTCAATACGTTAGCAATTACAGAAGCTGAAGAAGGAAGCATTACAGCAAATACAGTAAATTATGTAAGAGCAAGACCAATGCCAGGAAGATCAATTTCCATGACTCTTGCATACCAATTTTAATAATTAAGTTCATAAATGTTGTTGGTTACCAATTCCTGTACTTTTATAGTACAGGAATTGATTTTTAAAATTTAAAAAATACAATTATGACTTTCTCAAAACCTAAGCTTAGTTTTTGGCAAATTATAAATATGAATGTTGGTTTTTTTGGTATCCAATATAGTTTTGGTTTGCAACAAAGTGCCGTAAATCCTATCTATGATTTTCTAAACGCAAGTCCAGATCAAATTCCGATATTAAATCTAGCAGGACCATTAACTGGATTACTAATCCAGCCTATAATTGGAGCAATGAGCGATAAAACCTGGCATCCAAGATGGGGAAGAAGAAAACCTTATTTTTTTATAGGTGCTATTATCTGTAGCATTGCATTATTTCTTTTTCCGTTTAGTAGTTCGCTATGGATGGCTGCAGGTTTACTTTGGATATTAGATATTGGTAACAACACAGCTATGGAACCGTATCGTGCCTTTATTGCTGATAAACTTAATGAAGAGCAGCAACCCATAGGTTTTCAGGCACAAAGCTTTTTTACTGGCTTTGGTCAGTTCTTATCTTATATTTCTTTGTTTCTGTTCCCAATTGTTTTTGTTGGCTATACAGGACATTTACCCAACTGGATTTACGCCTCTTTCTTTCTTGGAGCAGTGCTTTCTGTATCCTCAATTTGGTGGAGCATGAAAAAAACAACTGAAATCCCGCCAACAGAAGAAGAGATAATAAAAATGAAGTCAGAACCATTAAACATCTTTTCGCCATTTGTAGACACCTATAAAGCTGTTCTAGAAATGCCAAAAGTAATGTGGCAACTCTTTTTAGTTTATCTATTTCAGTGGTATGCGTTAATGTGTTTTTGGCAAAACAACTCAAAAAGTATTGCTTTATCCGTTTGGAATCTTACCCCAATTAATAAAACAGGCTATGAAAAAGCAGTCGAATGGAATGGTTTGATAGGTGCATTTGGTTTTATAGTTACCTTTTCAGTTGCTTTTTATTTAGCCAAATTAGCCAAACAATACAGTCCTAAAATGGTTCATTTTGTTTGTCTTTTATTGGGATCTATTTCTTTTTTCTTTTTTCCAATAATCCAAAATCAGTATTTGTTCTTTGCAGTGATTATTGGCTACGGAATTGCATGGGCAAGCATGATGGGGATTCCTTATCTCATGGTTGTTTCTAATATCCCTAAAGAACGTTACGGTGTTTATATGGGTATCATCAATATGATGATTGTAATTCCAATGATTATCCAAAATCTTTCCTTTGGATTTGTTTTGAAAAATTTCTTAAATAACGATCCTCGCTTGGCAATAACTTTTGCAGGAACATTATTATTATTAGGCTCCCTAAGTACATTATTAATTAAAGTAAAAAAACCAAATTAGTATTATGAATACTGATATCACATACATAAAAGCAATTGAATTACTTCAAAAATCGTCATCTTCGGAAGGATTTTTAGCAAGTGCACAAAACATCTCCAACTACAAAAGAGTCTGGGCTCGCGATGGTGTAATTTGCGGATTGTCAGCATTAGCTTCAGGAGAAAAAGATTTAATTGACACTTTCGAAAAAACATTAGAAACTTTAGCAAAAAATCAACATTCCAACGGAACTATTCCTTCTAATGTGATGACAAATGATTTAGAAACAAAAGTCAGCTATGGCGGATTAGCAGGAAGAGTTGATGCAATCACCTGGTTTATTATTGGAATTTGCCAATATGCTTTTTACAAAAAAGAGCCTTCATTTGTTGAAAAACACAAACCAAATATTGAAAAATGCTTATCGCTGATGGAAGCTTGGGAATTCAACAACAATCATCTTATGTATGTCCCTCTTTCTGGAAATTGGGCTGACGAATACATTACAGATGGCTATGTTTTATACGATCAATTGCTTCGCATTTGGGCACTTCGCAGTTACAATCATTTTGTTAAAGATGATGCTATTGCAATTAAAATCGAAAAGATAAAAGAACAAATAGAACTCAATTTCACTCCTAATTCAAAAGGTGAAAAATACCACGAAAGAACCTATAATGAAATCGAATTCGACAATTTTATGCCTTGCTCCTTTTCACCAGCTGGCTATAAATTACAATTTGACGCTTTCGCAAATTCATTGGCTCTACTTTTAAATATTGGTTCTGAATCCTTTCAGCAAGCTACAATTCAACATGCTGAAAAAATTAGAAATAAAAAAGGTTTAAAATTAATTCCCGCTTTCTGGCCACCAATTACAGAAACAGATGCCGACTGGAACTTATTAAAAAACAATTTCAAATACGAATTTAGAAACCACCCAAATGAGTTTCATAATGGAGGAAGCTGGCCTATGGTGAATGGCTTTTATGGTTTAGCCTTACTTGCAAAAAACCAAAAAGAGCAAGCCAAAGACCTCCTAAATGCCATAAATACTTCCAATCAAAAAGAAGCATTTAGTTTTTACGAAAATTTCAATACGGAAACGGAGAAACCAAATGGAGTTCCTTTTTGTGCCTGGAGTGCCGCAGCAACAATTCTGTTAAACCAAAGCATTACTACTAATTTTAAATTACTAATTTAAAGTGGAAAAGACAATCGACATTATTTGTATTGGGGAATTACTCATTGACTTTATTGGCAATGAAATCAATTTACCCATTTCTAAAATAGAAAATTACCATCGTTTTCTAGGTGGTTCACCTACGAATGTAGCAATAAACGGAGCTAAATTAGGACTAAAAACAGCCTTAGTAGCTACATGTGGCAAAGATGGTTTAGGCGATTTCATGGTAGAAGAATTAACCGAAAATCATGTTATTACTTCTTATATCAAAAAAACAGAACAGCAACCTTCATCGGTAATATTTGTATCTAAATCCAGTGAAACACCAGAATTTATTCCGTACAGACAAGCTGACTATCACATTGAGAACTCACAAGTTCCTGACAAATTACTGGAAAGTGCTAAAATATTCCATACGACCTGTTTTGCTCTAAGTAAAAATCCGGCACGTGAAACTATTCTGGAAAAAGCAAAAAAAGCACATCAATTGGGTTTACAAACCAGTATTGACTTGAATTATTCTGAAAAAATATGGCCTAATAGAGCCGAAGCTAAAGAGGTACTTGCTGAATATTTAGCTACAAATCCCTTAGTGAAATTGAGTGATGATGATTGTTTTCGATTATTTAACGAAACAAAAGCTGACGACTATATTTTTGATTATTTTCATAAACTTGGCGCAGCAACCATTTGCCTGACAAAAGGAAAAAATGGAGTGGTATTATCTGATTCAAAATTAGGAACCATTAAAGAAAAGGCTCTTTTTGTCGAAAACATTAAAGACACTACTGGAGCTGGCGATGCTTTTTGGACTGGATTTTTATATGGCAAATTAAATAAAAAAGAATCCTTAGAATGTGTGAATATTGCGCAAAAACTAGCCAGCATAAAACTACAACATCTAGGTCAGCTTCCTGACAACATTCAAATAGAAAAAGCGTAAGAGCAAACTACAAACCCTAAACATGACTATGATTAAGTTCCATTTTAAATTTCTAAAGTGGAACTTTTTTCTTTAAATATAGCCTACATCCATTCTAAAGAATCTGTTTTTAAAAATAAAAAACTAAATTTGGTTGAATCAAATGTAGACGTATGTTTCAATCCAAAAAAGACACGGTTTATCTAATTCTTGCTGGAATATTTATTACCAATGCTGTTGTAGCCGAATTAATTGGTGGAAAACTCATTTATATAGGACCTTATTTAATGAGTATTGGAATTCTACCCTGGCCCATTGTTTTTTTAACTACTGATTTGATTAATGAATATTTCGGTCAAAAAGGAGTAAAAAAACTCTCCCTGATAACCGCCTGTCTCATCGCTTATTGTTTTATATTATTGTACTTCGCCTTAAAAATTCCTGCCGTAAAAGGAGAAGGACTTGTTACGGATGCCCAATTCAATGGTGTTTTTGGTCAAAGCCTGTGGATTATTGTTGGTAGTATCACCGCTTTTTTGATTTCTCAATTAATAGATGTTAGTATTTTTCATTTTGTTAAAAACAAAACTGGCAATAAAATGATTTGGTTGCGAAGCACAGGTTCCACAGTAATTTCACAATTGTTCGATTCTTTTATCGTTCTCGGAATTGCATTCTGGATGACAGGAAAAATATCCACTTCCGATTATATTGCTTCAGCATTTACTGGTTATTTTGTAAAATTAATCATTGCTATTTCGCTCACTCCGCTAATATATCTTGGACGTTCAATAATAGAAAAATACATTCACAGTAAATAATATGGAAAACAAAATACGTTGCGCCTGGTGCGAAAAAGACGATTTATATAGAAAATATCATGATGAAGAATGGGGAATTCCAGTTTATGACGACCCAACATTATTCGAATTTTTAATCCTCGAAACCTTTCAAGCAGGCTTAAGTTGGTACACAATTTTATCCAAAAGAGAAAATTTCCGCAAAGCCTTTGATAATTTCGATTACAAAAAAATAGCTCAATATTCTGAAGATAAAATCCAAGAATTGCTTTTAGATGCAGGCATTATTCGAAACAAACTCAAAGTATATTCTGCAGTTTCGAATGCTATTGCTTTTATTAAAATTCAGGAAGAATTTGGTAGTTTTTCCAACTACATTTGGGACTTTGCAGATGGCAAACCTATTGACAATAAAATCCAAAGTCTCAAAGACATTCCTGCCACTACGCCACTTTCGGATACTATTAGTAAAGACTTAAAAAAGCGCGGTTTTAAATTTGTTGGTTCCACTGTAGTTTATGCACACATGCAAGCCACAGGAATGGTTAACGACCATATAGCTAATTGCTGGACAAGAAGCTAGTCAGCAGTGTTCAGTATTTTAGTAATCAGCAAAATTTTGTTAAACTTCCAACTTTGAACTTCTAACTTCCAACTTTTTCCATACATTTGTAGCTCACTTTAGGGGTGTCTACAAATGTAGGCTGAGATTTTACCCTCTGAACCTGATCTAGTTCATACTAGCGTAGGGAAAAGTAAGATGACTTTCATAGTCCCATTTTTTGGGCACTCTGTAGCCATTCCTAAAGTAATTTTATCTAAAAAATTAAAGGAATGGAACTAAAAATCAACAATCAAATCAAACAATTTCAAGCAGATGTGCTAAGCATTCAAGCCTTGCTCGATATTGAAATTCCCCAAAAACAAACTGGCATTGCTGTAGCCATAAACAGTAACGTAATTCCAAAATCCAATTGGAATAGCCACCTCCTATCCGAAACTGACGATATTTTAATTATTTCTGCAACACAAGGAGGATAGTCATTTTTAAATTCCAAAAATTAAACTCCAAATTCCAATTTATTCCTAGAAACTAGAGAATACTAGAAAACGCATAACACATAACTTATAACTTCATAAATATGAACAGCGAAGAAAAAATATCAAGACAGCCCTTCCCGAATTCGACAAAAGTGTATATCGATGGTGAAATCCACCCGATTAAAGTGGCCATGCGCGAAATTCATTTATCTGACACTAAACTTTCAAGAGGCGGTGTCGAGCACAATCCTCCAGTAACTGTTTACGATACTTCTGGTCCATACACCGATCCAAATATCGAAATCGATGTTAGAAAAGGATTGCCTCGTATCCGTGAGCAATGGATTTTAGACCGCAATGATGTTGAAGAATTAGCCGAAATATCATCTAATTATGGCAAAGAACGCTTGACTGACGAAAAGCTAAATCATTTGCGTTTTGAATATTTACACAAACCAATGCGCGCTAAAAAAGGAGCGAATGTTTCTCAATTGCATTATGCGAAAAAAGGAATTATTACTCCCGAAATGGAATACATTGCCATTCGTGAAAATCAACGCATTGAGCAATTAGAAAATCAAACCAAAGCCATGCAATGCCAACACGCAGGACATAGTTTTGGAGCCAATACACCAAAAAGCAAAATTACAGCCGAATTTGTTCGCAGCGAAATCGCAGCTGGACGTGCTATTATCCCAAACAACATCAATCACCCTGAAAGCGAACCGATGATTGTGGGACGTAATTTTTTGGTAAAAATCAATGCCAATATCGGAAACAGTGCAGTTACTTCATCTATCGAAGAAGAAGTAGAAAAAGCAGTTTGGGCTTGCCGTTGGGGAGCCGATACCATCATGGATTTATCAACTGGAAAAAATATCCATGAAACCAGAGAATGGATCATCCGTAACTCTCCTGTGCCAATTGGAACTGTACCAATTTACCAAGCATTAGAAAAAGTAAATGGTGTTGCAGAAGATTTAACCTGGGAAGTTTTCCGTGATACCTTAATCGAACAAGCTGAACAAGGAGTTTCTTATTTCACTATTCACGCAGGAGTACTTTTAAGATACATTCATTTAACAGCTAATCGTGTTACGGGAATTGTTTCCCGTGGTGGTTCGATTATGGCAAAATGGTGTTTGTTTCACCACAAAGAAAACTTCTTGTACACGCATTTTGAAGAAATTTGCGAAATCATGAAGCAATACGATGTGGCTTTCTCTCTTGGAGATGGTTTACGTCCAGGTTCTATTGCTGATGCCAACGATGCAGCACAATTTGCTGAATTAGAAACCTTAGGCGAACTGACAAAAATCGCCTGGAAACATGATGTTCAGGTTTTCATTGAAGGTCCAGGTCACGTACCAATGCACATGATTAAAGAGAATATGGACAAACAATTAGAACACTGTTCTGAAGCACCATTTTACACTCTTGGACCATTAACTACTGACATTGCTCCGGGTTATGACCACATTACGTCAGCTATTGGAGCAGCAATGATTGGTTGGTATGGATGTGCGATGTTGTGTTATGTTACACCAAAAGAGCACCTTGGTTTACCTAACAAAAAAGACGTTAAAGACGGAGTAATCACTTATAAAATCTCAGCTCACGCTGCCGATTTAGCCAAAGGACATCCAGGAGCACAATACCGCGACAATGCGTTGAGTAAAGCGCGTTTTGAATTCCGTTGGGAAGATCAATTCAACTTATCATTAGATCCGGATACAGCAAGAGAATTCCATGATGAAACTCTACCAGCTGATGGAGCCAAAGTAGCGCATTTCTGCTCGATGTGTGGACCAAAATTCTGCTCAATGAAAATCTCACAGGAAATTCGTGACGTTGCCGAAGCCGAAAAAGGAATGCAAGAGAAATCAGAAGAGTTTGTGGAACAAGGAAAAGAAATTTATATCTAAAAAGTGGGAAGTGGGAAGTGGGAAGTAAACACTTCTGGTAATTTCCAACTCCCCACTTCTAACTTCTAACTTAAAAATGATAGTCATTTCCAATCCAACTGCAATAGCAAACGAAATCAACACCATTCATGCACTTTTTGATCGTGGATTGGAATTGTTTCACGTTAGAAAACCAGAGTTTTCAGCAGAAGAAATCAAAACTTTTGTAACTGCAATTGGCTTGAAATATAGAAATAAACTGATTTTACATAGTCATCATCATTTGGCAGAAGATTTAGGAATGAATCGACTTCACTTTTCTGAAAAAATGAGGAAACAAATCGATTCCGAAACTTTGTATCATTACAATGAAAAAAGGATTCATTTATCGACCTCTATTCATACTACAGAAGCGTTTAACGATTTAAGAATCTTTTTTCAATATGCGTTTCTAAGTCCTGTTTTTGCTAGTATATCAAAATCGAATTACCAATCGGATATTGATTTATTGAAAGCAATAGAAAACCGAACCAATTTCAACACAAAACTTGTGGCTTTAGGAGGAATCGAAGCTCAGAATATAAAAAAAACACTAGATGCTGGTTTTGATGATGTAGCCCTTTTAGGTACTATTTGGAACACCAACCAGCCCATAAAAAATTTCGAATTATGTCAACAAATCGTCCTTTTGTACTAAGCATTGCTGGTTTTGATCCTTCGGCTGGCGCTGGAGTTTTGGCAGATATTAAAACTTTCGAACAACATCAGGTGTATGGTTTTGCCATTAATACGGCAAACACAATTCAGACTGAAAATGAGTTTGTGAGCATTCAATGGACAGCGCTCGATTTTGTGTTGCAATCTATCGAAACGCTATTCAAAGCCTATGAAATCAAAGTGGTTAAAATTGGCATTGTTCCTTCGTTAGACTATTTGAAATCAATTGTTTTTTTGATGAAAAAGCTTTCGCCAAAAACTCAAATTGTTTGGGACACCGTTTTAAAATCCACCACTGAATTTGATTTTTTGAGAATTGAAAATCAAAAGGATTTAGTTGCTGTTTTAAATGAGTTAGAACTGATAACTCCCAACTATTATGAAATTTTAAAATTAGATTCTAAAGAAAAATCAGTTGAAAATATTACTGAAAAACTATCCAAAAACTGTGCTGTTTTATTAAAAGGAGGACATCATCCCACGGAAATTGGTACCGATTATTTGCATACATCAAATCAATTTTTCAGACTGGAGTCTAAGAATGGGAAAACACATCAAAAACACGGTTCGGGCTGTGTTTTATCGGCAGCAATTACCGCTAATTTGGCATTAGACCAAGAGCTTTTAACAGCCTGTAAAAATGCTAAAAGTTATACTGAAAACTTTTTATTGTCAAACCCAACTCAATTAGGAAATCATTATGTTTAATCGTTTACAATACATATCACAAGGAAATACAGTTGAAGAACAATTGTATAACATTCACCAAGCTTTGGATCACGGTTGCGATTGGATTCAAATGCGTTTCAAAAATGCTACTTCCGAAGACACTTTTACTTTGGCGGAAGCCGTAAAAATCTTGTGTCAGGAATACCTCGCCACTTTTATCATCAACGACAACGTAGCATTAGCAAATGAAATTGATGCTGATGGCGTTCATTTAGGATTAAACGATATGGGAATAGCTAAGGCCCGAGAGATTTTAGGAAATTCAAAAATCATCGGCGGAACAGCCAACACCTTCGAAAACATTCAAAATCATGTACAAAATGGTTGTGATTATATTGGTTTAGGTCCTTTTCGTTTTACAAAAACCAAAGAAAAATTAAGTCCGATTTTAGGTTTAGAAGGTTACCAAAACATTTTGAATCTATTAAAAGAACACCAAATAAAAACACCAATTTACGCCATTGGAGGCATTTTGACTGAAGATGTAGAGTCAATTATCAAAACAGGAATTCATGGTATTGCCGTTTCTGGATTGATTACAGAAAGTAATAATAAAACAAAATTAATAACCGCACTTAACGAAAAATTATATGGAAACGTCATTGTTTAAAATTGGCGACAAAGAACTGCAATCGCGTTTGTTTTTAGGAACAGGGAAATTCGGTTCGAATAGCCAAATGGAAGAAGCTATTTTGGCTTCTGGAAGCGAATTAGTTACAGTTGCCTTAAAACGTGTCGATTTAGAAACCGATACCGATGCTATTTTATCGCATTTAAAACATCCTGGAATCCATTTATTACCCAATACTTCAGGAGCCAGAAATGCCAAAGAAGCCGTTTTTGCAGCACAACTGGCAAGAGAAGCACTGGAAACAAATTGGCTAAAACTAGAAATTCATCCCGATCCAAGATATCTTTTACCAGACCCGATTGAAACCTTAAAAGCTACCGAAGAATTAGCAAAATTAGGATTTATCGTTTTGCCTTACATTCATGCCGATCCTGTTTTATGCAAACGCTTGGAAGATGTAGGAACAGCAGCAGTAATGCCTTTGGGTTCGCCTATTGGAAGTAACAAAGGCTTAAAAACAATTGATTTTTTAGAAATTATTATCGAACAGTCTAAAGTTCCTGTAATTATTGATGCTGGAATTGGAGCACCTTCGGATGCAGCAAAAGCAATGGAACTAGGTGCTGATGCCGTTTTAGTCAACACCGCAATTGCAGTAGCTGGAAATCCGAAGTTGATGGCAGAAGCATTCAAAGAAGCCGTAATTGCTGGAAGAAAAGCATTTGAAGCCAAACTAGGACAACAATACTCGCATGCAGTAGCATCGAGTCCTTTGACGGCGTTTTTATATGAATAATCATTTAACCACAAAGAGTTTTTTTACCGCAAAGTTCGCAAGGTTTTTTCGCAAAGTTCACAAAGCTTTGCGAACTTTTTAGTCAGAAATAAAAACCTCAGCTTAACAAACTTTGCGTAAATCTTAGTTCCCTTTGCGGTGAAAAAAATTATAGGTAAAAACTCTTTGTAGTGAAAAACTAAATCCAATGACAACATTTAAATCAGTTTTTGAACAATACGACTGGGAAACCATTAAAACTAAAATATTCAGTACTTCTACTTCAGATGTAGAACGTTCTTTAGGGAAAAGCAAAAGAAATCTCGATGATTTTCTGGTATTGATTTCTCCTGCTGCTCAACCGTATTTGGAACAAATGGCGCAGCTAAGTCATGAATTGACCAAAAAAAGATTTGGGAAAACCATCCAAATGTATGCTCCACTGTATCTTAGTAACGAATGCCAAAACATTTGCACCTATTGTGGTTTTAGCTTAGACAATAAAATCAAACGAAAAACACTTAGCGATTCAGAAATAAAACTCGAAGTTGAAGCCTTGAAAAAAGCAGGATTTGATCATGTTTTGTTGGTAACCGGAGAAGCTAATTATACTGTAAACATCAATTATTTTCTAAATGCTATTGAACAAATCAAAAAGGATTTTTCAATTATCTCCGTAGAAGTACAACCACTTTCTCAAGAAGAATACGAACGTTTGCATGAAGCTGGAGTATATTCTGTTTTAGTGTATCAGGAAACCTATCACAAAGAAGTTTACAAACAATATCATACTAAAGGCAAAAAATCCAACTTTGATTTCCGTTTGGAAACACCAGACCGAATTGGGAAAGCAGGAATTCACAAAATAGGTTTGGGCGTTTTATTGGGATTGGAAGATTGGCGTACCGATAGTTTTTTCAATGCTTTACATTTAGATTATTTGCAAAAAACCTATTGGCAAACCAAATACTCCGTTTCATTTCCAAGATTACGTCCTGCCGAAGGAATTATTGAGCCCAATTTTATCATGGACGACAAAGACTTAACCCAGCTCATTTGTGCCTATCGCTTGTGGAATGAAGATTTGGAAATTTCGATTTCGACTAGGGAAAACGAAAAATTCCGAAACAATATTATCCCGATTGGAACTACTAGTATGAGTGCTGGTTCTAAAACTAATCCAGGAGGCTATGTCGTAGATCCACAATCATTGGAACAATTTGAAATTAGCGACGAACGCACTTCTTTTGAAATTGCAAATATTATTTCAAAAACCGGATACGAACCCGTTTGGAAAGATTGGAATAGAACTTTTGATTCTAGATTTTAGATTAACGATTTTAGATTGCAGATATAATGAGCATAATACAAGATTTCTTAAGATACAATCGCCAAGTTATTTTACCTGAAATTGGCGATGAAGGACAGGGAAAATTAAAAAAAGCAAAAGTTTTAGTAATTGGTGCTGGCGGTTTAGGCTGCCCTATTTTACAATACATTGCTACCGCTGGAGTAGGAACAATTGGTATTGTTGATTTTGACAAAATAGAAATTCATAATCTACATCGCCAGATTTTATATACCGAAGACCAAATAGGATTACCAAAAGCGACAACAGCAAAAGCGACCGTTGAAAAACTAAATCCATTAATTACAGTTCAGGCTTTTGAAGAAAAACTAACCACAGAAAATACTTCCAAAATAATAGCTGATTTTGATATTATTGTAGATGGTTCTGATAATTTTAGTACCCGTTATTTAGTCAATGATACCTGCGTGACTCTTGGAAAATCGTTGGTTTATGGCAGTATTTTAGGTTTCGAAGGACAAATTGCTGTTTTCAATCATCAGGGAAGTAAAAATTTACGTGATTTATTTCCTGAACCGCCTAATCCTAAAGATGTGCCTAATTGTAGTTTTAATGGCGTGTTAGGGACTTTACCTGGAATGATTGGAACCATGATGGCACACGAAACTTTGAAATTAATTATTGGTTTACCCAGTTTAAAAAATGAATTGATATTATTTAAAACTTTGGATTGGAGTTTTGTGAAGTTAAATTTTTAGCAATAACATTAAAAAAGAACACGGACTTAAGAAATTCAAAAAATCTTAAAAGATTCTTTGTGTGATTCTTTGTGATTTCCTTAGCGAATCTTTGCGAAAAAACTTTTCATACTTTGCGGTTAAATACTATTTTCAAGTATCGACATAAACTCTTCGCGCTCAATTTCGCGACAACCTAGACTTTCTAAATGAGAATTATAAACCTGACAATCGAGCAGTTTGTAATTCTCTTTTTTTAATTGGTTAACTAAGGAAATAAAAGCCACTTTAGAAGCATTCGAAACTAAAGAAAACATACTTTCGCCACAAAAAACATGTACTAAATCGACACCATACAAACCGCCTACGAGTTCGTTGTCTTGCCAAACCTCAACAGATTTAGCGATTCCTAATTCATTCAGCTTACAATAAGCCTCGATCATATCATTGGTAATCCAGGTTTCGTTTTGACCCTCGCGTTTTACTTTTTGGCAGTTTGAAATGACTTCTCTGAAATTTTGATTGAAAGTGACTTTAAAAATATTTCTATTTAAAATGTTTCGCATGCTTTTAGAAACGACCAATTCGTCCAGAAACAAAACCATCCTTGGATTAGGCGACCACCATGTAATAGGTTCCCCATCTTCAAACCAAGGAAAAATGCCGCTTTTATAAGCCAATTGCAATCGCTCAGGAGACAAATCACCTCCTAGCCCAATTATTCCAGAAGAATGAGCTAAATGAACTGGTGGAAAAAACAAATCTTCAGACAAATAATACATAACTTTTATAGTAAAAAGACATACGTTTACATTTGACAAAAGTAATTTACTTTATTTGGTTACTTTAGCAAAAGTTTCAATTTTTATTTACATGAGAAAAATATTGTTTGTAATAATGCTCTTTTTTTTGATTCCAAAAACAAATGGACAACTGCTTGATTCGGTTGCAAATCAAAAAAAGCTTACTTATAAATCACTTATTATCCCTACTGCTTTGATTGGTTCTGGGGTCTTGTTGTTCCATACCCAACTCAATAAAGACATTCAAAAAGATTCACAATCTTTTTTTGGTTCGAACTTTAGTACTCGTGCAGATGATATCACTCTTTTTATTCCTGCTTTACAAATCTATGCCGGAAAATATTTAGGTTTTCAGCCTAAAAATACGTTTAAACATCAAACTATCGATTTGGCCACTGCAAATACTATTAGTTATATTGTAGTTACAGCGATAAAACATTCTGTAAAAGCGCATCGTCCTGATGGTTCCGATCGATTGAGTTTTCCTTCAGGACATACCGCTCTTGCTTTTACTAATGCGGCACTTTTATATCAGGAATACAAAGACTCAAATTTTTGGTACGCCAGTAGTGGTTTTATATTTGCAACGGCTACAGGAATCTTACGGGTGGCTAACAATAAGCATTATACTTCTGATGTTTTAACAGGAGCTGGAATTGGACTCGCTTCTGGAATTTTAGTTTCTTATTACAATCCGTTTCAAAAACTTTGCTTTGGTAAAAAGAATAAAACTTCTACATTTATTTATCCTCAAATAGGAAACCAAATAGGAATTGGCGCCATCATTAAACCTTCATTTTAAGCACAAAAAAAGCCTCGAAATGATCAAGGCTTGTTTTATTTTATGTTTTTGAATTAAAACGGCAAATCGTCTGGCTCGTCTTCGTTCAAGTTTGTAGCTGGTGCAAAAGCTGGAGCAGCTGGCATTGGTGCAGAAGGAGCTTCCGTAGCTAATTTTTCGATTCTCCAACCTTGGATACTATTAAAATATCTTGTTTCTCCTTGTGGATTTACCCATTCTCTACCTCTTAAATTGATAGAAACTTTTACCGCTTCGCCAATACTGTAATTGTTCAATAAATCACATTTGTCTTGTGTAAACTCAACCAATATATGTTGAGGATATTGCTCCTCAGTAGTTACAACTAATTCTCTTTTTCTAAATGATGCACTAACTTGTTGCTCTGGATTAACGACTTTAATTTTTCCTGTAACTTCCATCTTCGTTATTTTAATTGTTATTTGATTATTATTTTCCCCAATAGTATTTCTTTAATAGAAACACATCATTTTCATTCAAGCCTTTTAACTTTAGAAAGCAAAACTCTTTTACAGAAAAATATTGAATATACAAATATAGTAACTTCTTCTATCTGACAACAACGTTTGTTTTACAATTTCATTTTTAATTTTTAATTCCTGTCAAACAAGGAAGTTCGAAGACTGGTAGAAATACTTTTGCAGCACGAATTAACTCTAAATCTTAAAAAAAACTAAAATAATACTACTACTATTTCGTTATATTTATAGCTCAAAATATCATTTATGCAATTTTCTGACAAAAGAAATACAGGACGATGGATTCTTATTTTTGCTTCATTCCTTATCATTTCCTTAATTCTTTGGAACACTTATACTTTTTTTCAGATTTTTAAAAATGAAGAACGTCTGAAAATGAATCTTTTGGCAAAAGCCCAAAAAACGCTTATCAATGCCGATGAAAATACCGATGTGGAACTTCCGCTTCAAATTTTTAAGGACAATACTTCTATTCCAGTTATTCTTACCGAAAATGACAGCATTATTAATACTATTAATATTGACGAAAACATTGTAAACGATAAAGAAAAAGCTAAAAACTTTTTATCCAATTTAGAAAGGGAAAATGAACCGATTATCATTGAATATGCTCCAAAAAAATTCCAAAAATGGTATTATGGTAATTCGGCTTTATTGAATAAACTGAAATATTATCCTATAGCTTTACTGTTGATTATTTTCTTGTTCTCGGCATTGATTTATTATTTCTATCGCAGTACAAAAATTGCTACTCAAAACAAACTTTGGGCAGGAATGGCTAAGGAAACGGCACACCAAATAGGTACACCGCTTTCTTCATTAATTGGTTGGGTCGAAATTTTAAAAACCGAAAATATTGACGAATCTACCACTTCAGAAATTGAAAAAGACATTGACCGATTGCAAACCATTACGGATCGTTTTTCAAAAATAGGTTCGGAACCCGTTTTAGAAAAAAGCAATATTATTGAAGAAACGCTACAAACTTACAACTACCTTCAATCGCGATTTTCTAAACAAATTGAATTTTCTTTCGAAAGTCCAACACCCGTAATTTATACCATGCTGAATCCTACCTTGCATAGTTGGACTATAGAAAACCTGATTAAAAATGCCATTGACGCCATGAAAGGCAAAGGAAAAATTATTGTCAAGATAGAAGAAGATGCTCTTTTTGTAAAAATAAACGTTAGCGATACAGGCAGCGGAATTCCTAAAAATCAATTTAAAACCATTTTTGAGCCAGGATTTACAACTAAAAAAAGAGGCTGGGGATTGGGACTTTCTTTAACCAATAGAATTGTAAAAGAATACCATAAAGGGAACATCAAAGTTCTACATTCTGAAATTGGGAAAGGAACCACGATGCAAATTAGTTTTAAAAAACTAGTTTAATTTAATGGTATTCCTAACCAGAATATTTTTGAGAACATTGTTTTTCTAATCAATTTAGATTTACTCAAATAGTCTTTTACAAATGCAGCATGCTCATCTGCCTGAACCAAAGCCTGTGCAATGGTCTTTTTTACCGAAGTTAAATTAGATGCATTTTCTGCTCCAACAGTTCCAATCTTAAAAATATCGTTTTGGCATTTTGCTAATTTCTCTCTTGGAGTTTGAATCATTTTACTAATCGCTTCATCCGAAAAAACAGGTTTGAATTTTTTATTTCGATACATTATAAAATCATTCAACTGCATCAATGCTTCATTGAGTTCAGCTACAATGGTATTCAATTTTTCAATATTTGCATTTTGCATTACATTATTCCACTGATTCTTTTTAACACTATGATATTCTGCAATCATGGTATTTTTCAAACCATTTTTTTCTACTCGTGCAGCCGATTCAAACAACTGATCGTTTTCGGATATTTTATAGTAAAGAGCGATTTCTTTCTCATAATCAAAATACTTTTTAGTTTTATCTACTTGGGTTTTTCCAGCGTAAAACTCTGCATTGGTAACAGGATAATTCGAAAATTGCCATAAATAATCAAATGGCATGTGCGAAGCAATTATTTTAGAAGGTTCGACTTTAAAATAAGCATTATTTAATTTCTTTATAAACTTGCCATTGATTACACCACCAGCTCCCCATGTAGGATCAAACACAAACCATTTATTGTCAATTTGAGCCGCACACCAGGCATGAGATAGATCATCAACCTTTCCATGCTGTTTGGTATAGCCTTCAATTATTCGACATTTAATTCCAATTTTATTTGAAATATCGTTGAAAACCTCAGCATAATGAATACAAACTCCTTTCTTGGATTTTAATGTATTATCTATTTTTTGCTGTGCTGATTCGAATTGATTTGGCGCAAGCATATTGGGCACATCATAACTGATATTAGTAGCTGTCCAATAGAAAACTGCTCTGATTTTTTCAGTATCTGTTTTAAAATTATCCGTTATAAATTTTGCAATTCCTGTTGTAGAAGTAGTCAAATCCACTGGAATTTTGGAAATCTTATTATCAATATCAGTATAAATTGTTTTAGTTTGAGCAACACTTAAAACAGATAAAAACAAAAATATAAAAGGAACAATTTTTCTCATATTAGTTGAGTTTTTTATATAAAAAAACACGAAAAAATTTCGTGCTTTTATTTTATGCCATTTAACAGATTATAGATTAGCTCGAATTTCCTGAGCTAAATTTTCAAATTCTTCTTTACTTAAAGCTACTTTTTTCTGAAAACGAATGTCATCCATTGTATTTAATGGAATCAAATGAACGTGAGCATGAGGAACTTCAATACCTATAACTGATACTGCAATTCGGTTGCAGGGAATGGTTTTTTCTAAAGCAATTGCTACCTTTCTTGAAAAGTGCATTAATCCCAAATAATGGGCTTCGTCCATATCAAAAATCTTATCGATTTCAAATTTTGGAATGCACAAAGTATGCCCTTTTGCATTGGGATTAATATCTAAAAAAGCAAAATAATTATCATCTTCAGCAATTTTATAACATGGGATTTCTCCGTTTACTATTTTGGTGAATATTGAACTCATAGTTTAATTTTTAAAAATCTATATCGTGAGATTGCTTCGTTCCTCGCAATGACTTAGTCTCTTGAAATTTCTAAAATTTCAAATTTCAAAACACCATTAGGCACATTAATTTCGGCAACTTCACCTATTGATTTCCCTAATAATCCTTTTCCAATAGGAGAAGTAACAGATATTTTTCCTGTTTTCAAATCAGCTTCACTTTCGGCAACTAAGGTGTATTTCATTTCCATACCATTTGCCTGATTCTTAATTTTTACATTAGACAACACCAACACTTTTGACAAATCAAGATTAGTTTCATCAATCAAGCGAGCATTAGCATGAACTTCCTCTAGTTTAGCAATTCTCATTTCTAACATCCCTTGTGCTTCTTTGGCAGCATCATATTCTGCATTTTCAGATAAATCACCTTTATCCCTTGCATCTGCTATATCTTGAGATGCTTTAGGACGCATCACCGTTTTTAAATAATCTAATTCTTCTCTTAATTTTTTAAGTCCTTCCGCTGTGTAATAAGATACTGTACTCATAACTTCATCATTTTATAAAATAGAAAAAATCCCATCGGAACGGGATTTCTTTCCACAAAGATAATATATTTTTTTATAGTCTATAATTATATGTTAACCATATAATATTTCAAATGTAAATAAATTAAATTTGTTTCACTAATTTAAAACCATGAAAAAAATTATCCCACTTTTGCTAATTGCCCTTTTGTTTTTGTCTTGCTCTGACAATGGGTTTAACAATAAAAATCCTTACATTCCTAATTATACTTTTTCGGTAACTTTTGACTTGAATTTTCCAGCTTATTCGAATTTAAAATTTGTGAGTAATGCTATTTATTATGCAGGTCCCGAAGTAGGCCCAAGAGGGATTTACGTATTTAATACCGGAAGCGGCTACAATGCTTTTGACGCTGCTTGTCCTAATCAATCGCTGAGCAGTTGTTCTACTTTAGTACTCGATGGCATCAATGTAATTTGTCCTTGTGATGATGAAGAATACAGTTTATTTACTGGTCAGGGAAAACTACAATATCCTTTAAAACAATATCGGGTAGAAGTAAACGGAAATATCCTTCGAGTATACAATTAAAGCAAAAAAGCCTGAAAAAATTAAATTTTCAGGCTTTTTAAATATAAAAAACTACAAATTAAAACTTCAATGTTAGTCCAGCTAAAAAGTTGATTCCAGCTTGCGGATAGTAGTATGGATAAATATCCCACATGTATCCATTTGAAACATATTTTTTATCTAGAAAATTATTCACTAAACCAGTTATTGTTATTGATTTGAAAATTGATTTTGGTTTTATTTCGAAAGAAACATTCAAATCGTTTACAAAATAATCAGCTAATTTCGCTTCTGGCAATTCGATGTTGTTCATGAATTGCTGGCCAACAAATTTCTGCAATAACGAAATGTGTAAATTTTGAATCGGACTGTAAACAATAATATTTCCTACAATAATTTCTGGAGAATAAGCAATTTTAGTAGTTCCGTAATTTTGACCTTCAACAGCCAAATCAACATTTTTGTTACTACTTAAAGTAAAATTAGGACGAAGAATAATTTTTTCTGAAACTGCAATTGTTGCATCAACTTCAAAACCTAAACGGTAACTTTTATCAGTATTTGAACGAATTGGCGCTCCTACATCATCTAATCTTCCCGTTAAAATCAACTGATCTCTATAACCCATATAATAGAAATTAGAATTCAATTGGAATGTCTCTGAATTGAATCTCCATCCTAATTCAAAATCATTTAGCTTTTCAGGTTTTACGTTTCCGCCTTCGTAATCGGTTCTGTTTGGTTCACGATTGGCTCTGGCGTATGAAAAGTAAAGATTGTTTTTTTGATTTATTTCGAAATTTAAACCGGCCTTTGGATTAAAGAAATTGAAAGTATCATCAACTAGTCCTGTATCGGCACCATTGGCTTTGTAAGTTACATTTCGATATTGCAAATCGCCATAAAAACTTAATTGTTCTGAGATTTGATAATTGGCTTTGGCAAAAATATTTCCATCAGTTTTTGACGAAAAATCATCGTAATAATGATCTCCTAATTCTGTTGGACCAGAATTTCTTGCCCAAATCACTTTGCCAAAATGATCTCCTTCGTACTTATTCCAGCCTCCGCCAACGATAACATCTAATTTCTCCTCTTTATATTTTACAGAAAAAGTAGTTCCATAAAAATCATTGTCTAACCACTTTTGACGAATTAAATCAGTTCCAGGAACTAAGTCACCATTATCATTTTCAACCATTTTAGTTGACTGAATTGATCCATAGCCCTCAACTGGTTCATCATTTTTATAATTTTCAAAATAACCTTTCCCTTTTGTATAATGAAAAGCTAAATTAGTACTCCATTTATCCGAAAACGATTCGTTCCAATGCAATTGGTAATGATCTTGATTGTAATTATCAGTTTCATTATCATAATAACGATCAACTCCATTTGTATCAGTAAACATTCCTGCAGAATTAAATCTACGGTTTTCATTTAGAGTTTCACCATCAATTCCGTTCCATGATTGATAAGTTTTTTGTGTTCCTCCAAAAACTAAAGCTTTAATTAAAGTGGTTTTACCAATATAAGTTCCCTGAAGAAAGTACGATTTTAAATCAGAACTAGCACGATCCACAAAACCATCCGATTTTATTGTAGACAAACGCCCAGCCAATTCAAAATGATCATTTA
Organism: Flavobacterium magnesitis; assembly: GCF_041729735.1. Taxonomy (NCBI): domain Bacteria; kingdom Pseudomonadati; phylum Bacteroidota; class Flavobacteriia; order Flavobacteriales; family Flavobacteriaceae; genus Flavobacterium; species Flavobacterium magnesitis. The sequence goes on along the minus strand of NZ_JBCFQK010000004.1, from coordinate 52,982 downwards.
ATAAACCTGTACTGAATTTTACTGAATTTTTATTGGAATTAAAACTTCCGTAAGAACTTGAAATTTCTCCAGTTGGTTTTGATGCGTAATTGTCAGTCAACATATTCAAACTGGCTCCAAAAGCTCCAGAACCGTTTGTAGAAGTTCCAACACCGCGTTGCAATTGCAAACTTTCTACTGAAGAAGCAAAATCGGGCATATTTACCCAAAAAGTTCCCTGACTTTCGGAATCATTGTATGGAATTCCGTTGATGGTTACGTTTACTCTGGTAGCATCGCTTCCACGAACTCTAATTCCGGTATACCCTATTCCTCCTCCTGCATCAGAAGTGGTAACAACCGACGGTAGATAATTCATTAAAATTGGAATATCCTGCCCCAGATTTCTGAATTTAATTTCTTTTTTATCCATATTACTAAACGTAACCGGAGTTTTAGAAGTCACACGAATAGCCGAAACCAATACCTCATCGAGTCGGTTGACTTCTACAGTGTCTTTGACTTGGGAAAAAGAAAATTGAGAATAGAAAATAGAGGCTAGAAGAAAGAAAATAGATTTAGCTCCGACAATATTTTGGACCTTAGAACCTTTGTAGCTTTGTGCCTTAGCACCTAAAAAAAAAGTTTTCATTCGTAATTATTTTACGAATAAAAGGGGGAATTATTCTTTTTGTTATTTAATAAATAGATTTGTTCAACTAATAAACCAATAGTATTTACTATTAATTTATTGTATTTTCCCTTAGCAACATTACTTGCTCAGGTTCGTTGGGTATGATCTCAGCTTCATTCTGAACTTGTTTCAGAATCTGAAATAAATTCAGATTTAAGCACCCCTTTGAGACAGTGCAAATGTAGTGTTAAAAAACAAATTCCAAAAATTAAATTCCAAATTCCAAAAAAACTAACTTGATATAGTTTTCTATTGGATTTTGGAATTTAATCTAAATTAGGTTTCCTGCGAGATTGTTTAATTTCGGAGATATTCTTTTTGTCTTTGATTCGTTTTTTAATCACCGACTTAGGAATTTTAGTTGCTTTTCTAATTTTAGGCACAAAAAGTCCTTTTTTAATCAGTTCCAGAAATCGTTTGGTAACTATTTCTTTGTTTTTTAGTTGGCTTCTGTCTTCATCACAATTTAAAATCAAAACTAAATCGGCAGTTAACCTTGAAGAAAGATTGGTTTCTAACAACAACTTTTCTTCTTCTGATAATACCTGAGAATTTTTCAAGTCAAAAGTCAGCACCACTTTAGACGAAACCTTATTCACGTTTTGCCCTCCAGCACCACTACTTCTAACGGCTTTATACTGTAATTCGGATATGAGTTTTGGAATTTCCATTTTCTATTTCGACTGATGTGCTTCTTTTAGCAAATCATTTACTGTTTTTACGGGGTTAAAAGTAATCAAAGGTACTTCAACAAAAACAGTCAGCCAATTTGCCATTGCTCCATTCCACAAACCAGGCAATTCATAGCTTTTAATATCTTTTCCTAAATAATTTTTTTCTACTATAAAACCACTATTTTCATCTACAAACTGATGCAAATCAAATTTTTCGTTTTTATAATTTTTAGTAGCACAAACTAAATCAACAGGATTAAAATGAGTAGCATTTGCCATAATTTTTGCCTGTTTTTTATCATTCAAATCTACTTGCGAAGATTCTACAATTTGCAATGAAATTTCTTTTTGTCCATTTTTTACCCAAAAAGGGCCTCCACCAGGTTCTCCTTCATTTTTAACCATTCCGCATATTCTCATTGGACGATTTAAAATAGCTTTCAATACTTTAATTTTATTCTCAAAAGTATACAAATCAAAATCGGCTTTGATTTCCATATTCAGTTTCATTTTCAAGAAATTTTTAATCTCTTCTATTTGATTATTCTCGGCCGTATAAAGATCAATTAAATTCAAACAAGCAAATATTTCTTGTTGTAATTCCAGCAAAATTCCTGCTAACGCTTTTTTATAAAGTGCTATAGTATCATTATTATGAAGAATTACATTATCAATGTTTTTTACAAAAATAATATCAGCATCCAACTGATTCAAATTTTCAATTAAAGCACCGTGTCCTCCAGGTCTAAAAAGTAATTTTCCATCTTGGGTTCTAAAAACCTTATTATTCATACTCACTGCAATGGAATCGGTACTTTTATGCTGATAGGAATAACTTACTTCAATACTAGTATTGGTTTCTTTTTCTACCTTTCCCTTTACATTATTTATAATGTGCTCAAACTGTTTTTGATGCGATTCTGAAACTGTAAAATGCAAATACGACTGATTATTAGTACTCGAATAATAACCACATTCATATAAATGTTCTTCTATGGGTGTAGCAATTGCGGTTGCATATTTATGAAATGGTAAAATTCCTTTTGGCTTAGAAGCAAAATTAAAATACTCTGAACCCAACATGAATTTGATAAAATGGTAATTTTTATAATCACGAGACAAGGAATCAAAATCGGGAAATTCTTCTTTTAATTTTTTATAAATACTATCAAAAAAAGGCAACTTATCCATTCCTACAATAAAAACACGCAGCTTAGTGTCTTTCTTTCTATTGATATAAGCATTTATACTTTCCTCTTCCAGATTATATTCATTCAAGAATGTCAATAAAAATTTAAACATTCTGGTTGCTGCACCTGAAGCTGGAACAAACTTTAATAATTTTAAATCTGATTTATGTTCATCAAAAAAAGTAGCTTTTTCAACAAACTCTTCTTTGCTCAATTTTAAAATTCCATTTCCCACAGTAGCTGCTTCGAGCAATTCCATCTTGGCAATTCCTTTTTTAAAAATAGCCAGTTGTTTTTGGATATTTTCTAATGAAATACCATGCTGATTGATTTGTTCAAAATCTTGTTCTGACAATCCCATACTTTTAATTTTATTTAAATCCTCCATTAAATTAGATTGCTCTAACACCGAAATTTTTATTTCACTCATACAATTATAACTAAATATTCTGGAATTTATTATTCTAAAAGAACTCCTTTCGTAGAGTTTTTCTCTTGGTTATTCAAAATCTTCTTCCACTCTAAGTAACCAAAAATGGCAAGAATTGTAAAAATCAAATATTGTAAAGAAGTAAATGTATATCCTTTGCAAAAATACAAAGGTATCGAAATGAAATCTCCTACAATCCAAAAAATCCAATTTTCAATTTTCCGTTTAGCCATCAACCACATGCCTACAAAAAACAAAGCTGTTAAAAAAGTATCCACATAATTGTACCAATCTTTAAATTTATCAAAATATTGATAAACTAAAAACACAAAAACTAAAGTTAATAAAAAAATTACAACTGCTATTTTATTTTCATTTTTAGTTGCTGTAGAAATAGGAAAGACTACAACATCTCCTTTTTTCCTCGTCCAATGGTACCAACCATAAATACTCATTATAAAATAATAACCATTAATCATAGAATCGCCTAAAAGTTCCCATTTCCAAAGCAAATAAGCATAAATAAAAGTACTGACTAAGCCCGTAGGAAAAACCAAAATATTATCTTTCTTAGCAAACCAAACACTTGCTAATCCAAAAAAAACAGCCACTAATTCCAATATAATCCCCGAAGTGGGATAAGTAGCATATTGGGCAAAAAAGAACTCTATCATTTACTATTTTATTGGAAAATTAAAAAAATTAATGTCGTTTTCAAAAGAGGTTCCTATCACAACTAAATCAGCACCTGATTGATACGCATTTTGAATCCCTTGTAAATCTACAATTCCACCGCCTACAATTAACGGAATAGTAGTGTTTTGAGAAACTAATTCAATCATTTGTAGCGGAACTGCTTTTTGTGCACCACTTCCCGCTTCCAGATAAATCAATTTATTACCCAACATTTCTCCTGCTAAAGCTGTTGCCAATACCAAATCGAAATCATTTCTATCCAAAGGTTTGGTTTTACTCACACGCTCCACAGCAGTTTCACTTCCGCTTTCAATTAAAAGATAAGCCGTAGGAATAATTTCGAGTTGGCTTTGCTTTAAAATAGGCGCAGCTTTCACCTGATGTTCTATTAAATAATCTGGATTTCGTCCTGACAATAAAGATAAAAACAAAATTCCATCGGCGTGATTCGAAATTTGAGAAGGATGTCCTGGAAAAAGCACTATTGGCAAAACACAGTCTTGTTTGATTCTAATAATTAAATCGTCTAAAATGCTAGTTTCTACAAGGCTTCCACCAATAAAAACGTGAGTGGCTGGAGATTGATTGATCTTGCTAATTAAATCCGTTATTAGTTCCCAAACTATTTTATCAGGATCCAAAAGGATGGCCAATAATTTCTGATTAGCTAATTTGGCGGCTTGTATTTGTTGGTAAATTGTTGCTTTTTCCATGAGAACGTAAAAGTAAAAAGTTTTTAGAGTCCAAGAACCATTTCGAAACAATTATATTTGTTAGTACATTGGAATTCATAAAATCCTTTTATTATGATTGCTGTTACACTACTCGAACAATATGGAGGAATGATGAAAAACTTCAAAAAAGGCGATTTAAAAATAATTAACAGAAAAGTGTACTGATAAAAAATAGTATTTCTTATGATTTAAGTCATAAAATGCAGCTTCCTTCTGGTTGTAAATTTGTGTCATTAAAAACACATCATTATGACACTTTACAACAATACATTCGAAAAATTCAATGAAAACTTTATAGGATCTGCTACATTAAGCATTCTAGTGCAAAGCTGTTTTGGCGGAGCCGCTGCCATGAGCGTTTTAGCTAATGGAACTTCATTGATACAAATGGTTCAGCTAGCTTTAATTGTTTTCATTTGCATGATTGCAAACACTTCTATTCTTGCTCAATTACAACACAAATTTATCTTCAATTCTGTATTACTAAGTATTTTTTCAAGTATTCTTTTTATCATTTTGAATAATCTGTAAGATGAAAAAAGATATTGAAAACAGAGCTGACATTTCTATTTTAGTACATCAATTTTATGACAAGATAAGAGCCGATGCCGAAATCGGCTCTTATTTTAATTCTATGATAACGGATTGGGATGCACACCTGGAAAAACTGACTGATTTTTGGGAAATGAATCTCTTTGGCGGAAAGATTTACAAAGGCAATCCTATTGAAGTTCACAATAAAGTAGACGAACATTTTGAGGGTCAAATCAGCTCGAATGAATTTGGGATTTGGCTGAACTATTGGTTTCAGACTTTAGAAGAACATTTTGAAGGCGAAAATGTAGAAATTCTAAAAAGAAGAGCACGCAAAATGGGTAGTCTTCTTTATCTGAATATGTTTAAAAACAGATCAAAAGAAATATCAGGAACACAGATTGAAGAACTTTAAAAATCTCTTTTTATAATTTGTAGATTCTCTTTGGCTTTAAATATGGTACGCAGATAATACAGATATAAGCAGATTTTTTGGAACACAGATTAAAGAAATTCTATAAATTTTAAAAAGTTTTCAAATTTTGTATTTTAATCTTCAATAAAAAAATCTCTTTCAACTGAATCAATTTTGCGTGCATATTCCAAATGACAATATTTAAAATTTTCAACATCATTAAAATACCTAATCACTTCTCCTTTTAATAATTTAGTCTCTTTATTTGAAATTATATTATGATATGACGACCATTTCCACTCTATGAAATCTTTAACCAAATTATGTTTTTGTGCATTGGTATTAATATAACAGATTAATTCTAGTAAATAATTTTCGTCTTCTACCCGAACCCGCTTGAAAGGTGTTTGAAAAAGTGTTCCTATTCTGTTTTGTTCTTTGTTAAACGCCATTGCATAACTTTGAAAAAACTTCTTAAACTGATGGCTTATAATATTATGCGTAGTTTTATGTTGGCTTGATTCTTCAAGATTTGACAATTTTTTGGAAGTTGTTAAATTGTTTTCGTTATCGAGATTTGACAACTTTTCGAAAGTTGTCAAATCTGTCAAATCATTTACTTTTATCATAAAATGAAAATGATTTCCTAATAGACAATAAGCATAAATTTTAATATAACCAGAAAGATATTTATCAAATTGACGAATAAAAAAGTGGTAATTTCTATCCGATGTAAACATAGGTTTTCTATCTACAGTTCTATTATAAATGTGATAAACTCCATTATTTTCAAACCGAGTATAATAATGCTCTATTTTTGCCATTTTTTTTGGGTTTATCTCTATTTATTTAGATTTGACAACTTTTACTTCTAAAGCATAGACTAAAGTAAAATCTTCTACTTCTTTAAAATAGATATTGAATTCTTTGTGTAAACCTCCAAAATGAAGATTGGCTATAGCTTGAATTTGGTTCAAATCAAATTCATTAACTGCAATATGATCTTTAAAACTGATGCCTTTTTCGTTTCTAATTTTAAAAATGGCTTCTTTTGCTCCCCAAATCACCGTTAGTTTTTTAATGTATTCTTCTGTTTTATCTCGAATTAAATATTGAAATTCGGTATCACAGAACTTATCGGCAATGCGGATGATTTTTTGTCTTTGTAATTCGATGTCAATCCCAACAGTTTCATTGCTAATGATTATTGCAGCAAATTGATGGGAATGAGTAATCGAAATATGCTTTCCATCTTGAAGATGTGGTTTTCCAAATTCGTCATAATACAAATCAAAATCAGTATAGCCCGCTTCATTTAAAAGTTTGCGAACACTAAGAAATCCTCGTTGATGCAATTCTGATTTCATGCCATTAATGCGCAATAGGCATTTTGGGTTCAAAATGACTTCTTTGAACAACTGTTCGTAGGATTCAGTAATCTTCCAAATGAAAATTTGTGTGTGAGTATTAAACTGTATTTTCTGGTGTAAAGGCATTCTTTTGAATTATGTGTTATGAGTTATCCGTTTTATCTCTTAACCCAGATATCTACTAGCCCCGGTAGTAGCGGCATCCTTTTACTCCTTTCTTTAAGGAGTAAAAGATAGAGTGGATAACGGGAATAGCTTCAAATATAATAAATTGCTAGTATTCTAATTATTACCACATTAAACAATTCATAAATCTATCAGAATATAGTGGACTTCAAAAAGTTATTACGTAAATTTGCAAAAATTTTACAATTACAAATATACTATAAATGAGTACTACAACTACGCCTTATGTGGCTTTCAAAGTAAAAGACATTTCTCTAGCGGCTTGGGGAAGAAAAGAAATTGAATTGGCTGAAGCTGAAATGCCAGGTTTAATGGCGCTTCGTGCTGAATATAAAGATGAGCAACCGTTGAAAGGTGCTCGTATTGCTGGATGTTTACACATGACAATCCAAACTGCAGTTTTAATCGAAACTTTAATTGCTCTTGGTGCAGAAGTTACTTGGTCTTCTTGTAATATTTTCTCTACTCAGGATCAGGCTGCTGCTGCTATTGCTGCTGCTGGAATTTCAGTTTATGCGTGGAAAGGTTTAAATGAAGAAGAATTTGACTGGTGTATTGAGCAAACTTTATTCTTTGGTGAAGACAGAAAACCATTAAACATGATTCTTGATGATGGTGGAGATTTGACCAACATGGTTATTGATCGTTTTCCTGAATTGGTTCCTGGAATTAAAGGTCTTTCTGAAGAAACTACAACTGGAGTTCACAGACTTTACGAAAGAGTAAAAGCCGGAACTTTACCAATGCCTGCTATCAACATTAATGACTCGGTTACTAAATCTAAATTTGATAACAAATACGGTTGTAAAGAATCGGCTGTTGATGCTGTTCGTCGTGCAACTGACTTGATGTTAGCCGGAAAAAGAGTTATCGTTTGTGGATACGGTGACGTTGGAAAAGGAACTGCGGCTTCTTTCAGAGGTGCTGGATCTATTGTAACAGTTACTGAAATTGACCCAATTTGTGCTTTACAAGCTGCAATGGACGGTTACGAAGTGAAGAAATTAAACACTGTAATTGCTACTGCTGATATCATCATTACCACTACAGGAAATAAAGATATCGTTCTTGGAAGTCATTTCGAGCAAATGAAAGACAAAACTGTAGTTTGCAACATCGGACACTTTGATAACGAAATTGATATGGCCTGGTTGAACAAAAACCACGGTGCTTCTAAAATCGAAATCAAACCACAAGTTGACAAATACACTATCAACGGAAAAGATATTATCATTTTGGCTGAAGGTCGTTTGGTAAACCTAGGTTGTGCTACAGGTCACCCAAGTTTTGTAATGAGTAACTCATTTACAAACCAAACTTTGGCACAAATCGAATTATGGAAAAACAGTGCTGCTTACAACAATGACGTTTATATGTTGCCAAAACATTTAGATGAAAAAGTGGCTGCTTTGCACTTAGCTAAATTAGGAGTTGAATTGGAAACTTTACGTGACGATCAGGCTGCTTATATTGGAGTTCCTGTTGAAGGCCCATTCAAACCAGAATATTACAGATACTAAATGATTGTAAATTGCTGATTAGCGATTTATGACCTCAGATCTAAACCCTTGCAGGAAACTGAACTAAATTCAGTTTGAATGCGAGGGTTTTTTGTTTTGTTAAAAATTACCAAACCAACCACTAAAAAAATAAATATAAATTTCACACTTCTTGATTAAACCTTTTCTTTTAATTAACATCTTATGTTAAGTTTAACCAAATTATCATGTGTAAATATTTATCTTTTCTGTTTCTTCTTACTTTTTCTTTCTATGCTTCTGCACAAAACAGTTACACTTTAAAAGGAAAAGTACTTAACATCAATAACCAACTCCCATTAGAATCAGCTACAGTATACATTACAACTGTAAAGGATTCTACCGTATTAGAATACACTTTGACGGATAAAAATGGGGATTTTAACTTTGCAGTTAAAAAAAATGAAAAACCTGTATTTTTAAAAGTTACTTATATGGGGTTTGAAACCTTTACAGAAGAGCAAAAAGATCTTACCGCTAACAAGGATTTCAATAACATTTACCTTTCTGAATCAATAAACACCCTTAACGAAGTTACCGTAAAAGGAGAAGCCCCTCCTATTCGGGTTAAAAATGATACTATCGAATACAATGCTTCTTTATTTAAAGTACGTCCTGATGCCAATGTAGAATTACTACTAAAACAACTCCCTGGTCTTGAAATAGACAGTGATGGAAAAATTACAGCTAACGGAAAAGAAGTTACCCAAGTTTTAGTAAACGGAAAACCCTTTTTTGACCGCGATGGCGCCATGGCACTAAAAAACCTTCCTGCTGATATTATTAATAAAATTCAGGTATCGGATTTTAAAACTAAAAAAGAAGAATATTCTAAAGACCAGGCTGCTTCAGACAATGCAAGTATCAACCTGACTATTGACGAAGACAAAAACAAAGGTTATTTTGGAAAATTCCTAGGTGGCTATGGTACTGATGACCGTTATGAATCTAGTTTTTTAGTTAACTTTTTTAAGAAAAACAGAAAGATAAGTATCTTAGGATCTTCTAATAACATCAATGCTCAAGGGTTTTCTCAAGATGAAGTTTTTGACAATATGGGCGGTGGTAGAAACAACCCAGGAGCCGTTAGCAGAGGTCAGGCTAATGGAATTACAACATCAAATTTATTTGGATTCAACTATTCTGATGAATTATTTAAAGATTTTGAAACCAATGTGAGTTATGATTTTAGAGACACCCAAACAGAAAACATAAACAAATCCAACTCTACTAACTTTAGACCTGACGGAAACTTTAATACTGTTTCTGAATCAACAACGAATAACAATAACACTTCAAACAGAGCTAATGTAGAATTAGAATACAAAATATCGCCAAGCATGCGATTGTTTGTTGCTCCTAGATTCAATACCTCACAATCTGATAATCGTTCCGAATCAAATAGCAGCACGACTAATATAGATAACAACGAACTAACAAATGATTCACGTTCGATATCAGCAAATAAAAATGAATCTAATACTTTTAGCAACTCGATTAATTTTAATAAATCGTTCGAAAAAAAAGCCAGAAATCTTAGTGTAGTTTTCAACAATAGCAATTCAAATTCAAATGCTAATAATTTAGTTGAATCAGAAACACGATTTTATACCCGAAACGATAGTATTATTAGAAATCAAAATGTAAGAAACAATGGTATCAACGATTCTTACTCGGCCGAAATTGAATTTACTGAACCAGTAACAGATTCCATCCGATTCAGAGTCGGTGTAGAATATAATTTTCAAAATTCTATCACTGACAACAAAACCTTCGATGGCAGTAATGGAAATTACACTGATTTGAATGACTTACAAACGACTTATATTAGTTCCAAACAAAATAGTATTGCTCCTAAGGCTGGTTTTCGAATTCAAAAAAACAATCTTACTTTTGATGTTAACTCATCAACTTCAATTGTACAATTTGACAACAACTTTAAATATTTAGGAGAGTCAACTGATTTAAACCGAAAACACATTTTACCTAGTGCCAGCGCTCAGATCAGATATCGAGTAGATCGTTCTAAATTTTTTACCACTCGATACAACTACAATGTTTCGCTACCATCGGCAAATCAATTGCTTTTGGAAAACTTATCTAATCCTTTAGATACCATTGTAGGAAACCCCAATTTACTACCCAGAGAAACTCATAGTGCTAACATTAATTATAGAAATTTTGATTTCCGTACTCGTTCAGGTTACAATCTATATATAAATAGTAATTACACTAATAATGATGTTATTTCTTCTGTTTTTTATAATGATGATAACAGTAGAAGATCTTCTTATCAAAATGTTTCAGGAATCTATAACATATCTGGTGGTGGTAACTGGAATAAATCTATTAAGCAAGAATCTAATTTATTGCGTTATGGACTTGGAATAAACGGAAATTATTCCTTTACAAAGGGATTAATTGACGGAACATTATATGGTGCAAAATCTATAGGAATATCTCCAAGGGTCTACCTTAATTACGATTACGGCGAATTTTTTACTATAGCTCCTTCTTATAATTTCTCATATAATGAAACAACATACGACATTAGCTCACTCAATGCGAGATCAAATGTGGTTCACAGAATCAATCTACAAACCACAAGTTACTGGCCGAATAACTGGATTTGGGGTAACGATTTTGGATACACTTACAACTCTATCAATCAGGAATTTTACTTATGGAACACCAGCTTATCTTATACCTTCTTAGACAAAGCATTTATTGCCAAAGTAAAAGTATATGATGTTTTAAACCAAAATCAAAGCATTACCAGAAACATTTCGACAACATCGGTTAGCGATAATGAAAACACCGTTTTAAGACGCTATGCAATGTTCTCTCTTACATACAAAATCCAAAACTTTGCAGGAAAAGCTCCTGGAAGAAATAGAAATATGGAAGGAATGGACAGAGGTCAACGCCCAGAAGGATTTGGTGGTGGCAGACCTGGAGGACCAATGGATTAATCAAACCCTAATTATTAATTCAATTTACACAATAAATCCGCTTACTTTCTAAAAAGTAAGCGGATTTGTTCTTTCTATACTGGATGAAATATTTGTAAAATCTGAAATTCATTCAAATTAGTCACTTCTAAACTTACAAGCTACATAACAGTTAGAGCCAATTCGATACAATTACTAAACTAGTATCTTACTTAGAATCACAGCTTAATTTAGCATTAAAATCCAAAATTGCAAAGAATTGAATCCACCTAAATCAGATAAGTTTTCGAACTAATTCTATGCAGAAAAACCCGTTTCGAAATAAATCGAAACGGGTTTTTAATAAATTGAGATCAATCAATTATGCTTCTACTTCAAATGGAAGGATTGAAACGTATGATTTGTTGTCTCTTTTCTTTTGGAACTTAACAACTCCGTCTACTCTTGCGTGTAGGGTGTGATCTTTACTGATGTAAACATTTTCACCTGGATTGTGTTTTGAACCTCTTTGTCTTACGATGATGTTCCCTGCGATAGCAGCTTGTCCTCCAAAAATCTTAACACCTAAACGTTTTGATTCTGATTCTCTACCATTCTTAGAACTACCGACACCTTTCTTGTGAGCCATGATGTTTTAGTTTTAATATTGTTATTATTCTTGAGTATCTTCTTTTTTAGCTTTAGCTACCTTTTTCTTTGGAGCTTCAACCTCTTCTGTAGTTGCTTCAGCTGCTGCTTTTTTAGTAGCCGCTTTTTTAGCACCTGCACCTGTAATACCTTCAATTACAATTTGAGTAAGATATTGTCTGTGACCATTTCTCTTTTTGTATCCTTTTCTTCTTTTCTTTTTGAAAACGATAACTTTATCTCCTTTTAAGTGTTGTAACACTTTAGCTTCTACTGAAGCACCTTCTATAGCTGGGGCGCCTAAAGTTACATTCCCATTGTCATCTACTAAAAGAACTTTGTCAAAAGAAACTTTTGATCCTTCTTCGTTAGACAAACGGTGAACATAAACCTTTAAGTCTTTGCTTACTTTGAATTGTTGCCCTGCTATCTCTACGATTGCATACATACCAAATTGATTTATTGATTTTTAAGGTTGCAAATATACAATAATATTTTTATCACGCAATCACTAAATTTAAAAAAATATTTCTTCTTACTTTCGCTTTATTTTCAAGACGTTAGAAACTCGATTCCAACTTATTTTTTTGTTAAAAAATCGAGCAACACACATTCAATACTAAAAAAAAGTATTTTTGAAGAAACAATATCACTATTTAAGTATTGCAACTTTATTTTTTACTAATCTTATATGAAAAAAACAATAATGGCAATTAGTACTGCACTTTTACTTGGCGGTGTCGCCACAGCCCAAAAAATAGCTTTCGAAGAATACGATTTAGACAACGGCATGCACGTTATCTTACATCAGGACAATAGTGCTCCTGTAGTTATTACTTCGGTGATGTATCATGTGGGTTCTAAAGACGAAAATCCTAACAAAACAGGCTTTGCTCATTTTTTTGAACACCTACTATTCGAAGGCACAAAAAACATCAAAAGAGGCGAATGGTTCAACATTGTAACCGCTAATGGCGGAGTAAACAATGCCAACACTTCAGACGACCGAACCTATTATTATGAAGTTTTTCCTTCTAACAATTTAGAATTAGCGCTTTGGATGGAATCTGAAAGGTTGATGCATCCAGTGATTAACCAAATTGGAGTTGATACCCAAAAAGAAGTAATCAAAGAAGAGAAAAATTCGCGTTATGACAATCAACCTTACGGAAAAATAATTCAAGCTGTTAAAGAAAATTTATTCATCAATCATCCTTATCGCTGGACAACAATAGGTTCTACAGAACATTTAAATTCAGCGAAACTAGAAGATTTTAAAGCTTTTAACGAAAAATTTTATGTTCCAAACAATGCTGTTTTAGTAGTTGCAGGCGATTTCGAACACAAACAAGCCAAAGAATGGATTCAAAATTATTTTGGACCAATCAAAAAAGGAACTGCAATAAAAAGAGAAACATTTGTTGAAAAACCAATAACCGAAACTATCAAAGCGACTCACATTGACCCTAACATCCAAATCCCGATGTTGGTAACGGCATACAGAACGCCATCCATGAAAACCAGAGACGCTCGCGTTTTAGATTTCATTTCGTCGTATTTAAGTGATGGAAAAAGCTCGAAATTATACAAGAAAATAGTAGACGACAAGAAAAAAGCATTGCAAATTGGCGCCGTTGGTTTTAACCAGGAAGATTACGGCATGTACATTCTATATGGTTTACCAATGACCAACTTCACTAACAAAGACTTGCTCCAGGAAATTGACGAAGAAATTGTTAAAATCCAAACCGATTTGATTTCTGAAAAAGATTATCAAAAACTACTAAATCAATTTGAAAATCAATACGTAAATGAGAATTCAAGCGTAGAAGGAATTGCCGAAAATTTAGCAAAATACTACTTACTTTATGGTGACATCAGTTTGATTAATAACGACATCAATATCTACCACTCTATTACCCGAGAAGAAATTAGAGATGTTGCTAAAAAATACCTAAATCCAAATCAACGTCTAATATTGGATTATATTCCTACTCCTGAAAAGAACGAAAACTAAGCCATTTCGAATCATGAAAAAATCAAGCATCTTATTCATTCTAATTTTAGTTACCGCAATCATGCAAGCACAAGAACGCAAACAACCCACAGCTGGAAAACCACCTGTTGTTAATATAAAAAAACCACAAAGTTTTAAACTACCCAACGGACTTAAGGTAATGATTGTTGAAAATCATAAATTACCCAAAGTAACTTTCAACCTTACCATAGACAATCCACCTTTTGCCGAAGGAGAAAAAAAAGGAGTGGACGAATTATGCAGTAGCTTAATAGGAAACGGCAGTAGTAAAATCTCCAAAGAAGACTTTAACGAAGAAGTTGATTTTATGGGAGCTAATATTTCTTTCAGCTCTAGCGGTGCTTATGGGAGTTCACTTTCTAAATTCTCAAAACGCACACTTGAACTTTTAGCATACGGAGCTTTAGACCCTATTTTTACACAAGAAGAACTGGAAAAAGAAAAAGCAAAAGCTATTGAAGGATTACGTTCTCAGGAAAAAAGTGTTTCGGCAATTGCTAGTAGATTAGTCAATGCATTGTCTTATGGAAAAAATCATCCTTCAGGCGAATTCATTACTGAAGAAAGCTTATCCAAAATCACACTAGAGGATGTTATAAAAAACTACAACACTAATTTTGTTCCTCAAAATGCTTATTTGGCAATCGTTGGAGATGTGAAATACGATGAGATCAAACCACTTATTGAACAACTTTTTAGTTCCTGGAAAAAAACAGAAACTAGCAAAACCATTTACCCTGATCCGGAAAACGTAGCAACAACCCAAATTAATTTTATTGATGTTCCTAATGCCGTTCAATCTGAAATTTCATTAGTAAACACCTATAAATTAAAAATGAACGACAAAGATTTCTTTCCTGCCGTAATTGCCAGTTACATATTGGGCGGCGGTTTCAACAGCTACCTCAACATGAATTTAAGAGAAGCTCACGGATGGACTTATGGCGCAAGCACTAATATTGGAGCAGGAAAATATGTAACCAGCATCAGATCGTCATCGGCTGTAAAAAACAATGTGACAGATAGCGCCGTGGTAGAATTTGTAAAAGAAATCAAGAAAATCAGAACCGAAAAAGTAACCACCGAGCAACTGGACAATGCAAAAGCAGGATATATTGGTCGTTTTGTAATGAAGGCCGAAAAACCAGAATCGGTGGCGCGATATGCACTAAACATCGAAACCGAAGATTTACCAGCTGATTTTTACGAAAATTACATTAAAACCATCACTGCTGTTACTAAAGAAGATGTACTGGCTGCAGCCAACAAATATTTTTTAATTGACAATTCGCGAATAATCATAGTCGGCAAAGGCAGTGAAGTGATTCCAGGATTAGAAAAACTCAACATCCCAATTTCTTATTTTAACAAATACGGGAATCCTGTAGAAAAACCTAAATTCTAAATAGTAGAAAAATGTTATGAGTTATGGGTTATGAGATAAGCGTTAGAAGTTCACGCAATTTAGCTCATAACTTATAACTCCTTACTTTCTGGCACTCAAATACACTCCTATCAAAATAATAAATGCACCAAAAAACTGTACTGGTGTCAACATTTCATTATCTAACAAACCCCAAAAGAAAGCAACAACAGGAATTAAATAAGTTACTGAAGTCGCAAAAACAGGCGACGAAATCTGGATTAATTTAAAAAACAAAATATTCGCAATTCCAGTTCCAACAACACCTAAAACCATAATAAACAATACTGAATGCTGTACTTTTTCAACAACAAGCACATCATAAAATCCTGTAAAATAAAGAATTGTTAACGCTGGAAAAATTAGAAACAAGAAATTTCCCGTTGTAATACTAATTGGACTCAAATCAGATAAAAAACGTTTAATCAAATTAACATTTACCGCATAACAAAGTGAAGCAATCACAACCAAAATAGCATAATAATAATTTTGACTTGGATGATTCATCGCTCCGTTAAAAACAAGAAGCAAACTCCCAATAAGCCCTATGAAAACACCCCAAACTTGTCTTTTTTGAAAACTAATTCCAAAAAACAAGACACCTAAAATTAATGTATTTAATGGTGTTAACGAGTTTAGAATAGAACTTACAGAACTATCTATTTCTGTTTGGGCTAATGCGAAAAGAAAGGCAGGTACAAATGTTCCGAAAACAGAAGTTAAAGCAATAAACTTCCATTTATCTTTTGGAATTACAGATAAACTTTTAAATCCAATTAATAATAAAAACAGCGCTGCAAATACAATTCGTAAAGACCCCACTTGAATGGCAGACAATCCTATTAATCCTTTTTTAATTAGTATAAAAGAACTTCCCCAAACTAAAGAAAGTAATACTAAATAACCCCATTTTAATTGCTTTGATTCCAAACTCTAATTTTTTATCAAAATTGTACTATTTCAATGAAACACACTCTTTATTAGTAAAAAACCAATATCATTTCCAAGTTAAAGTTTCCATCAAACGCTGCATATCATTTTTAATATAGCTCGCCGCTGGCATAATCGAATCAAAATTAGGTTTTGCATAAAAATAAACCGAACCCGTAATAAAATGTTTGGTGCTGTCAGTCACGTAAAACTGAGAATTAGTCGCTGCATTTCCATCTACCTGATAAAACATTCCGTACACTTTTTTTTCAGTATTCAAATACGGCTGTTCTAAGATATCATCGGCTTTTATAACGTGTTCGAAAGTCAATTTTTGGGCGTCACGCAACAATTTATTCAAATTATTATTTACAGGCTTATAAGTCAAATAAATCGTAGCTTTCATCTTTGGATAAGAAATTGTAAAACCACAATCCTTTTCGCCTTTAATAATAGCTTTGGAATTCATATCAAATGCAAAAGGACATTGATTTTCAAAACCTACATATTCAGCCACAGGATAATCCAATCGAAGATAACTGGCAGGTTTTGGTAACACCTCATCTTTACAACTAGAAAACAACAACAAGCCTAAAACAATACACACAAAAACAACTGTATTGTAATTGTATTTTGTCTTGGCGTATTTTAAATTAAACATCAATAGTTACTTTTATCTGTTTGATACGTTTTTTATCCACAACCTCAATAGTAAACACACAATTATCGAAAGCTATTTTTTGTCCTTTAGCTGGGAAATTCCCTGAAATTTCTAAAATAAATCCTGCTAAAGTTTCTGCTTCTCCTTTTTGTTCTTCAAATACTTCTTCGTTTACATCAACAATTCTATAGAAATCTTTCAGGTTTATTTTGCCTTCAAAAAGGTAATTTCGATCATCTATTTGAGAGAAATTAATATCTTCATCATCAAATTCATCGCTAATATCACCCACAATTTCTTCGATTACATCTTCTAATGAAACCAAACCCGAAGTTCCGCCATACTCATCCACTACAATGGCAAGATGACTTTTCATGGACTGAAAATCCTTTAGTAAATTGTCCAACTTTTTGTTTTCAGGAACAAAAAACGGCTCTCTTATTAAGGTAATCCAATCAAATTCTACTTTATCAATATGAGGCAACAAATCTTTAACAAACAAAACGCCTTCAATCTGGTCAATATTGTCCCGATAAACCGGAATTCTTGAATAACCTTTTTCAACAATTTTAGTATAAATTTCACTAAAAGTTTCGGTTATTTCCAAAGCAAAAATATCAATCCTTGGACTCATAACCTGTTTCGTATCGGTATTTCCAAAAGAGACAATTCCTTCTAATATTTTTTGTTCATCAGTCGACGTTTCATCGGTTGCTGTAAGTTCCAAAGCCTGCGAAAGTTGGTCTACAGAAAAACTAGTCTTTTGTTTACCTAATTTATTATGCAAATAAATTGTTGTAGCCCGCATAGGAACACTAATTGGCGTTAGAAAATAATCCAAAAGCGAAATGGGATAAGCAACGGTTTTAGCAAACTTGACATTGTTTCTACTAGCATACACTTTTGGCAAAACTTCTCCAAAAAGCAACAACAAAAAAGTAACAAAGATAACTTCAAAAATAAACTTTAATAAAGGAGAACTAATAGCCGCAAACAAATCAGAACCAATAAAGGAGAACAAAATAACCACTCCGATATTGATAAAATTATTAGCCACAAGAAGCGTTGCTAATAATTTTTTAGGTTTTTGCAATAACTCAGAAATGATTTTTCCTGTCGAAAGATTCTCTTGAAGCGTATCGTCAAGGTCTTTTTGCGATAGCGAAAACAAGGCTACTTCGGCTCCCGAAACTACTGCAGAACAAAACAGTAATACAAATATTCCGGCAAAACCAAACAATAGATTAAGATCTAAAGTATAAACGAAATTTAAACTGGGCTCTGGGTCCAAATTAAAAAAAATTAGTTAAACAATTAAAAAGGCAAATCATTGATAGGCAAGCCTTTATTTGGTGGGTCAAAGTTAGTGTTTTTTGTGGATTCTGGACTCTGAATTTGCTTGTTGTTTTCAGCATCTTTTTTGGTTGACAAAAAAGTAAATTCTGTTACCTGAATCTCGGTGGTATGCTTCATCGAACCGTCTTCTGCCTGCCACTGACGGGACTTTATTTTCCCTTCCACATAAATCTTATCTCCTTTAGACAAATATTTTTCACACATTTCGGCGGCTTTATTACGCACCACAAGATTATGCCACTCGGTCGAAGTGATTTTTTCATTGGTAGTCTTATTAATATACACTTCATTTGTCGCCAACTGAAATCTTCCAATACAATTGCCTGCTTCAAAATAGTGCATTTTAACATCGTCACCCAAATGACCTATTAGCATTACTTTATTAAGTGTTCCGTTCATAACCGTTTTAATGTGTGGTACAATTCCAAAGATACATTTTTTTGCTCTTTTATTTATTCCGATTCAATAAAATTATGAATCACAATTGGAAAAGGATATTGCTTTAATTCCTCTTTAGTAATTCCATTCTCCACCTTCCCTTTTACATTCAGCTTCCAAAACTTTATATGCAAATGTTGATGCGATAATTTATGTACAATGCTTTTTTCGTTACATGCTCGCATACTTATAATAGGATTAGTAAAAAATGATTCGTTCAAAACGGCATTCGATACAAATTCAAAATCTTCCTCCTGCAAAGTTTCTATTAATGGGAACTCATATAAGTTATGCCAAATTCCTTTTGCCGTTCGTTTTTGAATCAGAGTCTTTTCTTCGGCATCCGAAAGCATTAAATAATTAAAGTATCTATTTCTAACTTTCAGTTTTTTTAATTTCACTGGCAATTGATCAACTTTCTTTTTCTGCAAAGCCGCACAGCTAGAATTAAAAACACATATCCCGCAATTAGGACTTTTAGGAACACATTGTAATGCACCAAATTCCATTATAGCCTGATTAAAAATCGCTGGGCTGTCTTTTGGCATTAATTCGAAAGCCAAAGCAGCAAATTCTTTTTTGGCGGAAGCCAAAGCAATATCCGTTTCTACATCAAAATAACGAGAAAGTACTCGAAATACGTTTCCATCTACAACAGGAACGGCTTCGTTATAAGAAAAAGAAGCAATTGCAGCAGCAGTATATTCGCCTACTCCTTTTAATTGTAACAAGTTTTTATAATTATCTGGAAAAACTCCGTTTAATTCGGCTGCTATATATTGAGCGGTTTTATGCAAATTGCGAGCACGGGAATAATAGCCCAAACCTTGCCACAATTTTAAAACTTGTTCTTCATTTGCGGCGGCGAGATCAAAAACCGTTGGAAAAGCAGTTGTAAAAGACAAAAAATACGGCATTCCTTGCGCTACTCGAGTCTGTTGCAGCATGATTTCGGAGAGCCAAATATGGTATGGATTTGAGGTATTTCGCCAAGGCAAATCGCGCTTGTTTTCTAAATACCACTTTATAAGCAAGTTATGAAAATTCATTATTAATTATTTGTTCACAAATGTAAAAGTTTATGTAATTAAAATTTAATGAATTAGCTTGAATAATTGTTTTTTAAATTCATATATTTGCACACTCAAAAAAATTATTACAGAATAATAAATAAGGAAAGAAAATGACGAAAGCAGATATCGTAGCGAAAATTTCAGAAAAGTTAGGTCTTGAAAAAGGTGATGTGCAAGCAACAGTAGAGACTTTTATGGAGGAAGTAAAAACTTCATTAGAAACTGGAGACAATGTTTATTTAAGAGGTTTTGGTAGCTTTATCGTAAAGACTAGAGCTGAGAAAACAGGTAGAAATATCTCTAAAAACACTACAATTAAAATACCTGCACACAACATTCCTGCTTTCAAACCTGCAAAAGTTTTTGTAGAAGGAGTAAAAACGAATAACGAAGCAAAATAATATTATTAATCATAAAATCTAAAAGATTATGCCAAGTGGTAAAAAAAGAAAAAGACATAAGGTAGCTACTCACAAACGTAAGAAAAGAGCGAGAGCTAACCGTCACAAAAAGAAAAAGTAGTTTTTAACTACTTTTTTCTTTTTAAACGTTCATTGAAATTTGGATTTCAGACTTCAGATTTTAGACTTCAGATTGCAGCATAAACTGCCATCTGCTCTCTGAATACTGCAAACTGCATTCCTCAGGGTTCATACCTGTTCAAAAATATTGTTTAATCCATCCTTACCGAAGTTGGAAGTTAGAAGTTAGAAGTTTTTTGTGTTTACAAAAATCTGAAATCTGAAATCTGAAATCTGAAAGTGCGGATAAAAATTTGCAAATGAATAAAGAATTAATCATTCGATCTAGTTCTGATTTCGTAGATTTTGCCTTATTAAAAGATGGAAAACTAATTGAATTGCACAAGGAAGAAGAGACAAGCAACTTTCAAGTAGGCGATATTTTTATTGCCAAAATAAGAAAACCAGTTGCTGGATTGAACGCTGCTTTTGTAAATGTAGGCTTCGAAAAAGATGCCTTTTTACATTATCACGATTTGGGTCCTAATCTAACTTCTCAACTGAAATTCATAAAACTTGTAAGCGCAGGTAAAATAAAAGATTTCTCCCTAAAAAACTTTCAGTTTGAAAAAGAGATAGACAAAGATGGGACCATTACTGATGTAATAAACGCCAATCAATCTATCTTAGTACAAGTTGTAAAAGAACCAATATCTACCAAAGGACCAAGAATTAGCGCTGAGCTATCTCTTGCCGGACGTTTTATTGTTTTAGTTCCTTTCTCTGATCGTGTATCTATTTCTCAAAAAATAGAAGACAAAAAAGAAAAAGACCGACTAAAAAAACTTGTACAATCCATCAAACCAAAAGGATTTGGTGTTATTGTTCGCACAGTAGCCGAAGGCAAAAATTCAGCCGAATTAGAAAAAGATTTGCAGAACCTGCTAAGCAGATGGACTGCAATGTGTAAAAAATTACCAACTGCTCATCATCCCTCAAAAGTATTAGGCGAACTCAACAGAGCTTCCTCAATACTAAGAGACGTTTTTAACGATACTTTTACCAGTATCCAAATAGATGATGAAGAGTTGTACAATCAAACCAAGGATTACCTGCAAGAAATTGCACCATCCAAACAATCTATTGTCAAGTTTTATCAATCAAACGACACACCTATCTTCGAGAAATACAATATAGAGAGACAAATCAAAACTTCCTTTGGAAAAACTGTTTCTATGAGCAAAGGCGCTTACCTTATTATCGAACACACTGAAGCTTTGCACGTTATAGACGTGAATAGCGGAAACCGTTCGAATAAAGCGACTAATCAAGAAGACACAGCCATGGAAGTCAATATGATTGCCGCAGCCGAAATAGCCAGACAATTGCGTTTGCGCGATATGGGCGGTATCATTGTAATTGATTTTATCGACATGTCTAATCCCGAAAATCGCAAAGTCCTGTTCGACTTCCTGAGAGAAGAAATGAGCGATGATAAAGCAAAACACAAAATCTTACCTCCTAGTAAATTTGGATTAGTTCAAATTACCAGACAAAGAGTAAGACCAGAAAGAAATATTAAAACCAGAGAAGAAGATCCAAACAATGAAAATGGTGAAATCGAAGCGCCAATTCTAATCATTGATAAAATCAACGGAGATCTGGAAAGAATTTTAAAAAACCACAAAAAAGTTGTACTTAATGTACATCCGTTTGTGGCTGCTTACCTCAGTAAAGGTTTTCCATCATTACGTTCAAAATGGTTTCTTGAACATAAAAAATGGGTGAAAATTATACCACGTGACGCTTACACGTATTTAGAATATCATTTCTTTGACAACAAAGGAAATGCTATAAAAGACTAAACAAAAAACCGCTTCTCGAAAGATCAGCGGTTTTTTTGTGTCTTTTTTTTAGGAGCTATTTCCTGCTATTCGCTTCAATCTTTTATCTCTAAAAACGAGATAAAAGGATTTCCGCTGCTATCAGGGCTAAGGATTTTGATTTCACAACAACTATATCTAATAGAACAATATTACCTTCAATACAACACAACAATAATAGCAATTATATTAGCTATTTTAGTTTAAAAATGATATATTTGGCTATTATTTTAGCTAAAATGAAAAACTATTCCATCAACAAAACACCTTTACAAGTTCAAATAGAGCTTGCCGAAAGATTACGGAAAATCAGGAAAGATAAAAAAATATCACAATCCGAATTAGCTGCTAAGTCAGGGGTTTCATTAGGAAGTATCAAACGATTTGAACATACTGGAGAAATAGCATTAGCATCATTACTCAAACTGGCACATCTTTTTGACAAATTAGATGATTTTAATTCTATTTTTAAATCTGATGATAATTTGAAAGAAATAGAAAAATTATTTAAGTAATAATTATGGGAAGAATTCAAAAAATAAAAGCTTTTCTAAATCTAGATGACACAAAAGTTGAAATTGGAACCATGGTAGAAAACCAAAGCAAAATTTATTTCAAATACCATCCAGATTTTATTTCAAGTGGATTAGAAATTTCTCCTTTTAAAATGAAATTGTCCAACGAAATATTAACTCCAAAAGAAGCACATCTGGAAGGGCTTTTTGGTGTATTTTCAGATTCCATACCTGATGGCTGGGGAAGACTATTATTAGACAGAAAATTACTCTCCATGGGAATCAATTTAAATGAAATTGGTCCGTTAGATCGATTGACCTATATAGACCGAAATAGTGCTGGAGCAATCTCTTACGAACCTGAATACGAAAATAGTTATACTAATTTCAATACGGTAGATTTAGACCTGATCTCTAATGAAATTGAAACCGTTTTAAACGGAACTTCAGAAGATGTAATTGAAGAACTTTTTCTTCTTGGTGGCTCATCAGGAGGCGCTAGACCAAAAGTTCTTATTGGATTTAACCCAAACACTCAGGAATTACTTTATGGAAAATCAGAATTACCAGAAGGTTATGAACACTGGATCATAAAATTTCCATCATCTAATGATTTAACTGACATTGCCGTAATTGAATACACTTACAACCAAATGGCGCAAATGGCAGGAATTGAAGTGAATGAATTTCGATTATTTCAAAGTAAAAAAGGACAATACTTTTTCGGAAGCAAGCGATTTGACCGAATTCAAAATAAGAAACTTCATCTACACTCGGCAGCAGGACTATTACATGACAATTTTAGAATGAGCACTTTAGATTATGGGCATCTCATGGATTGTGCTTTCACATTAGAAAAAGACTTTAATGCTTTTAATAGAATCCTTCAACTAGCCACTTTTAATGTTTTAGCTCACAACCGAGATGACCATAGCAAAAACTTTTCTTTTTTAATGGATAAAAAAGGTAAGTGGAAATTAGCTCCTGCCTATGATTTAACCTTTTCCAACTCCTCTTATGGTTTTCACAGCACAACCGTTGCTGGCGAAAGCAAAAATCCAACATTAAAACATCTAACAACCTTAGCCAAGCATTTTGGAGTTAAAAACCCTAATTCAATTTTTGAAAAAGTACAAGAAGCAATTTCTCAATTTAACATACTCGCAAAAAATAATGAAATCAGTAAAGATTCTATAAAATTAATAAGCGGTAATTTAAACAGTTTGAAATCTTAAACTTCGTTTTCTTCTTTGTATCAGAATCACTATAATCAAAACACCTATTAATGACATTCCAACTCCAACCAAATTAGGAGAAGCATAACTAAATCCAGCAATTAAAGGTAAACCACCTAAAAAAGCCCCTAAAGCATTCCCAATATTAAAAGAAGCTTGTATCGCAGCCGAAGCAATCATCTCAGCACCCGCAGCAATTTGAATTATCAACATCTGGATAGGTGCAATCAACGCAAAAGCAATGCAACCCGTACAAAATACCAAAACCAGACTAACATACGGATTTGAGGATAAGAAAAATACCATTGCCAAATCTAAAGCCATCAGCAAAAGCAAAACAATTAAAGTTTTCTCTGGCGAAAACTGATCGGCTAATTTACCTCCAAGAATATTTCCTACCACCATTCCAGCACCGGCAAGAATCATAATATAAGGCACATCGGCAGCATCAAAACCAGAAATATCAGTCAACAGAGGAGCAATATAACTAATCCAGCAAAACAAACCTCCTACTCCAATTGCGGTAATTAAAATAACTAACCAGGCTTCCATTTTCTTAAAAAACTGCATCTGCTCTTTAACCGAAACTTTCTCATTCGATTCGATATTTGGCATCCAGAAATAAAGCGAAATAAAAGTGATAATACCAAAAATTGCAATCAGAATAAAAGTATAGCGCCAGGAAAAATGATGTCCAATGTAAGTTCCGACGGGAACGCCAATTAAATTAGCAATTGTCAAACCCGCAAACATAATTGATATTGCCTGAGCTTCTTTTCCTTTTTGGGCAAGCTTACTGGCTACTACGGCTCCTACTCCAAAAAAAGCTCCATGAGGTAAACCAGACAGTAACCGACTTAAAAAGAAAAAACCGTAACTGGGAACTACAATAGACAATGCATTAAAAAAAGCAAGCATAGCCGCCAGAATTAAAAGCGTTTTTTTAGGCGGATAATTTCTCGCGATAACAACCAATAACGGCGCACCAATAACTACTCCAAGTGCATAAGCTGAAATTAAATAACCTGCAACAGGAATACTTACATTTAAATCAGACGCAATATCGGGCAATATTCCCATCATTACAAACTCGGTAATTCCTATTGTTAAACCGCCCAAAGCGAGTGAAAGCAAACTCTTTTTCATTTTATTATATTAACTAAGATTGTATAATTGATTAAGCAACCTCTATTTACTTTGCAAATTTATTGATATCAGCAACAAAGAAATTGTAAATTTGCAATATAAACTTGTAATTATAGGTTATGAAAAAATTAAATCAGTTTGACACCTTAGTAATAGATGAATTTGAAGAAGACCAATATCATCTTCCCAGACACAGTCACACCTATTATGAGATTATTTACATCATAAAAGGAAGCGGAATTCATCAATTAAACCAAAACCTGATTCCTTATAAATCTGGGGATTTGTTTCTTCTTTCTACCGATGATGAGCATTATTTTGATATCAAAAAAACAACTCGATTCTTCTTTATAAAATTCACCGACACCTATTTTAATTCGAATAAAAAACTGGCTTGCGATGAGTTTTTACTGAACACTCCCGAGAATTTCATGCGTGACAAATCGCTTAAAGAAAATGTACTGAAACTGGATTCGACTTGTGCAAGTATATTAAAAAACACCATTGACAACATCAGAACTTACAATAGCAAATCGAATATTTCTACTTCGCCAATTGCCTTTTACCAAATCTTATCGATTTTTGGGTTGATCAAAGAAAGCCTGCAACAACAGAACATAAAAATCACAGGATCAGGAATAGACAACGACCAGATTATCTCCTATATTCATCAGAATATCTACAAACCAAAACTGGTTCTAATTAAAAACATTGCAGCCCATTTTAATATTTCTCAGGGTTATTTCGGGACGTATTTTAAACGAAATTTCACAATAAGTTATCGGGAATATTGTAATAAACTGCGAACACAGTTAATAGAAAAGCGGATTTTAAACAAACAATTATCCATGAAACAAATTGCTTATGAATTTGGTTTCACCGATGAAAGTCATCTTTCTAATTATTTTAAAAAACAAAGAAATTTAAAACCAAGCGAGGTTAAAAAAACATAAAATTATTTTCTTCTTTCTAGAAAAAAACGTTTCATCAAATCGGCAGCTTCATTAGCCATAACTCCAGAAACTACTGTAGTTTTTGGGTGTAATTTGGTTCCCATAATCATAAATCCGCGTTGCTCATCTCGTGCTCCAAAAACAATTTTAGAAATCTGGCTCCAGTATAAAGCACCAGCGCACATTTGGCAAGGTTCTAAAGTCACATACAAAGTACAATCTTTAAGGTATTTTCCGCCCAAATAATTTGCAGCTGCGGTAATGGATTGCATTTCTGCATGAGCCGTAACATCATTCAACATTTCGGTTAAATTATGACTTCGTGCAATGATGGTGTTATTCACCACAATAACAGCTCCTACGGGAATTTCGCCCTTTTCAAAAGCCATTTCCGCTTCTTGCAAAGCCTTTTTCATAAAATATTCGTCGGTGAAAATGTTTTCCATACGGCAAAAATACAGCATTCAATTCGTACATTTGCCTTATGCCAGAAAATTTGCTTTCAAACATAAATAACCCAACTGATTTACGCCAACTTGACGAAGCCCAACTTCCTCAAGTAGCACAAGAATTACGTGACTTTATTATTGATATTGTTTCGGTAAAAGAAGGACATTTGGGCGCTAGTTTAGGAGTTATCGAATTAACCATTGCTTTGCATTATGTTTTCAATACACCTGATGATGCATTAATTTGGGACGTGGGTCATCAGGCTTACGGACATAAAATTCTAACGGGTCGGAGAGCCATTTTTCATACTAATCGCCAACTAGACGGTATTTCTGGTTTTCCAAAAAGATGCGAAAGTATCTATGATGCTTTTGGCGTAGGCCACTCCTCAACTTCTATTTCGGCAGCTTTGGGAATGGCAATTGCATCTAATATTAATGGTGATTTCGAAAAACAACATATTGCTGTAATTGGCGATGCTTCGATAGCTTCAGGGATGGCTTTTGAAGGATTGAATCATGCCGGAGTAACTAATGCTAATTTATTAGTTATTCTTAACGATAATGCCATCGGGATTGACCCGAGTGTTGGTGCTTTGAAAAACTACCTTACTGCAGTAAAAGAAGGCAAGAATCCGAGGCAAAACAACATGATAAAATCCTTGAATTTTAATTATTCAGGACCCATTGATGGAAACGATATTTTTGCCGTCATTAAAGAACTAAAGCGTTTACAAAAAATAAAAGGACCAAAATTTCTTCATGTAATTACCAAAAAAGGAAAAGGATTACTACAAGCCGAAGAAAATCAGGTACAATATCATGCTCCAGGAAAATTTGATGCCCTAACTGGAGAAATTATTCCCAAAATAGAAGAAAATCTTCCTCCGAAATATCAGGACGTTTTTGGGTTGACTATTTTAGATTTGGCACAAAAAAACAAAAGAATAGTTGGAATCACTCCCGCCATGCCTACGGGAAGTTCGCTAAAATTCATGATGGACGCCTTGCCAGATCGTGCTTTTGATGTAGGCATTGCCGAACAACATGCCGTAACCTTGGCCGCTGGAATGGCCACTCAAGGTTTGATTGTTTATTGTAATATTTACTCTACTTTTTTACAAAGAGCCTATGATCAGGTCATTCATGATGTGGCTTTGCAAAAACTGCCTGTTATTTTTTGTTTGGACAGAGCTGGTCTTGTTGGCGAAGACGGAGCAACACATCACGGTGTTTTTGATATCGCTTATTTACGCTGCATTCCTAATCTAATTATTTATGCTCCTGCCAATGAAATTGCGTTGCAAAACATATTATACACTGCCCAATTAGATTTAGAATTACCAATTGCAATAAGATATCCAAGAGGTCGAGGCATTATTGCTGATTGGAAAAAAGAACATTTTGGCAACTATCAAAAAATCACTATTGGCGAAGCAAATTGTGTTAAAGAAGGTTCAGAAATAGCTGTTTTATCGAATGGAACCATCGGGAACAATGTAAGTTTAGCATTAGAAGAGATTGAAAACTCAGATCAAATTGCACATTATGATTTTGCTTTTGTTAAACCACTGGACGAAAAAGCATTACACGAAATATTTAAAAAATTCAAAAACATCATCACAATAGAAGATGGCACAGTTATTGGTGGTTTCGGAAGTGGAATTCTCGAATTTGCCGCTCACAACAATTATCAGAATAGTATTAAAACATTAGGAATTTCAGATAAATTTATTGAGCAAGGAACTGTAAATCAATTACAACAATGTTGCGGAATTGACGTTAAAACACTAAAGTTACTTTTTTTAAGTTATATAAATTAGTAATTTTCGCAACCCAAATTTCAATTTAATAATGAAACTACAAGACTTCAAAAAAATTATAATTGCATTTATATTCTTAACAAGTACTTCTGTTTTTTCGCAGATATTAAACGACACCATTTTAAAAGACTCTGTAAGGACGGCTACTATTCCTAAATTGAAGAATATAACTCCACAAACAACCCCTGTTCTTGTAGTAAACGATACCATTGTGAAAGATTCTGTAAGAAAAATAATTGTATCAGTATTAGATGACAACTTTTATCAAAAACCAGACCCACAGAAACTAAAATATACTCTTGCAAGAATAGTTACTATTCCTGAAATAGTACAAATAGAGGCACATTATTCTCATTGGAAAGGAAAAAACATTCTAGGATTTGATATCTCGGAAATTGCATTTGTAAACTGGAGTGCGGGTGGAACCAGTTCCATTTCCGGACTACTCAAAGGGGATTTTAACAGAACATACGAGAGAAAATACACAAAATGGGTGAATGAACTCAGTATTAGATACGGAATGAACAAACAGGATGGAATTGAACTCCGTAAAACAGATGATGCTTTTCGATTTGACTCTACTTTTGGATACCGAAGAGACCCAAAAAGCAACTGGTATCACTCCGGAAAACTAAACTTTAATACTCAGTTGACCAACGGTTACAAATATCCAGACAAAAGCAATCCTATTTCCAGACTATTTGCACCTGCTTATATGTTTTTAGGAACTGGAGCTGAGTATAGCAAGAAAAAGAAAGATCTTGTTTTTTATGCATCTCCTTTTACTTATAAAGCAACTTTGGTCTGGGATGAAACTCTAGCAAACTTAGGATCTTTTGGTGTTGAAAAAGCTATTTATGATGAAGAAGGAAACGTCCTTAAACGAGGAAGAAGAGCTAAAAATGAAGTCGGTGTTTTAGTCACAAATCATTATAAAAGTGAAATTTCCAAAAACGTTATCTTTGTAAGTAATGTGAGTCTCTATTCAGATTACATCAACAAATTTGGAAATGTCGATGTAGACTGTGATTTAGCGCTGAATTTAGTGGTAAATCAATATGTAAGAGCAAACATAGGTGCTAGAATTATTTATGATGACGACATCAAAAATAAAACTGAAGTAGCCGGAGTACAAGTTACTGAAGGTCCAAAAACACAAATAAAACAAGTTTTAGGTGTGGGATTAACTTATGCATTTTAATCCATTATCGTTTTTTTGTACCATTTATTGTTTCATATAATTCCAGCGCATTTCCATCAGTAAGTAACGAAACATAATGGCAAATATGTAACAATCGATCGTAAAGATTTTCTTTTTCTAAATGATGTTTCTCTGGCATTAATTTGAGAATTAATTTGTCATAATTAGAAGCGGTGCCGTTGAATTTATTGTCATAAGCTGTAATAAATCTATCAAGCAAAGTTTGTATGATTTGGTAACCCACCAATTCTTTTTCAATAACTTCCCGGCTTTGGTAAATATTATCAATACTAATTTTGATAATATCATCCATTTGTGCCTTGTACTTGCTTTTATCCATTAATGCAAAAGGAAATTTCCCTTCTAAAATTGATTCTTCATTGGCAATAAAAACTTTAACCGCATCGTTTATCAAACTACTTATTGCCAAAGCTCGCAAATAACTGATTCGGTCTTCTTTAGTTTCCAAAGTTTTATATTTCGCAGTATTAATACTATCTTTTACCAATTTAATTAGGTATTCCAAAGCAAAATCTTCTGAAACCAAACCTAAATTAATTCCGTCTTCAAAATCAATAATGGTGTAACAAATATCATCTGCTGCTTCAACAAGATAAGCCAGCGGATGTCTTTCAAAACCAATATCATCACCTGATTTATTTGGGATTAAACCCATATCTTTTGCCGCTTCCTGGAAAAAAGCTTTGTCTGCCTGAAAGAATCCGTATTTTTTATCTGAGATATTTCGGGTTGGTTTTTTAGGCAAACTCTCTTTAGGATATTTCATAAAAGCGCCCAGAGTAGCATACGAAATACGCAATCCGCCTTCAATTCCGGGACGACTGGAAGTCATTACCGAAAAACCATTGGCATTGCCTTCAAAATGAATTAAATCCTGCCATTGTTTGGCAGTTAAATGCTCTTTGTATTTCTGGCCTTTTCCGTTCGAAAAATACTCTCCTATGGCTTTCTCTCCCGAATGACCAAATGGTGGATTTCCAATATCGTGCGCTAACGATGCTGCAGCGACGATAGCTCCAAAATCGTTCATGTGGAAACCATGGACTTCTTTTAAATGCGGATATTTTTCGATGATTTTTTTTCCAACCAAACGTCCCAAAGAACGTCCCACAACCGAAACTTCTAAACTGTGTGTCAATCGAGTGTGCACAAAATCAGTTTTGGAAAGCGGAATAACCTGTGTTTTATCTTGTAAACTTCTAAACGCAGCCGAGAAAATAATACGATCATAATCGACCTCAAAGCCCAATCGGGTGTCGTCTTGCTCAATTCGTAATCTTTTGCTTGTATCGCCCTGACGTTTTAAAGATAAAAGTTGTTCCCAGTTCATGTTGATTTTTTAATTCAGATTTAAAAACCAAAAATACGTTTTATTTTAAGACTTTTTCCATACGAAAACGTCCAACTTTTTTAAAAACTCAGTTCCGTACTATACTTAATCTCCCCCATTACAAAAATACTTTGGGTATAACCAATATTTTCGATGGTAGATAATTTATTCATCACAAAATCCTGATAACTGGACATATCTTCTACCAAAATTTTCAGCATAAAATCATAATCGCCAGCAATGTTATAACACTCTATGATTTCTGGAAGTGCAACGATATCTTTTACAAAATTACTTCCCACATTTCTTGCATGTTCTTTCAGTCGAACATTACAAAAAACAGTCATTCCAAGATTAAGTTTTTTCTTGTCTAATAAAGCCACATACTTCATAATATAACCATCTCTTTCCAGTCTTTTGATACGTTCATAAACAGGAGTAACTGTCAGGAATAATTTACTTGCCAGCTCTTTTGTATTGATATTCGAGTTCTCTTGCAAGTGTTTTAATATCTGTAAATCGATTTTATCTAAGTTTTCCATAGTTTTTTTTACTGTCAAAGGGATATTACAAGCACCTATTCCATACAAATTACTGTAAAAAAGACTAAAAAAACATCATTTTACTAAAATAAATAAGATTTATAAGTATAAAAAACCATTACAATACATTTGTACAGTAAAAAATACTTTAAAAAATGAAAACAAATAATTTAGGTTATCCAAGAATTGGTAACAATAGAGAACTAAAAAAAGCCAGCGAATTATACTGGGCTGGAAAAATCACTGCAGATGAATTATTAGAAGTTGGAAAAAACATTCGTGCTGCAAACTGGCAATTACAAGCCAAAGCAGGAATCGATTTAATTCCTTCTAATGATTTTTCTTTCTACGATCAGGTCTTAGATTTAACGCTTACTTTGGGAGTAATTCCGAATCGTTACAGCGAAATTGCTAAAGCCAATTCTCCTTTAGATTTGTATTTTGCTATGGCAAGAGGTTCGCAAAAAGAAGGACAAGATGTTGTAGCAATGGAAATGACCAAATGGTTTGACACCAATTATCATTATATAGTTCCTGAATTTACAAAAAACCAAAAATTCGAATTGTTTTCAACCAAAATAATCAAAGAATTTGTCGAATCTAAAAAATTAGGAATCACTACAAAACCAGTTCTTATAGGACCTGTAACTTATTTGTTATTGGGAAAAGAAAAAGAAGCAGATTTTCACCGAATTGATTTGATCGAAAAATTATTGCCTGTATATTTTGAAATTCTTACCGCTTTACAAAACGAAGGAGCCGAATACATTCAGCTAGACGAGCCATTTTTAGCTTTGAATTTAACCGATAAAGAACGCAATGCAATTACTTACGTTTACAATGAAATCAACAAAAAATTCCCTGCTTTAAAAATAATTTTAGCGAATTATTTTGACTGTTTTGGAGAGAATCTAGAGACTGTTTTAGCTTTGCCAGTTCATACTTTACACTTAGATTTGGTTCGTTGTTCATCTCAATTGGATGATATTTTAGATTCAGGAAAATTGGCTGGCAACGTGAATCTTTCTCTGGGAGTGGTTGATGGAAGAAACATCTGGAAAAATGATTTCAAAAAATCTTTGGCAACTATCAAAAAAGCAACTGATGCTTTAGGCAAAGACCGAATTTTGATTGCACCGTCTTGTTCGCTTATTCACAGTCCGTGCGATTTAGATTTGGAAACCAATGAAGCTACATTGACACCTGAAATCAAACAATGGCTAGCTTTTGCCAAACAAAAAATAGAAGAAATTGTATTGCTTCAAAACTTTGCTCTGGACGAAATAAGTCTGGTTGATTCTGTTTCATTTCAGCAAAATACTATTGCTAATAAAAACCGAAAAACTTCGAAATTAATCCATAACGAAGGAGTTAAAAATCGTGTAGCGAGTATCACAACTGGCGATGATCAAAGAGAAAATACTTTTGCAAAAAGAAGAAAAAGTCAAATTGACGCCTTGAATCTTCCTTTGTTTCCAACTACAACAATTGGTTCTTTTCCACAGACAGCAGAGATACGTAGCTGGAGAGCCAAATTCAAAAGCGGTCAATTGACGCAACAGCAATACGATGATTTATTACAAAAAGAAACCGAAGAAACCATCCGTTTTCAGGAAGAAACTGGAATAGATGTTTTGGTTCACGGAGAATTTGAACGTAATGATATGGTAGAATATTTTGGAGAACAATTAGACGGATTTACGTTTACCAAAAACGGTTGGGTTCAAAGTTATGGTAGCCGTTGTGTAAAACCTCCAGTTATTTATGGTGATGTTTCTAGACCAACTCCAATGACGGTAAAATGGGCTGAATTTGCACAATCGCTTACACCAAAATGGGTAAAAGGAATGTTGACTGGCCCCGTAACCATCTTGCAATGGTCGTTTGTTCGTAACGATCAGCCCCATTCTGAAACCTGTACACAAATTGCTTTGGCGATTCGTGATGAAGTAGTTGATTTAGAAAAAGCAGGAATCAAAATCATTCAAATTGATGAACCAGCCATTCGTGAAGGATTGCCTTTGCGTAAAGAAGAATGGGCAAACTATTTGGATTGGGCAATCAAAGCGTTTAGAATTTCGGCCAGTGGTGTAAAAGACGATACGCAAATCCACACGCACATGTGCTACAGCGAATTCAACGACATCATTCAAAATATTGCCGATATGGATGCCGATGTAATCACCATTGAATGTTCGCGTTCGCAAATGGAATTATTGGATGTTTTTGCTGATTTTAAGTACCCTAACGAAATTGGTCCTGGAGTGTATGACATTCACTCGCCACGAGTTCCATCCCGAAATGAAATGGTACAATTATTAGAAAAAGCATCCGCTGTTGTTCCTGTAGATAAGCTTTGGGTAAATCCTGATTGTGGTTTAAAAACCAGACATTGGGACGAAACTAAAAAAGCTCTAATCGAAATGGTTGCTGCCGCACAACAAATGCGAGTTGCCGTTGAAAATACTGCAACAGTATAAATAAAAAAAGTCCTAGTTCTTCGATTTGAACTAGGACTTTTTTCAATTTTAAAACTGAACAACAGTTTCTAAAGCACCGTTTTCTTTTCTCTTTTTGATTAATTCTCCTTTTCTAACCACAAATGTTTTAGAATATTCATCATGTAAACCCAATCCATTTTTTCTTAAAAAAGTAAAAGCTTCAAAAGGAATAAAACGACAACAGGTTCTAATAAAAACAATTCTTTTTGATGGTTTAGTTCCATCTGTATTAACAACAATGGTACGAGTTAATAATTTAGCAATAGTGCGAGAAAAATAAACCTCGGTAATGTAATAATACAAAAAGGCAACTATAGCAGTATAAAAACCAATTTCAACAGCACTTAAGTTGGTTACCCAATTAGAAAGCGCAAAATTATCAACTGATAAAGCAACCAAAATAATAGTGGTTCCTAAACTTAATACCAGAATATAAATAAATAATAAATCAATAATTAGATTAAGAAAACGCTGGAGTTGGCTTGCCTGCAAATCATCTGTGATTGTAAATCCTTCGTTTTTCATAGCATAATTTTTTAGCATTAATAAATAATGAACTATCTCAAATATAGTAAAATATATGCTAAAAACCGAGACAAATAGTATTTTAAACTTCTATCAAAACAAAAAAACAGCTACCAAAATTGATAGCTGTTTCTTTTTTATTCTATTTTCTAGATTACGCTCCACACATTTCGCAATCCTCTGGACCACCTGCCTGAGCTTGAAGAATCATAGCTTTATATTCGTTAATATCAATTGCTTCCGTTTTTACTTCTTCAGCAGCAACTGGCTGTTCTTTTTTATCATTATTTAAGGTAAACTTAATTGCATCTACTGCCGATTTTGTTCTTAAATAATACATTCCTGTTTTCAATCCTGATTGCCAAGCGTAGAAGTGCATCGAAGTTAATTTAGCATAATTAGCATCTTGCATAAACAAGTTCAACGATTGTGATTGGTCAATAAAATATCCTCTTTGACGAGACATATCAATAATATCCTTCATTGACATTTCCCAAACCGTTTTATACAATTCTTTCAAGTCTTGAGGAATGATATCAATATTTTGAACAGAACCGTTGTGACGCATGATTTCTTGTTTCAAACTTTCGTTCCACAATCCGCGATCTACTAAATCGTGCAATAAATGTTTGTTTACCACAATAAATTCTCCAGATAATACACGACGTGTATAAATATTAGAAGTATACGGTTCGAAAGCTTCGTTGTTTCCTAAAATTTGAGATGTAGAAGCCGTAGGCATTGGCGCCACTAACAATGAATTACGAACTCCATATTTCATCACTTCTTTACGCAATGCAGCCCAATCCCAACGTCCTGACAACTCTTCGTCTTTCAAGCCCCACATATTGTGTTGGAATTCTCCTTGAGAAATTGGAGAACCTGGATAAGTTAAATAATGACCTTCTTCTTTAGCCATTTCCATAGAAGCGGTTACGGCAGCAAAGTATAAGGTTTCAAAAATTTCCTGGTTTAATTTCTTAGCTTCCTCACTTGTAAACGGCATACGCAACATAATGAAAGCATCGGCTAATCCTTGTACTCCTAAACCAATTGGTCTATGACGAAGGTTAGAATTTTCTGCTTCCTGAACTGGGTAATAATTTCTATCAATTACCTTGTTCAAGTTTCTAGTTACACGTTTAGTAACATTAAATAAAGCTTCGTGATCGAATTTTCCGTTATCAACAAACATTGGTAATGAAAGTGAAGCCAAGTTACAAACTGCAATTTCGTCCTTAGAAGTGTACTCCATAATTTCGGTACACAAGTTAGAAGAACGTATCACTCCTAAATTCTTTTGGTTCGATTTACGGTTAACTGAATCTTTATACAACATGTATGGCGTTCCAGTCTCAATTTGAGATTCCAGAATTTTCTCCCATAATTCACGAGCTCTGATGGTTTTTCTACCTTTTCCACGGTTTTCATAATCAATGTACATTGCTTCAAACTCGTCTCCATATACATCATACAATCCTGGACATTCGTTAGGACACATTAAAGTCCAAGCTGCATCGTCCTGCACACGTTTCATGAACAAATCAGAAGTCCACATCGCGAAGAATAAATCTCTGGCACGCATTTCTTCTTTTCCTGTATTCTTTTTCAAATCTAAGAATTCGAAAATATCAGCATGCCAGGTTTCGATATAAATAGCAAAACTACCTTTACGTTTTCCACCACCTTGATCTACATAACGAGCGGTATCATTAAATACTCTCAACATTGGAACAATTCCGTTTGAAGTTCCATTTGTTCCACGAATATAAGAACCTGTAGCACGAACGTTATGAATAGAAAGACCTATTCCTCCCGCTGATTGCGAGATTTTAGCGGTTTGTTTTAAAGTATCATAAATTCCATCAATACTATCATCTTGCATTGCCAAAAGGAAACAAGAAGACATTTGAGGTTTTGGTGTTCCTGCATTAAATAATGTTGGAGTAGCATGTGTAAAGAACTTTTTAGACATTAAGTCATAAGTTTCTAAAACAGCTGCTAAATCATCTAAGTGAATTCCAACAGCAACACGCATTAACATGTGTTGTGGTCTCTCAACAATTTTTCCGTTTATTTTCAATAAATAAGAACGTTCTAAAGTTTTGAAACCAAAATAATCATAATTAAAATCTCTGTTATAAATGATATGAGAATCTAGAAATTCTGAATTTTCTTGTATTACTTTAAACACTTCATCCGAGATTAATGGTGCTTTTTGACCGTTTCTTGGATTTACATAATAATACATTTCGGTCATTGTTTCCGTAAATGATTTTTTTGTATTCGAATGCAGGTTCGAAATTGCAATTCTCGCTGCTAATTGTGCATAATCCGGATGCGCAATAGTCATCGAAGCCGCAGTCTCGGCTGCTAAATTATCTAATTCTGACGTAGAAACTCCATCATACAATCCTTCAATCACGCGCATTGCCACTTTTACGGCATCCACTAAATCATTTAAACCATAGCAAAGTTTTTTAATTCTTTCTGTGATTTTGTCGAACATTACTGGCTCTTTGTGGCCGTCTCTTTTTACTACGTACATACATTTTTGATTTTGTAAAACAGAAAATCCCTTCGCTGTTTTTGGTTATTTGTAACATTTTTTTGCCACTAAGGCGCTAAGACACAAAGTGCTTATTTTTTCCACTCACGAAACCAAGTCTTTTCTTTGTGACTTAGTGTCTTTGTGGTAATTTTTTAAAAATCAGCATCGAAAGAAATTTTCTGAGCATCAGAATCATTACCCGTTCCGCTGTTCAAGACGCCTGATTTTTGATATTCAGATACTTTTTTCTCAAAGAAATTTGTTTTTCCCTGAAGTGAAATCATATCCATAAAATCAAATGGATTTGCAGTGTTGTACACTCTTTCGCATTCTAATTCTACTAACAATCTATCCGTAACAAATTCTAAATATTGAGTCATCAAACCTGAATTCATTCCTATCAAACTTACAGGAAGTGACTCAGTGATAAATTCTCTTTCAATATTCAAAGCATCAACAATGATTTCTTTGATTCTTTCTTTAGACACTTTGTTTACCAAGTGATGATTGTGCAAATGCACCGCAAAATCACAGTGAACACCTT
Source organism: Flavobacterium magnesitis (assembly GCF_041729735.1). Taxonomy (NCBI): domain Bacteria; kingdom Pseudomonadati; phylum Bacteroidota; class Flavobacteriia; order Flavobacteriales; family Flavobacteriaceae; genus Flavobacterium; species Flavobacterium magnesitis. The sequence goes on along the minus strand of NZ_JBCFQK010000004.1, from coordinate 15,365 downwards.
CGTCACGAGAAATCAATTCGTTAGAAAAAGTCAAACCTGGCATTAAACCACGTTTTTTTAACCAATAAATAGAACAAAAAGCTCCTGAAAAGAAAATTCCTTCTACGGCTGCAAAAGCAATCAATCTTTCAGCAAAAGAATCTGATTCGATCCATTTTAAAGCCCAATCGGCTTTTTTTCTAATTGCTGGAAAAACGTCTAAAGCATTGAATAATTCGTCTTTTTCTGTTTCGTCTTTTACATAAGTATCAATCAAAAGTGAATAGGTTTCACTATGAATGTTTTCCATCATAATTTGGAAACCATAGAAAAATTTAGCTTCAGCATATTGCACTTCGTTCACGAAATTCTCTGCTAAATTTTCATTTACAATTCCGTCAGAAGCAGCAAAAAAAGCTAATATATGTTTGATAAAGTATTTCTCGTCCGAATTCAACTTATTGTTCCAATCGTGTAAGTCTTGAGATAAATCTATTTCTTCCGCTGTCCAGAAACTAGCCTCCATTTTTTTATACCATTCCCAGATATCATGGTGTTTAATAGGAAAGATTACGAAACGATTTTTATTCTCTTGTAAAATGGGTTCAATTTGCGACATCGGTATTTTATTTTAATGAGATTTAAGGATATTTTTTGCTTTTTGAAGCTTTACAAAGATTGTGAAATATTGCGGGAATTAAAAGTCAAACTTATTCACAATACCCTCTAGTTTTTAACAAAGATTAAAAACTAGTCTTCTTTTTACAAATTAACCAACTAATTAAATATCAATAAATTAAAAAATAAAAAAACAGGTAGAATACCGTAAAATATAGGATTTAAATAATACAAAACAAGAAAAAAATATTTTATTTTGACTTCGTTTTTTTCCATTCTTGAGCCACTGTTTCAAGCTCTAAATACCAATCTTCACCAAACCTTCTAATCAAAGCTTCTTTAACGAATTTATAAACTGGAACTTCTAATTCTTTACCTAATGAACAGGCATCATCACAAATATCCCATTTGTCATAATTAACCGCTGCAAACTCTGTAAAATCTTTTACTCGAATGGGATACAAATGACAAGAAACTGGTTTTTTCCATTCTACAAGCCCTTGGTTGTACGCTTGCTCCACACCACAAAGAGCGGTTTTTCCATCAAAAATCACATAAGCACAATCCTTATTGTCAATTAATGGAGTTTCCAGATCACCATCTGTTCCTTTTACCCAAGTACCCTGAGCTTCAATTGCAGCAATTCCTTCTTTGCGTAAAAAAGGTTTCACTTTAGGATATATTTGTTCCAAAATTTTAGTTTCCTCTTCACTTAAAGGTGCTCCAGCATCTCCATCAACACAACAAGCACCATGACAAGCGGATAAATTACAAACAAAATCCTTTTCTAAAATATCCTCTGAAACGATGGTTTTTCCTAATTGAAACATAACTTTAAAACACTAAATTATAAGCCACAAAGATAGGCTATTCTGTTATTAAAAACGAGAATAGCACAATGACAAAAAGGAAATTAACATTTTAAAAAAATCATACTAGAGTATCTCAAAAAATAATTTTATCTTTAATTCATTCTTTTCATTCAATGAATTCCTATATTAAAAACTAAAATCTTCCTTTGCTAAAAAAAATACTATGATGCAATTTGACCTAAAAGAAATTATCACAGTTGGAATGGTATTATTTGCAGTAATAGACATTGTAGGATCTATACCTATTATTGCAGATTTGAGAAACAAACACGGTCATATTGAATCTGAAAAAGCTTCATTAGTAGCCGGATTAATCATGCTTGTATTTCTTTTCATTGGAGAAGATTTCTTAAGCATTATTGGAATTGATGTAAGTTCGTTTGCAGTAGCAGGTTCTTTTGTGCTGTTTTTTATAGCCTTAGAAATGATTTTAGGGATTCGTATTTATCGTGATGAAGAAGCTAGCTCCGCTTCAATAGTACCTCTTGCATTTCCTTTAATTGCTGGAGCAGGAACTATGACAACCTTACTTTCTTTACGTTCTCAATTTCACACTATAAATATTGTAATTGCAATCGTACTGAACATCATATTAGTATACATCGTATTAAAATTATCTGCAAAAATTGAGAAAATCCTTGGAAAAGATGGCCTTGGAGTAATCCGAAAGGCTTTTGGAGTAGTACTTTTAGCTATTGCTGTTAAATTATTTGCCGCTAATGTTAAAGGTCTATTCGTATAAACTATTTTTTTATAATTTTACCCCATAATTTAGCCTGTAGCGACAATCTGAATTTTTATACAACACCCTGAATCAAGAAACAGATTTCTTTTTTAAAAAACTACAAGTCAAAATAAATATCATGAAAATCTTTACTAACATCTTAGTGTTTCTAGCAGCAGCTCTTGTTATTTTCAACATCACTCAATTGGATTTCAATAATTTATTTGGCGGAGACAATGCAGTAGCTTTTATTGGAATTGCTGCTTCTTGTTGTGCCATCCTAATTCTAGTGATTTTTAGAATGTCTAAAAAAATAGAAGATAAAATGAATGACAAATAATAAACTTTATGTTTGACGTACTTATAATTGGAGGTGGAGTTTCGGGAATGTCATGCGCTTTAGTTCTTGGCTCAGCCAAAAACAAAAGTTTTGTATCTGATAAAAAAATCGGCATATTTTCACATCAAAAAGCATCCTCTCTTCAAGACGCCTTATTCAATAATGCTTATGGAATTCCTGCGGGAAAATTAGGCTCTGAATTACTTAGTGAAAGTACCGAACACCTAAATCAAACGTATCCTCACATTACACAAATTCAAAACGAAAAAGCACTTCGTATTGAAGGAGAAGCTGATAACTTTACAATAATTACCAATAAAAATAGTTACAAAACTAAAGCGATTGTAATAGGCATTGGATCAGCAAATACATTTGCAATCGAAGGATTAATGCAATATGTAATTCCGCATCAAAAAGCACTTCCTGAAAAACAAAGAATACAATTAAAAAACAGCGATCATAAAGTAGCTGAAGGCATTTACGTTATTGGAACATTAGCCGGATGGAGAAGCCAGCTTGCTATTGCTGCCGGAAGTGGCGCAGCCGTTGCCACCGATATTCTTACTTTATGGAATAACGGAACGCAAACTCACGCTCACGATAGCATTCGATAAACAAAACAAGTTTGTTATTTTTTACTCAACACCTTCTTAAGCATAACATCTTCTTTCAAAACAATATCATAATACGCATTTTCGCCGTACAATTGTTTCGCAAATTCTGCATTGATATATCGTTTTACCACTGATTTGCTTTGTTCTAATCGAATTCCTTTTACATGTTTAGAAATAAATTTTTCGAAAAGATTAAAATACAAATCTGTTGCATTCATCTTGCTTAGAAATTGTTCAAACGTAAGATCTTTAAAAATGTTTCTATTTTTATCCAATTGTTCGAAAACAAAATTTCCTAAAATACCCGATTCCATTAAATAAGCAGTTGCTTCATCGGCATTTTCAAATTCGATTGGCACAAAAACATCTGGAACAATTCCGCCACCACCGTAAACAATTTTCCCTTTTGGCGTTTTAAATTTTAAAGTATCTGCTATTTTTATACTGTCTTTATCATACAATTCGCCATTTCTAAAACGCAATTCTGATTCTTTAAAATATTGCTCAGCTCCTTTAACATAAGGCTTTTGAATCGATCTTCCTGTTGGCGTATAATAACGAGCTACAGTCAACCGAACAGCCGAACCATCTTCAAAATCCATTTCGCGCTGTACCAATCCTTTTCCAAAAGAACGTCGTCCCACAATAGTTCCTCTGTCATTATCCTGAACTGCACCTGCAAGAATTTCGCTGGCTGAAGCTGAATTTTCGTTAATTAAAACAAACAATTTACCCGTTTCAAAATCGCCTTTTTTAGTAGCAAATGTTTTATCGACTCTTCCTTTTTTATTTTTTGTAAAAACAATCAACTTTCTATCAGCTAATAATTCGTCCGCAATGGCAATGGCTTCTTCCATGTAACCGCCTCCATTATCACGAAGATCAATTACTAGAGATTTAGCACCTTGATTTTTAAGTCGGGTTAAATTAGATTTAAATTCCTTGTAGGTTGTCTCAGCAAAACGATTGATTTTAATGTAAGCTGTAGACGAATTTAACATCAAACCAACATCTACACTTTTAAGCGGAACAACGCCACGCTTTATAGTAAACTTAATGTTTCTCTTTTCGGATTTTCTATAAACAGTCAAAACTACTTTGGAACCTTCTTTTCCTTTCAACTTTGTATACAAAGAATCGGTTGGTAGTTTTCGTCCGAATAGTTTTGTTCCATCGGCATATAAAATTCGGTCTCCGGGTTTGATTCCTGCTTTTGCCGAAGGGCCATTTTCTATAGATTGAATAATAGCAACCGTATCTTTAAAAATATAAAAACGCACGCCAATACCCACAAAATCGCCTTTCATGTTTTCAGCAACTTCTACTTGTTCACTTGGCGGAATGTAAACCGAATGTGGATCTAATTGCGCTAAAATATTATCGACTGTTTTATCGACAATAGAATCTGTATCTAATTCATCAACATATTCATTATCTATAAAATCAATTAACTGATTGAGTTTTGCCTTAGAATTACTAGTAACCAAAAAATCATTTTGATTAAAAAACTGCAACGATCCACCAATAAATATCCCAATAGCCAGGATGATACTAATATAAACGGGTATGTATTTATAATTTATTTTCACTTTTTTCTTCTAATTCTGGAATATGATCCACAATTACACCTGCTTTTTTTAAAAATTGAATTCCAGAATCGTCACGATATCCGTTTTGATACACCACTCTTTTAATTCCAGATTGATGAATTAATTTGCTACATTCTTTACAAGGAGAAAGTGTAATATAAAGTGTTGCTCCTTCGCAGGATTGAGTCGATCTTGCTACTTTAAGAATCGCATTGGCTTCGGCATGCAAAACATCCCATCGGGTTAAACCTTCTTCGTCTTCGCAGCAATTATCAAAACCAGAAGGCGTTCCATTATATCCATCCGAAATAATCATTCTGTCTTTTACAATAATAGCTCCTACTTGCTTGCGTTTACAGTAAGACAAAAGTCCCCACTCCTTAGCAATACGGAGATAGGCTTTATCGTATTTATTTAATTTTCTTTGTTCCATAATTTATCGTAACCAAATTTTATTCCCTATAATAATTGGCAAAACTACTCCAATAATAAATGCTGACATAACCAATGTCCAATCTCTTTTAGAAAATCTAAAAACGGTTTGAACAATATAAGCTATAATTAAAACAATAAGAACTACCACTAACTGTCCCACTTCGATACCTAATGCAAATTCTAGCACAGCAAGCAACTTAGAAATTGATGTTCCGCGATGAATGGAATTAAAAGTATTCAAAAACCCTAAACCATGGATAATTCCGAAGAAAAGCGTAATAAAGAAAACCAAATTAACACTTTCTTTCTTGCCGGATTTCCCTGCCGTAAAAAGATGAAACAAGGCGACTATTAAAATTGTAAACGGAATTAACAATTCAACTACAGCCACTTTAACTGTAATAATACCATAAATTGACAATAACAAAGCTACAGTATGACCAAGAGTAAATGTGCTGACCAGTACTAAAATTCGTTTCCAGTCTTTAAACGAAAGCGGAATTGCGAGTGCAATTAAAAACAAAATATGGTCGTAGGAATAGATATTTAAAATATGTTTTAATCCTAATTGAAAGTAGATTAAAAATTGGGACATCATTATGCTATTTTATTGATAAAGGAATGTAAACTTACGATTAATTTTGAAACCTCTCTATCCAATTTGGTAAATCCTTTAGAACAATTTATCATTATACCAGAGCTATTGAACTTAAACGCAAAAGCATTCGTATTATTTAGCTTATCTCGTTAAATAAAATTCAAAAGAAAATTAATAATTTAAAAATTGAATTATATTTGCCGAATAAAAAAACACAATAATTATGTCATTTTCAGATTTATTTGATAGCGAATTTAAACAAAGAAATAAGGGGCATTTCTCTGCGATTGTTCGTATTGCTCTAGCTGATGGTATTGTATCTGCTGAAGAAAAAGGTTTCTTAGACAAATTAGCCACGAAACTTGAAATTGCCCCTTCAGAGTATGAAGAAATTTTAGAAAATCCAGCGATTCACCCAATCAATCCTCCTTATTTGTACACTCAAAGAATAGAGCGTTTATATGATTTAGCCAGAATGGTTCATGTGGATCACCAATTAGGTGACAAACAAGAAGTAATTTTAAAGAAAATTGCAGTTGGTTTAGGATTTACACCTGGTAACGTTAATTATATTATTGCAAAAGCCTTATCTTTAGTAGACAAAAAAGTAGATTTTGATACTTTTGCTTACGAAATGCAAAATATGCACAAATAATCCTATTTGTTTCCATAATGAAAAAGCTCTTGATTTCTCAAGAGCTTTTTTGTTTTATTAATCCTGTATCACTTTTGCAGGACTAGAGACTGATAAGTGGAATATTGAATGATTTATAAATACCTCAATTTACAGCCATGGATTTATTTCTGGTATTTTTAATCTTTAATTAATACCAAACTCAATTTCCCATGTTGCTCTTGTGAATCATTTGCAGAAATTTCATATGTATAATTTCCTTTTTCAAGTGGAATTTCTCCAACATAATCAATTGGTTGTAATGTATATGTTTTTCCGTCAATTTGTAATTCAACAAATGCATAACTATAAGCGGTATCAAATATTTTATATACCGTATTCTGTCCTGGGACAATATTCTCAAAATTCACATCATCGGTTGAAGTATTTACTTTGATATTTTGGAAATTAAATTTACTCGCATTCGACAATCGAATCCTTAATTCGGATGTATCATCATTGGAACAACCAAATAAACCTACAGTCATTATAACTAAAATCAATATTTTCCTCATAAATTCTATTTTATTTAAAAGATATTGAAAATATAAAAGGTTGCGTTGAGAAAATAAAATATTATGATTGTTTTGCTTTTAACATAAATTCTTCTGCCTTAGTTACCATGTTGTAACTTCCGCAGAAAAACGGCACACGTTCGTGCAATTCCGTTGGTTTAATTTCCATTATTCTTTTAAATCCATCCGAAGCTTTTCCTCCAGCTTGTTCAGCAATAAATGCCAGTGGGTTGCATTCGTACAACAATCTTAATTTCCCTTTAGGGGCTTTAGAACTTGTAGGGTAAATATAAATCCCGCCTTTTATCATATTTCTATGAATATCCGAAACTAAACTACCAATATATCTTGAAACATAAGGTCGATCTTCTTCTTCAGATTGGCAATATTTAATATAATCTTTAACTCCTTGAGGAAACTGAATGTAATTCCCTTCGTTGATAGAATAAATATGTCCGTCTTTAGAAAATTTCATATCAGGATGCGAAAGGTAAAAAGTACCAATGGCTGGGTTTAAAGTAAAACCATTTACACCATGACCTGTTGTATAAACTAACATGGTTGATGTTCCGTAGATTACATATCCCGCAGCAACTTGCATGGTTCCTGGTTGTAAAAAATCTTCTATTGTAACTGGTGTCCCTACTGGAGTTGTTCTTCTATAAACCGAAAAAACTGTTCCTACTGAAACATTTACATCAATATTAGACGAACCGTCTAAAGGATCCATTAAAACCACATATTTATTTTTATGTCCTTTATCGTTTCCTTCAACAGTAATAAAATCATCATTTTCTTCGGATGCAATTCCGCAAACAATTTCACGGTTTTTTAAAGTTTGAATAAAAACTTCATTTGCATACACATCTAATTTTTGCTGATCTTCTCCTTGAATATTTTGTTCACCTGCTGCTCCTGTAATATCAATTAAGCCCGCTTTATTTACTTTATAACTCACCACTTTTGCGGCTAAACGTATTGAATTGATTATTCGAGATAATTCACCCGATGAATATTGAAATGCTTTTTGATTTTCAATAATAAATTCTCCTAAGGTTTTACTGCTTTCTTCCATTACGAAATCGATATAATTTGAATTTGAAGTCACAAATATCGTTTTTTTTGTGATAATGATTCAATAAAACTTACTTAGTTTGTCAGTATTGTATATTTGCTAAGGATTTACAACGTAATAGAATTTCAACACAACTTATTGTGAATTTTCAAAGCCTAATTATACGAATTTATGAATATTAGAGTTGGTCAAAAAGACGATATGACGGCTGTTCTTAGCTTAATTCAAGAATTAGCCGATTTTGAAAAAGAACCTGATGCTGTCAAAATAACAGTAGACGATTTGATAAGAGATGGTTTTGGTCCCCAACCGCTGTTTCATGTTTTTGTTGCCGAAGTAGAATCGGAAGCTAGCAAAAATGAAGACACGAAAGAAATTGTGGGTATTGCGTTCTATTATTACCGCTATTCTACTTGGAAAGGAAAAATAATCCACCTTGAAGATTTGGTAGTAAAAAACAACATGAAAGGCAAAGGAATTGGCTATGCTTTGTATTCAGAAATTATCAAACAGGCTGAAAAAGATAAGGTAAAAAGAATTGATTGGAATGTACTAGACTGGAATACACCGGCAATTAATTTTTACGAAAAAACAGGTGCTAAAGTATTAAAAGAATGGCATGTTGCTCAAATGGATGAAGCAGGAATTGCCGATTTCATTAAGAATAAATTGAAATAAAAATTAGAAAATAATAAATATATAACAAATAACGACTTTAAAATTTCAGCGATAAATCTGAAATCTGAAGTCTGAAATCTTAATTTAAAATGAAAGTATTTAAATTTGGTGGTGCATCTGTAAAGGATGCTGCCGGAATAAGAAACGTGTACGACGTTTTACAAAAAGCAGGTTACGAAGATGTATTATTAGTGGTTTCGGCAATGGGGAAAACTACTAATGCACTGGAGTTAGTAATCAAAAACTATTTCGATAAATCGACTGAACTGAGTGCATCAGTACAAGAGATAAAAAAATACCACAATCAAATATTATTGGATTTATTCGAAGATGATAAACATGAAGTATTTGAAGCGGTAAACACCCTTTTCTCTGATTTAGAATATTTCTTATCACATAACAAATCACCAAATTATAATTTTGTTTACGACCAGATTGTAAGTTATGGTGAGTTGATTTCGACTACAATTTTAAGTCGTTTTATGAGTTTCATGGACATTAAAACCGAATGGATTGATGTGCGTAATTACATTAAAACAAATGCTAATTACAGAGATGCAGAAGTGGATTGGGAATTGACTCAAAAAAATATTGCTAATAATTTCAAATCGAAAGTATTAAACATTACTCAAGGATTTTTAGGTTCTGACGAAAATAATTTCACTACTACTTTAGGTCGTGAAGGTTCAGATTACACGGCTGCTATTTTTGCTTATTGCTTGAATGCCGAAAGTGTTACGATCTGGAAAGACGTTCCTGGAGTGATGAATGCTGACCCAAGGTATTTTGAAAACGCTAGTTTGTTAAACCAAATATCTTATAGAGAAGCAATCGAATTAGCCTTTTACGGTGCAACAGTAATTCACCCAAAAACATTACAACCTTTACAAAAAAAGGAAATTCCTTTGCTTGTAAAATCATTTATTAATCCTTTATTAAAAGGAACGGTTGTAAGCAAAGGAGCTGCTTTAGAGCCATTCATGCCTTGTTTTATTGTAAAAAGAGAACAATTATTGATTTCGCTTTCTTCTATCGATTTTTCATTCATTATGGAAGAAAATATCAGCGAGATTTTTGCTTTATTCCACGAATTTAAAATTAAAGTAAACTTAATTCAAAACTCGGCTATTAGTTTCTCTGTGTGTGTGGAAGACAAGTTTGGTAACTTTAAAGATTTACTTGCAATTTTGTCTAAAAAATTCAAAGTAGGCTACAACGAAAATGTTACTTTGTACACCATTAGACACTTTAACGAGACTGCTGCTCAAACAGTGGTAGAAGGAAAAACAGTACTCTTAAAACAATTAGGTACTGAAACGATGCAAATTGTAACCAAAGAAAACTAAACGTTTTTTATATATTTTCTAAAAGACACTGTGTTTTACATTAAACATAGTGTCTTTTTTTTGCCTCACCCCAACCCTCCTAAAAAAAGATTATTTTTACTTCTCAATGGTCTAAAATCCAATCTAAGATTGATAATTAGATTAAGAAATAATAACTTAATAGTTTGATAATTCTTAAGCTGGCTAATAAAAACTTTGTTTAACTATTTTTATCATTTAAATGAATAAAAAATGAATTTAAACACTCCTAGTAAAACAATTTTAGTAGCACCATTAAATTGGGGTTTAGGTCATGCAACGCGATGTATTCCTATTATTAAAGCACTACAAGACAACAACCACATTCCTATTATTGCTTCAGATGGAATAGCTTTGGACTTATTAAAAAAAGAGTTTCCTTATCTCAAATTCCTTGAATTGCCCTCTTACGAAATAGAATATGCTAAAAATGGCAAATATTTTAAATGGAAACTGCTAAAAAATTGTCCTAGAATGATTGAAGCCATTTTAGAAGAAAAAAGATTAGTCAAAAAATGGGTTAAAAAACATGATATAGACGGCATTATTTCTGACAACAGACTTGGCGTATTCAGTAAAAAAGTACCTTCGGTATTTATCACGCATCAACTGAATGTAATGACTGGGAACACTACGTGGATTACTAGTTTGTTACATCAAAATATTATAAAAAAATATACGGAATGCTGGGTTCCGGACACCATTGGCTCGCCTAATTTAGCGGGTGAATTAAGTCATTTAAAAAACCCTGACTTAAACATCAAATACATTGGCCCGTTGAGCCGAATGAATCCTAAAAAAGTGGAAAAAAAATATGATTTAATGATCATACTTTCTGGCCCTGAACCACAAAGAGGATTACTAGAAGAGAAATTGAAAAAAGAAATTTCTTTTTATAATGGGAAGATACTTTTTATAAAAGGAATTATAGAAAAAGAGCAAGTAAAAGAACAAAGAGACCATGTTACTTTTTATAATTTCATGCACAGTCGCCAGCTTGAACAAGCTTTAAACGAAAGTAATACTATTATTTGCCGCTCAGGATATACTTCGATAATGGATTTATCAAAACTGAATAAAAAAGCTTTTTTTATTCCTACTCCAGGACAATATGAGCAAGAATACTTAGCTAAAAAATTAAAAAAAGAAGGTCTTGTTCCTTACATCGAACAAAACCTCTTTACTATTAAAAATTTAAATGAAATTGATAACTACAAAGGACTTTCTGAAATAAAATCCGATTTAAATTGGCCAGAAATTTTTAATGTATTTTTAAACGAACACTAATCAACCACATTACATGGTCGATTAGTGCGTTTAAAACGTTACCCTAAATAACCCCCGTTATAGGATAACCATACAAAAACTAACCTAACTAAAAACTTAGTTATTCTATAGAAACAATTACAAACTCACTTCGTCTGTTGGCTTGATGTTCTTCTTCAGTACATTCAACACCATCAGCACATTTGTTTACTAATTGAGATTCTCCGTAACCTCTGGCAGCCAAACGTGATTTGTCAATCCCGTTTTGAATCAACCATTCTTTTGTTGAAGCAGCTCTTCTTTCAGAAAGCCTTTCATTGTATGCTGCTGTATTTCTACTATCAGTATGCGAACGGATATCAATTTTAATCATTGGATTTTGCACCATAACGTCTAAAATCTTAGATAATTCTAAAGCCGCATCCGGACGGATATTAAATTTATTTAAATCGAAATAGATGATTTTTATTCCAAATACTTTAGCAATATCATCTCCAACAGTTACTTTTTTAAGTGTTTTTTCTATTGTAATAGGAACAATTGTTTTTCCTGTATTATCAGTAATTGTTGTAGCAATTTCATCTGTATTATACTCTTCCTTTTCTGTTTTAATATAATATTTAGCATCGCAATCAACCTGACCGAAATCAAACTCTCCTTTATCATTTGTAGTAGTTGATTTTAACAGTTTATAGCTACTACTATATAAGCTTACTTTAGCATTGGCAATCAGTTCACGCGTTTCTAAATCAGATACTGTACCTTCTAAAAATTGTTCACATGGATATTCTATTGGTCTGTTTTCCTTAACTTTGTAAATATCATCTCCTCCTACACCACCATCTCTGTTAGAAGTAACATAACCGATTTTAGTTTCTATATTAAACAATAAAGCGAAATCGTCTTTAGAACTATTTAAAGGTTCACCTACATTTAAAACATCAGTAAAAGTTCCATCTTGCCTTGCTTTTGAAACAAATACGTCCATTCCTCCTAAACCTGGATGACCGTCAGAAGCAAAATAAAGTTCATTCTTTTTAGTGATAAAAGGAAAAGTCTCCCTTCCTTCAGTATTGATTCCTTTTCCTAAATTTTCTGGAGTTCCATAAGTTCCATCTTCATTGATACTTACTTTGTAAATATCCGATTGTCCTATAGTTCCAGGCATGTCTGAAGCGAAGTATAAGGTCTTTTCGTCAAAGCTCAGCGCTGGATGTGCTACACTGTAATTGTCACTATTAAAAGGCAATTCGGTAACATTTTCCCAATTTTGTCCATTTAAAGTTGCTTTGTAAACTTTCAATAAAGTGGTTTGATTATCATCTTTTCCTTTTTTTCCCTTATTGTAGTTATTTCGAGTAAAATAAACTGTTTTAGCATCCTTAGTAAAAACTGGCGTAGACTCATGAAACTTCGTATTCAAGTTTTTAAATGCTCTTTTTACATCTTTCAAAAAACCATCAGAATCAATGCTAGCCTGATACAAATTAGTAAAACCTTCTCCTGTCCAAGGATCCATACGTTTTACAAAATTTCCAGTATCACGAGCAGTAGTAAAAATTAAATTCCCGTTGTAATAGGAACTTCCATAATCAGAATATTTTGAATTGATTCCAGCATTTTCAATATCATATCGGCCTGAATTTTTTTTAATAACTTCAAGATAATCTTTTTGAGTACTGGCTAGTTTAGCTCTCAAATCGTTACCGTTTTCTTTATTAAATTTTGCCATCATCTCATCTGCCTTTTCGTATTCTTTAATCGATTTTAAAGACTGAGCATAACGGTAATAACATTCGGGAGCGACAATTGTTTCTGTAGCAAACAGCTCTTTGTAATACTTTGCTGCATTTTCTAAATCACCATTAAAATAATAAGCATTGGCAAATTTCAATAGCATATCTGGCGACTTATATCCTCTTTCATACATGCGTTCGTATGTTTTGATTGCGTCAATATAAGCGAATCTATCGTACTCTTTATCTGCTTTGCTATCCTTAGAACTTACCTGTGCTGTGAGTTGTAAAGCAAAAAAGCTAAACAATAATATGGATATGTAATACTTTTTCATAAGCTATTTATTTTAGAAAAATCTTGGAGTTATTATTCTTCTTTGAACATTAAATAGTTCAAAGCGTAAGAATATTTCATGAGAACCTGAATTATAGTTCTCTAAACTGGTTGTGTCAAAATCATAACTATAACCTACAAGTAGTCCATCTGTAATTTGAATTCCCGCCATCGCTGTTGCAGCAGCACTCCATCTCCAAGAAAGACCTAATGAGAATTTATCTTGCAACAGCACATTAGCTGCCACATCTACTTGCAAAGGTGCTCCAGACACCATTTTAGTCAGAACACTTGGTTTTAATTTGACAGTTGGACTTACATCAAAAACATATCCTCCCATTAAATAATAATGTAACTTATCGTTAATCGCAGTTGAAGTGTTGTCATCAAAATGTTTTATCTTCAAGAATCTTGGAACCGAGAAACCTAAATACAACTTATCAGAATGGTAGTAAACACCAGCTCCTATGTTTGGAGAAAAAGCATTATCGATATTGTTTTGAAATCTTGGATTATTCAAATCATAACGATTTAGCTTAGTATAATCTACATTTAATAAGTCTGCAGAAGCTTTTATACCAAAAGACAAATCGTACTTTTCAGATGTTGGAATCGTATAAGATAAATCTGCAGAAATGTTGTTTTGATCCGAAGCCCCAATCTTATCATTAACAAATGAAACTCCAATACCTAATCTTGAATTTTGTATTGGTGAATTGATAGAAAATGCATTTGTAGTAGGTGCACCATCTAATCCTACCCATTGTGTACGGTGTAACCCAAAAATACTTGTTACTCCTCGACTACCAGCATAAGCAGGATTAATATTAATGGTGTTATACATATAATGTGTGTATTGCGAATCTTGTTGGGCAAAACCAGACACCATTACTAACAACAGAAGTATTATTATAGAATTTGTTTTCATACTATTAATTTTAATTATTCTAAAAGAACCTTTCTTTTTCGTATTCTGCATTTATTAATCATTAATTAAATGCAGGTAGCCTGATTTGTTATTGCCTTTACCATCTTTATCTACATAATTGATTATATAGAAATAGGTTCCATCTGCTAACCCTTTTGATTGATTTACTGTTACTCTTCCTTCAGAAATTCCTCTAAAGGCTTTCGTATTGTTGTCATAACCATTAACCTCATACACTTTTACACCCCAACGGTCAAATATTTGAACTGTATTATCTGGATAACAATCTAATCCTCTGATGTATAAAATTCTCTCATACTCTGTTCCTGAATTTGGCGAAACAGCATTGAATATGGCTAATTGACAACCATCTACATCTATAACAGTAAAGCCATCTTCCAGTGGACTGGTATCATGTGATAAATCCTGAACCACACTTCCTAATGGAGTTGTACCAAACACTGTAGCTTGATTACTAACATTTCCTGCTATGATATCAGCCTGAGTAAGTACATACGTTGAAGAGAAAGTAGTACTGTCCATAGCTCCAATTGGTAAGTCAATTGTTCCTGAATTCATACCTAAACCAACCATTGCATCTTGAATCCATACATTAGACAATGGAACATCTCCCATATTCATAATAGTGTATTCATATCTAATAGTCTCCCCTATCTGAGCTAGTCCATCTTGATTTTCATCTTGTAATTCACCTTTTAGTATTAATGCGATTTTTCCATTTTCTGGTAAATCTGTAACTGTTGGCTCATCATTATCTACTGCTGTTCCTGAGATATCCTCAACATCAACTCCTTTTGGATCTTGTCCTTTTGCGATAGCCGTATTAGTTACTTTCCTAGCATCAATATCAGCCTGAGTGATAGCGTAATCTTGTGTTACTACTCCTGTTGCTGATGGTGCTAAAGTTGATGGAACTAATGCTAAATTAGTCACTCCTAGTTTTGCATCATTGATTACAATATTATCTACTGTTACGTTTCCTGTATTGGTTACTGTAAAGGTGTAC
>NZ_JBCFQK010000039.1:0-14870 GCF_041729735.1 Flavobacterium magnesitis | reverse complement strand
ACGCCGACAAAACCATTGAAATTGAAGACTGTGCAGTTCTATTTGCATCTCCAAAAATTCCATACAATTACACCCATCTTTCAATAGAGCAGTCAGGACATTTTTGTGTTTTTACCAAAGATTTTTTACCAACTTCTAAAATTGGATTAGAAATAGACAATCTTCCCATTTTCTCCCCTCATAGTGATTTTGTTTACCAAATATCCACAGAACAGTTTCAAAACTTCGAAGCAATTTTTCTTAAAATGCACGAAGAAATCCAATCTGATTATGTTTATAAATATGACTTGCTGAGGAATTATTTAATGGAGTTGATTCATTTTGGACAAAAATTAAAACCAATTCTTCCACTGGAAAACAACAAAACGGCAGCTTCAAGAACCACAACGCTGTTCATTGAACTCTTGGAGAGACAGTTCCCTATCGAAAATATCAGCCAGCTGCTGCAACTGAAAACACCTGCCGATTTTGCAGGAATTCTAGGCGTTCATGTCAATCACCTCAACAGAGTACTGAAAAATACAACAGGCAAAACTACAGGAGAAATTATTGGAAGCCGAATTTTTCAGGAAGCCAAAATGCTACTAACTCAAACGCAATGGAATATTTCGGAAATTGCTTTTACATTAGGTTTTGAAGAGGTTGCTCACTTTTCTAATTTCTTTAAAAAACACAGCAAACAATCACCACAAAATTTTAGAGAATTATTGATTGTTTGATTTTCACAAACTTTCATTTGATTTATGCAAATAAGCTGATGCGTTAATTCTTCAACTTTGTACCATTAATTAAAATAATAAAAAAATGGCACATAAAATAGCATTAGTAACAGGCGCAAGTCGTGGATTAGGAAAAGATTCAGTATTAGCATTGGCAAAAAAAGGATTTGATATTATCCTTACCTATCAAACCAAAAAAGAAGCTGCGGACGAAGTAGTAAAAGAAATTGAAAAGATCGGACAAAAGGCTTTTTCATTGTCTTTAGATATTGCTACGACAGCAGGTTTTGACCAATTTGTAACTGAAGTAAAAAATATTTTAGACACTCAATTTTCTTCCGCAAAACTGGATGCATTGGTTAATAATGCAGGAATTGGTATTAACGAAAGTTTTGAAACAACTACCGAAGAAATTCTGGATGCAATGACAAATATCCATTTCAAAGGACCTTATTTCTTAACTCAAAAATTATTACCATTATTAAATGACGGAAGCAGTATTGTAAACACATCTTCTGGTTTGGCAAGATTTTCTTTTGCTGGATATTCTGCTTATGGTGCAATGAAGGCGGCAGTCGATTCTTTATCCCGATACCAGGCGGTGGAACTAGGAAGTAGAAAAATAAGAGTCAATTCAGTTGCTCCAGGTGCTATTGAGACTGATTTTGGTGGCGGCCTTGTTCGTGATGTTGCAGATATGAATAATTTTTTGGCTTCTGAAACGGCTTTAGGAAGAGTTGGTTTACCAGATGATATTGGAAGCGTAGTTGCATTCCTTTGTTCAGACGATTCTAAATGGATCAATGCACAAAGAATTGAAGTTTCAGGAGGATTTAGAATTTAATTCACTCCAAATTAAAATAGTAAAAATCCCATTCAACAAAATGCTGAATGGGATTTTTTTGAGTTAGACTATAAACATTTAACTTCAAAATGTAAAGCAAAATCATTGAATATTTTTATTTAATAAATGTCATAATTTCATGTTTTGTAGTGAGTTACTTTCTATTTCTTAAACAAATACAGAATAATGAAACTAAAAAAAGCGCACAGCAAAAAAAACACCTCAAAACACTCATTAACAGATACTTATATGTTAAAATATTCTAAGAATATATAATTAAAAAAACGGGTTTCTAAAAAAATTGAAAAAAATATTAATTCTGAAACGCTTGTTTCAAAAATAGTTTTTACATTTGCAGAGTAAAATTAAATGGTATGGCTCGCTGTATAGAATTTAACGAGGTTGAAAAAATTGAAAAAGCAATGAATGTCTTTTGGGAAAAAGGATATAATGCTACTTCGATGCAAGACCTTGTGGATGCAATGCAGATCAATAGAAGTAGCTTATACAATACCATTGGCGACAAGCATCAATTGTTTATGAAATGCATTGTTAATTATTTCGATAATGCCATGCTGGAAGTAAAAGAAAAAGTATGTAAAGAAACATCGGCTAAAGCAGCATTAATTAAAATTATTACTGATAAGGCAGATTGGATTGTAGACTGCGACAAAGGATGCCTGGGAATGAAAACGATTTTCGAAATTGCTCCGGATGATTGCACTGTTCGTAATCAAATGAGTAAAAACAATGATGTTTTCATCGAATTTATGGCTACCATAGTTCAAAAAGCGATGGATGATGGAGAAATGGACGATACTGAAGATGCAGCTTTAATGGCTGAATACATTGCTACTTCTTTTACAGGATGGAAGCAATCGTATATCCTTCATGGAAATCCAATCAAAATCAAAAAAATGTCAGAATTCCTGATTAAAAATATATTTAAATAGCACTTTTTTTTACCAAATTCTGGAACGTTTATTTCAGATAAAATTATAGAATACGCATACCATTTTTTAATTTACAGCATTGATTCTGAAACGATTATTCCAGAATTATCGCTATCCAAAACAATAACTTTTAAATAACAAACAGCATGAATTCTGAAACGATTATTCCAAAAACAATACTTTCCAATTCCATTTTAAATTCAATCCCAATTATGAAAAAAATTACCCTAATCAGCATAGTAGCATTATTCGTTATTAGCTGTAACGATAAGAATGCAGTTCCTCCAGTAGCAGAGGCTCCACTTCTACCCGTTTTATCCATTAAAAGCGCTCACGCTGTAACTGATGCTGAATATCCAGCAGCGCTACAAGGTGCAGTAGATGTAGAAATTCGTCCACAAGTAAGTGGAAATCTAGAAAAAATATATGTAGATGAAGGTGCTTATGTAAGCAAAGGACAAACTCTTTTTAAAATCAACGAACGTCCTTTTCGTGAGCAATTAAACAATGCTTTGGCTAATCTTCACGCAGCAGAAGCAGCCTATTTAAACGCTCAATTAGAAGTAGACAAATTGACTCCTTTGGTTCAAAATAAAGTAGTTTCAGACTACCAGCTAAAAACAGCTAAAGCTTCACAAAAAATTGCAGTGGCTAATATTGAGCAGGCAAAAGCAATGGTAGGTTCAGCAAGAATTAATTTAGGATACACTAATGTTACCGCTCCGGTGAGTGGTTACATTGGCAGATTGCCTAAAAAACAAGGAAGTTTAGTTTCAGCAACTGATATTGAGCCGTTAACCAACTTATCTGATGTGCATGAAGTGTATGCTTATTTCTCATTAGGCGAAACTGACTTTATCAAATTCAAATCGGCTTATGCTGGAAATACACTTGGAGACAAAATCAAACACTTACCTCCTGTAACCTTAATCCTTGCCGATAATTCTGATTATCCGCAATTAGGAAAAATTGATATGGTAGACGGACAATTTGATAAAAATACTGGTGCTATTACTGTTAGGGCTACTTTCCCTAACAAAAACGGGACTTTACGTTCTGGAAATACCGGAAAAATTCGTTTAGGAGTGCAGCATGATAATGCTATTTTGATTCCACAATCGGCAACAATTGAAATGCAGGATAAAGTTTTTGTTTTCACTGTAAACAAAGAAAACAAAGTCAACAAAATGCCTATTACCATTAGCGGAAAAAGCGGAGCCAATTATTTAATCACGGACGGAGTAAAATCAGGAGATCAAATTGTATTAAGTGGTATCGACAAACTTCAGGAAGGGCAAGCCATTCAGCCTGAAAAATCAAAAGCACCAATTGCTCAAATCATTAAAAAATAATTTTTATACCAATGTTCAAAATATTTATACAAAGACCAGTACTTGCCACCGTTATCTCCATTTTATTGGTGATTTTAGGAGTACTTGGACTTACCAAATTGCCCTTACAGCAATTTCCTGATATAGCACCGCCATCGGTTTTAGTAACCGCAGTTTATCCTGGAGCAAATGCTGAAACGGTGTTACGTTCGGTTGCACCTTCTCTGGAAGAATCGATAAATGGTGTAGAGAACATGACTTACATGAGCTCTACAGCCAGTAATGACGGAACTTTAGCCATTACGGTTTTCTTTAAACTAGGCACTGATGCCGATCAGGCCGCAGTAAACGTTCAAAACAGAGTCGCACAGGCTACAAGTCAGTTGCCAGCAGAGGTAGTTCAACAAGGAGTTATCACTGCCAAACAACAAAACAGTTTTATTATGGCTATCGGAATGTATACCGATGACGAGTCAAAATACGATCAGACTTTTGTTGCCAATTATGCCCAAATTAATATTATTCCTGAGATCAAACGTATTCCAGGTGTTGGTTCGGCAGCGATTTTTGGAGGAACTAAAGATTATTCGATGCGTGTTTGGTTGAATCCAACTCAAATGGCAACGTATAATGTGACGCCAAGCGAAGTCATGAAAGCCATTCAGGACAAAAGTTTGGAAGCTGCTCCGGGAAAATTTGGAGAACGCAGTAAAGAAGTTTTCGAATATGTAATCAAATACAAAGGAAAACTAACCAAACCTGAAGAATATCAAAACATTGCTATTCGTTCAAATGCTGATGGTTCAATCCTTCGATTAAAAGATGTTGCCCGAGTAGAGCTTGGTGCATATTCATACAACAGTTTAACGCGTTTGAACGGTAAAAAAGGAATTGTAATTGGAGTAATTCAGTTGGCAGGTTCTAATTCGAACGACATTCAGGTTGCCATTAATAAATTGATGGAAAAGGCTTCTAAAGATTTCCCTAAAGGCATCAACAAAAATATCTTTTACAGTACTAAAGTATCTCTAGACCAATCAATAGATCAGGTAAAACATACTTTGATTGAAGCTTTTATTCTGGTATTTATCGTGGTATTTCTGTTCCTACAAGATTTTAGATCTACATTAATTCCAGCCATTGCAGTTCCTGTAGCCATTTTAGGTACGTTCTTTTTCATGCAGTTATTCGGATTTTCGATTAACCTTTTGACTTTATTCGCTTTAATTCTTGCCATTGGTATTGTCGTCGATGATGCGATTGTGGTGGTCGAAGCCGTGCATGCCAAAATGGAGCACAAACATTTGTCGCCAAAAGTAGCAACCCACGAAGCAATGCACGAAATTACCGGAGCGATTATTTCGATTACTTTAGTAATGGCAGCAGTATTCTTGCCTGTTGGTTTCATGGAAGGTTCTACGGGAGTTTTCTACCGTCAGTTTGCTTTTACGATGGCTATTGCAATTGTAATTTCGGCTGTAAATGCGTTAACATTGAGTCCTGCCCTTGCCGCTTTGTTCTTAAAAGACAATCACGCTGCACATGATGGAAATACGCCTTATGTAAAAAGAGGATTTAAAGAAAAATTCTTTGACGGATTCAATAACAGTTTCAATTCCTTAACGAATCGTTATGTGGGTGGATTGCAATTTTTAATTCGCAGAAAATGGTTGAGCTTAGGCGGATTAGCATTAATAACTGTGGCAACAATTGTAATGGTAAATACTACGCCATCAGGATTTATTCCAACAGAAGATCAAGGATTTATTGCCATTGCAGTAAATACACCATCAGGAACTTCTCTTGACGGAACTCAAAAAGTAATGACCGAAGCTGAAAATATTTTAAGCAAATTAGATGCTTCCAGAGACGTTACTGCTATTTCAGGTTTTAACTTATTGACTAATTCTACCAGTCCATCATCGGCAGTAGTTTTTGTGTTATTGAAACCAAATGAAGAACGTGGCGAAGTGAAAAATATCGACGAAATCATGAATCAGGTTCGTGGCAAATTAGGCGCTATTTCTGGCGGAAGTTTCTTTGTATTTAGTTTCCCAACCGTTCCTGGATTTAGTAATGTGGAAGCTTTAGATTTAGTTTTACAAGACAAAACGGGTGGAAAACTGGATAAGTTCAGTGGAATTTCTCAAAATTTTATTGGCGAATTAATGAAACGTCCTGAAATTGCGGTTGCCTTTACCTCGTTTAAAGCCGATTATCCGCAATTGCAATTGGATATCGATGATGAAAAAGCCGATCAATTGGGTGTGAATGTAAAAGACATTCTGCAAACGATGCAAGCGTATTTTGGTAGTGCACAAGCTTCAGATTTTAACCGATTTGGAAAATACTACCGAGTTATTGTTCAGGCGGATATTGCTGACAGAGCTGATCCATCGTCAATTGATCGTGTATTTGTAAAAAGTAATCGTGGTGAAATGGTTCCTATCAATACTTTGGTAAAACTGAGTCGTATTTATGGTTCTGAAACCGCATCGAGATACAATTTATTCAACTCTATTTCGATCAATGCCATTCCGAAACCAGGATTTAGTTCTGGAGATGCGATTAAAGCCATCGAAGAAGTAGCAGCACAACAATTGCCTGCTGGTTACAGCTACGAATTTTCAGGACAAACCAGGGAAGAAATTTCGTCTGGAGGTCAATCGGCAACGATATTCCTGCTGTGTTTGATATTCATTTATTTCTTACTCGCAGCACAATACGAAAGTTACATTTTGCCATTAGCTGTAATATTTTCAATCCCAACAGGAATATTTGGAGTTTTCGTAGCCATTGGTTTAACAGGAATTGAAAACAACATTTATGTACAGGTTACACTGGTAATGCTTATTGGATTGCTCGCCAAAAATGCCATTTTGATTGTCGAATTTGCCGTCCAAAAAAGAAAATCCGGACAGAATTTAATCAAAGCTTCGATTGAAGCAGCAAAATTACGTTTGCGACCAATTATCATGACCTCTCTGGCCTTTGTAGTAGGATTAGTTCCGATGATGAGCGCCACAGGACCTTCGGCACAAGGAAACCATTCGATTAGTATTGGTGCAGCTGGAGGAATGATTTCAGGAGTAATTCTTGGGTTGTTAATCATCCCGGTTTTATTCATCATATTCCAACATTTACAAGAAAAGGTTTCTGGAAAACCAGTTGCCGTAATCCATAACGAAGAAAAATAAAATGGAAAATTATATCACAATAGTCTTGCTGGCAGTTATTGTTAGCATTGGATTCTTATCCTACAAAGTTTGGAAAGATCTTGAAACAAAAGATGATTTCTGTTCAGAAAAATAAAGAAGAAGTATAAAAATGAAAAAGTATATAACCAAAATAGTGATGATTCTTTTTGTCTTCATCACCTTGATATCCTGTAAAATTTCGAAGGATATTGAAACTCCAAAAGATGCATTTCCTGAGAATTTCAGGAATGCATCGGTTTCAAAAGACAGTACGAGCATTGCCGATATAGAGTGGAAAAATTTCTTTACCGAAAAGGTTTTAATTCAGTTAATTGACAGCGCCGTAACGCGAAATAACGATTTACAAATTGCGACTAAGAACATCGAAATTGCACAATTTCGTTTCACGCAATCCAAATGGGGAAATGTACCTCAGGCCAATTTATTAGTCAATGCCAGTACCAGCAATCCGTCCGACAATAGTTTTACCGGAATGAACCTGAGTCAGGCTTTGGGTCAAAAACATATTGATGATTATTCGGCGGGAGTTTCACTTTCGTGGGAAGCTGATATTTGGGGAAAAATCCGCAATCAGAAAAAAGGCGCTTTTGCAACTTATCTGCAATCAGAAGAAGTAAAAAAAGCATTGCAAACTACTGTTGTTGCTAATGTTTCTAAAGGATATTACAATCTTTTAATGTTGGACGCACAATTAGATATTGCTAGAAAAAACCTGAAATTAAACGATAGTACGAGCAAAATTATCCAGTTAAAATACGATTCGGGACAAGTAACTTCATTAGCGATCCAACAATCAGAAGCACAACAATTGAGCGCGGCACAATTGATTCCGTTATTGGAACAAAACATTGCCATTCAGGAAAATGCTTTGAGTGTTTTAACGGGTTCATTCCCCAATTCGAAAGCAAGAAATACACATTTAAGTGCTATCGAACTGAAAAATAAAACATCAGTTGGAATTCCGTCATCATTAGTAAGCAGAAGACCAGACGTAAAAAGTGCCGAATTAGCGCTGAAAGTGGCCAACGCCAATGTGGGAATCACAAAAGCCGATTTGTACCCTTCGCTTAGAATTACAGCACAAGGTGGCGCCAATTCATTCGAAACCAGTAGTTGGTTTAACATTCCTGCTTCCTTATTTGGAACCGTTGCCGGAGGTTTGACCCAACCCTTGTTAAACAATAAAAAAGTAAGAACGCAATACAATATTGCTTTGGCCGAAAGAGAAAAATCAGTGTTGAGTTTTAGACAAAGTGTTTTAGTTGCCGTAAGCGAAATTTCAGATGCTTTAGTAAAAGTAGAAAAATTAGAACAACAAGAATCGTTTTTACAAAAGCGTGTTAAAACTTTGCAACAAGCCATTAAAAATTCTAATTTGTTATTCAAAAACGGAATGGCTGAATACCTGGAAGTGTTAACGGCACAAGCCAATTTATTGCAAAGCGAACTGGAATTAGCCAATATGAAAAGAGAACAATTAGCGGCTAATATCGAGTTGTATCGTGCTTTAGGCGGTGGTTGGAAATAAGAAGATTTGTTCTTAAAAAAACGAACAGCCACCCCGCCTTTCAGGCACCCCTCCAGAGGAGGGGAAATTACGTGACTTCCCCTCCTCTGGAGGGGTGCCCAGAGGGCGGGGTGGTTTTAATTGCAAGCATTATAATAAAATAAAAATTATAAAATAATAATATGAGTACAACTAATTTATTTACACCCTTTAATTTTAAGACATTAAATCTTAAAAACAGAATTATAATGGCGCCGATGACGCGTTCTTTTTCTCCAAACGGAATTCCAACGGATGATGTTGCGGCTTATTACCAAAAAAGAGCGGAAGGCGAAGTCGGTTTAATATTATCTGAAGGAACGGTTATTGACAGACCTTCATCTTCAAATGATGGAAATGTTCCTCATTTTTATGGCGATCAGGCACTAAATGGATGGCAAAAAGTAATCGATGAAGTGCACGCTGCCGGAGGTCAAATGGGACCACAAATCTGGCACATGGGCATTATGGATAATCACCATTCAGGCTGGGTTCCGCCAGTTCCTTTTGAAGGTCCGTCAGGATTAAACCGCCCTGGTTTCAATAACGGAACTACGATGACTGAAAAAGACATTGAAAATACCATTCTTGCTTTTGGAAAAGCGGCTGCCGATGCTAAAAGACTGGGTTTTGACACTATCGAAATTCACGGTGCACACGGGTATTTGATTGACCAGTTCTTTAATCCTGAAACCAATTTACGCACGGATATTTATGGTGGAAAAACAATAAAAGAACGCAATAAATTTGCCATTGAAGTGGTGAAAGAAATTAGAAGACAAGTAGGAAATGATTTTGCTGTAATTATGCGTTTCTCACAGTTTAAACCTTCTGATTACAACTATAAAATAGCCAAAACACCTCAGGAATTAGACTCCTGGCTGACGCCACTTGTAGATGCCGGAGTGGATATTTTACATTGTTCGCAACGCCGTTTTTGGGAAGCTGAATTTGAAAACTCTGATTTGAATTTTGCAGGCTGGGCTAAAAAACTAACTGGCGCTCCAACAATTACTGTCGGTTCTGTTGGACTTTCAGGTGATTTCTTTGGTGCTTTTGCAGGCGAAAGTTCGCAACCAGCATCTTTGGATGAACTAACAAGACGTTTTGATAGAGGTGATTTTGATTTAGTTGCCGTTGGAAGACCTTTATTGTCTGACCCGAATTGGGTTGCCAAAATAAAAGCGGGAAAAACAGAGGAATTGGTAGGATTTAGCAAAGAAGCTTTAAGCGAATTGGTTTTATAAATTTATATTCAGGTTATTATTTTTTGTTGACAAACCCTTAAACATTAAAAGTGTTTAGGGGTTTTGTTTTTTATTTCAAATCACAATACTTATTTGAGCAAAAATACTACATTTGATAAAATATGCTTGTAACAAATATCTAACTAATATTTTGGTTTATAGTCGCTACTTTATATTGAATATATACTAAGTTAAGCACAAATTTATAAGACCCTTAATCAAAAACACATTTATGGATATTGACATTAAACTAAAAGATCTTCGGATCAAATTGAGACAGAATTCCAAAGAAATCATGAATGATGTTTTAATGAGACACGTTCCTAAAATTAGTTCAAAAGATAAATCAAAAAAAGAAATATGTGTTTTTTGTGCAAGTCAAGATAATTTAACAAAAGAACATGTATTGCCAAAATGGGCATTTGAAAATTGCACTAAAAAGTTCTTTGTAACTGATATAAATGGTAGCGAACAAACATATAATAAAACGACAATTCCAGTTTGCGCAGATTGTAACAATAATTTATTGAGTAGTGTTGAAAGCTATATAATTTCCATTTTTAAAGATACTGATTTATCAAACTCATTTTTTAATAATGAGCAATTGCAAAACATAATTCATTGGTTAGAAATAATAGAATATAAATTTCAATTATTAGAGATTCGGAGAAAATTCATAAAATCAAAGTCGTCTCAATATTTAGAATATCTAAGAGACATTCCTGTATCCATTATGAGAGCCAACATTGATTATTCGCCAAGTAAAGCGGTAACTGAAATTAGACTTGCACAGAAAAGAGTTACCCAAAAATCTAAAGCTAGTAATCAAAATTCTTTAGTTATATTTAAAACAAAAAATGAAAATTTTTATTTCTTTCATCATTTAAATGATTTTATTTTTTTAGAACTTCCAAAGTTTGGTATAGCGCTATTTTATTTCTATTCTCGAAAGTTTGAAAATGTCGAAGATGCTAAAAATAAAGCAATGGAAATTATAAATAAAGTGTACTAATAAAAATATACGCCTAACGTTACAACAACGGATTTGGGATGATTTGGCAAAATCTGAAAATAAGGCTTAATTTAACCCAAATCTGTAGCAAGAGAACCTTAAATTAATTTCTCAGCAATAAAACTAAAAAACCTCACTCGTTTTATAAACCTGAATAGGAGCTGCTAATAAGTCTTCGCTATCGGCAATAAAATCGATTAAATAGGATTGGCTGTTGTGGATATCCAATCCTGGCTGATCGGTCCATTCTTCCCAAATAATAAAAACATTTTCGGAATAATGTAAATCATAACGAATACATGCTGCTTCTTTTCTGGTGTTCGTAACCAGACTTTGAATCATTTCTTTTACTACTTCAGTTGTTTCTTCTTTGCTTTTTATAATAGCTGTAATCGAAATCATAATGGTATGAAATTTTAAAATTTGAGTTTAAATAATTGGTAAATGCTGTTTAAAGGTAGTACTATTTTCTACTATTCGTTAACTACAACATCATGTATTTTTTGATTTTTTCCTTTGTTAGTTGAGGATTAGCACCTTCGCTTCCCGCTACCAAAGCACCAACAGCACAAGCAAAATTCAATGCTTTTTGAGGTGATTTCCCTTTTAACAATTTAGTCAGTAAAGAGGCTAAAAAAGAATCCCCTGCCCCCACAGTATCGACTACTTTTATAAAATAACCGCTGTTGTAATAGAATTTATCGTTATAGTACAAAACCGCACCAAAAGGACCTTTGGTTACACATACTTGCTTGGTATTTGTTTGCTCAGCAATAAATTTGATATTCTGTTCAAAAGAATGATAAGGCGAATTCATTTTTTGACTGATTTCGACCAGTTCTTCGTCGTTCAGTTTAATAAAATCAGCTTTTTGCATCAGTTCGTTTACCAATTCAAAAGTGTAATAAGGCGCTCTTAAATTGACATCAAAAACTTTATAAGTACTGGTGTTTTCTAATAAATGCTTCAAAGTAGTGCGGGAAACCTCATCACGGGCACTTAAACTTCCAAAAACAAACACATCGGCTTTAGCAATTTGTTTCGTTAACGATACTTCTGCCTGGATTTTATCCCATGCCGATGGATACAAAATATCATAAGATGCATTTCCTTTTTCGTTAATCATTACCTGAACCACTCCTGTTTTGTAGTCGTCTGCTACTTGAATAAAATCAGTATTCACGCCATTTTCTTTGACAAAAGAGACAATCGCTGTTCCGTCTTCATCCGCTCCTACCCGACTTACCATTGTAACATTAGCTCCAAAAGCACTCATTCGTAAAGCTACATTTAATGGTGCTCCGCCTATTTTTTTATGCGTTGGAAAAACATCCCACAACATTTCTCCAAAGGATACTGCTTTTATCTTTTTATTTTTAGTCATCACAAAATTAATTAGTACAAATTATAAAAAATGTCGTTCTATAAAGTTAAACTTTTATTCGAATTAACCAAGGTTATCTTTGAGGAAACACAAAACATTTCGTCTGTTTTAAAGTCTTTTTGATAGATTTTCTTAAACCATTAAAATTATCAAAAACGTCAGTTTGAGTATTTTTTGCGTAATGAAATGAAGTAAAAAATGTATCGAGAACCATTTTGATTCAAAATTTTCTTGTTCTCGATACAATCCCGCCCAAAAACGGGATTACTCGAACTGACGAAAATTCAAAATCAAAACAATTTACCCAAGCAAATTTCCTTATCCCATTGATTTAACTTTATTAATTGGCCTGTATGTTTTACTTTTATAGAACAATAAAAACAACAACGCAATTATGGAAAAAAGAGCCCATCAATATAAATTGACACTGGAATATTTGAAAGATTCCAAAGGAGAAACGATTTCGGCAGAGCCAGTTGAACTGATTTTTGAAAACCACGACGATATTTTCTCTATTATCGAAAGACTGAAAGACAAAGATTTATTTGGCGACAAACAACAAGCCACTGAATTTGCCATTGGTTTAAAATTATTTAGCGAAGTCTTACTCAAAAACCGAAAAGATCCTTTGTTTGAAGAACTCGCACCTGCTTTTGGAGCTTTTATGAAAAAACTAAAATCCATTCCTGCTTCGGATGCGGAGTAAATTATTCTACTATTATCTCAAACAAAAATTAACACCATGATAAAATTTGCCTATACCATTCTATACGTTCAGGACGTAACCAAAGCTGTTGAATTTTACGAAAATGCATTTGGCTTTAGCCGAAAATTCATTGCACCAGATAATGATTATGCTGAACTTTTAGTGGGAGAAACAACACTTTCGTTTGCTTCAGTCACTCTAGCCCAATCCAATTTAAAAGACGGTTTTACAGCAAGTCGATTAACGGAGAAACCTTTTGGAATTGAGATTGGTTTTACAACTAACAATGTAGAAGAAACTCTTGCCAAAGCAGCAAATGCAGGTGCGACAATTGTAGCAAATCCAAAAACAAAACCCTGGGGACAAACTGTTGCTTATGTGAGAGATCCTGATGGTTTTTTGATTGAAATTTGCACCGCAATGGATTAACAAATTACTACATCATAACGCAAAAACAAGAAAAGGATTTACTTCAATAAAGTAAAATCCTTTTTCTCTTAACATGATTCAAAAACTAAAGACAAATTATAATTACCAAAAAACGGTGTACAATGCGACTAAGACACCGCAGATAATAAAGGAACCAATAATAAATTCTGAAGATACTTTAAACATTGCTGTATCTACTTCTATGGTATGCGTTTCGTGTTGTTCTTTAGATTCCGGACGTAATAAACTAATGGCAACCATTAGGAATACAATGATAAAGAATGTAATTGTCATTCTGTCCAGGAAAGGAAAATCCGGGAAAGCTCCGTTTGTCCACACTGGCAGGAATTTTAAAACTGCTGCAATTGGCACCGTAAGCAACGCACCTGCAAGTCCTGCCGAAGCGGTTGTTTTTTTCCAAAACATTCCCAATAAAAATACTGCTAAAACTCCCGGTGAAAAGAAACCAACATATTCCTGTATAAACTGATACGCCTGATCTAAAGATTTTAACGATGGCGCCACGACAGCACCGATAAGCATAGCAACTACAACCGCTAATCTTCCAATACGAACCAGCTTTTTTTCTGAGGCATTTTTATTAAAATATTTTTTATAAATATCTAGAGAAAAAATAGTCGAAATACTATTGGCTTTACCCGCTAAAGAAGCCACAATTGCTGTGGTTAAAGCTGCTAATGCTACACCTTTTAATCCGGCAGGCAATAAATTCATTAAGGTTGGATAGGCATGATCTGGTTTTAAAATTCCTGCAGCATCTACCATTTCTTTTTGAAACATTCCGTTTTCATGCATCACGTACATGGCAATTCCGGGTAAAACGGCAATAATTGGAACTAATAATTTTAAAAAGGCTGCAAATAAAATTCCTTTTCGGGCGGTTTTTAAATCGGCACCCAAGGCTCTTTGAACAATGTATTGGTTACAACCCCAATACGCCAGATTATTAATCAGCATACCTCCTACAATTACTGACATTCCAGGTAATTCAGAATAATGCGGATTTGATTTTTCTAATATCATGTGCAAATGTCCCGGTGCTTCATCAGCGATAACTCCAAGACCTT
Source organism: Flavobacterium magnesitis (assembly GCF_041729735.1). Taxonomy (NCBI): domain Bacteria; kingdom Pseudomonadati; phylum Bacteroidota; class Flavobacteriia; order Flavobacteriales; family Flavobacteriaceae; genus Flavobacterium; species Flavobacterium magnesitis. The sequence goes on along the minus strand of NZ_JBCFQK010000039.1, from coordinate 393 downwards.
TTATGATGTCTTTTCCAAATCCAAACTGTTCTGACAATAAGGTTAGTGCCAAATATGTGGTAACTAAACCTCCTAAAATCAAAACAATAACCTGAAACATATCCGTATATCCGATAACCTTCATTCCGCCCAAAGTCACAATAACAGAGAACAAACTCAAACCGATAACACAATATTCAAAACTAATAGGTGCTATCGATGAAATAGCCAAAGCGCCTAAATAAATAATAGAAGTAAGATTGACAAATACATAAATTAACAACCAGATTACAGCCATAATAGTACTTACGGTACCGTTATATCTTTTTGCCAAAAATTGCGGCATGGTAAAGATTTTATTTTTAAGATAAACCGGTAAACTAAACCACTCTGCACTGAAAGTGCAGAGGTTTA
>NZ_JBCFQK010000038.1:0-18348 GCF_041729735.1 Flavobacterium magnesitis | reverse complement strand
GGAATGACAAGATTGTGTAAAATCAATTGGAATGGGCTTTAGCCCGTTTTAAAGTAAGAATCTAAACTGGCTTTAGCCTAAACTGTATTGACTTTTGGCTAAAGCCTTACCCCTTAATTAATACCATCATCTGGCTAAAGCCAGACGCAATTGATAAACGAATCCTTAAACCTTAAGGCATTAGCAACAAAAATTATAATTATTCAAAATTATTTTCAAAAACACTACGGAATTTACATATTAAATTCGTAATTTAATCGTTCTAAATAAAAATACCACATTCGCATACCGATTTAACTGAAACCTTTAACCATTAAATCAATATCTTATGTCTCAACACAGCCTTTATGAAAGCAACTGGATCAATCTAGTTTTCGAAAACAGAAACAAAGACTACGGCGCCTTCCAATTACGTCAGGAAACCACCAAGACCTCTTTTAACGCCCTTTTTATTGGTATTTTAGTGTGCACCGCACTAATCATTTTACCCACTTTACTACTTCATCCAAAAGAAATTACCGTTCCTACAACACCTGATTGGACCAAAACCATCGTTCAATTACAAGACATTTATCAGGCAGAACAAGAGGCTGCTCCCGCACCTGCACTTCCTGAGATAAAAACACAAACGCCTACTGAGGTTATCGAGACTAAACAACTCATTAATCCAACAGTAGTAAGTGCCACACTGGCTCCCGATGTTGAACTTACAATGGAACAAACGAATTCTAAAGACAGTACAACCGATGGACAAGTTATTGCCGGATCTACTATAGGAACTGGAGAAGGAGTTCCAAACGGAACGAGTTCTGGAACTGGACTTGGAACAGCCACTAACGGCACTGGTACTGGCACAGAAACTCATATTGCTGAAATGTTAGATAAAAAACCGCAATTTCCGGGAGGAATAGAAAAATTCTACCGCTATGTTGGAAATAATTTCAGAAGCCCAATGATGGACGAGACTAAAAATGTTCGCATCTATGTTTCTTTTGTGGTTGAAAGAGATGGCAGCATGAGTAACATTAAAGTAATCAACAAACCAGGACAAGCTTTAGAAAAAGAAGCCATTCGTGTATTGCAATCCATAAAAGCCAAATGGTCTCCAGGAATGTTGAATTCTAAACCTGTAAGAACAGCTTATAATCTACCAATTGTAGTTCAGGTAAATTAAATTTAATTTTTAAAATCAAAATTCAGGCAGCCTTAGTGCTGCTTTTTTCTTTTAATTACAATACGGATTTCCATTTGACAACAATCATTCGACTCAAAATACGTTCTATATTGTATTACGCTCCGTTTTTATTGGACTATTTTGAAATAACTAACGGTATTATAACAAATCTAACTAAAAGCTTCGCTACTTAAAACACCACATTTAAATCAACATTGTGTATCTTTGTAGCCTTAAAATTGATCTATGGAAACTGTTTTAGATACTACTACACCGGTTGCTACCCAAGTCGCAGCTAAACCAAAATGGCTAAAAGTAAAATTACCTATTGGAAAAAAATACACAGAGCTTCGTGGCTTAGTTGATAAATATAGCTTAAATACCATTTGTACTTCAGGAAGTTGTCCTAATATGGGCGAATGCTGGGGCGAAGGAACAGCTACTTTTATGATATTAGGAAATACATGTACCCGTTCTTGTGGATTTTGTGGTGTAAAAACAGGTCGTCCGGAAACGGTAGACTGGGACGAACCTGAAAAAGTAGCCCGTTCTATCAAAATTATGAATATCAAACATGCCGTAATTACGAGTGTGGACAGAGACGATTTGAAAGACGGTGGTTCTATTATTTGGATAGAAACCGTAAAAGCAATTCGTAGAATGAACCCAAATACTACACTTGAAACTTTAATTCCAGATTTTCAAGGTATCGAAAGAAACATCGACCGAATTGTAGAAGCAAATCCAGAAGTAGTTTCGCACAACATGGAAACCGTTCGCCGTTTGACTCGTGAAGTACGTATCCAAGCCAAATACGACAGAAGCTTAGAAGTATTGCGTTACCTAAAAGAAAAAGGAATCAACAGAACCAAATCAGGGATTATGTTAGGCCTTGGTGAAGAAGAAGAAGAAGTTTTCCAAACCATGAGAGACCTTCGTGCTGCTAATGTAGATGTGGTAACTATTGGTCAATACTTACAACCTAGTAAAAAACACTTGCCTGTTAAGGAATTCATTACGCCAGAACAATTTGCTAAATACGAGCAATATGGTTTGGAATTAGGTTTCCGCCATGTAGAAAGTGGACCATTAGTTCGTTCTTCATACAAAGCACAAAAACACATATTATAAAAAGTTTATTCGGTTAATCGTTTATTTGCTTAACCGATTAAACAGTTAAACAAATAAACAAGAAACTTGAAAACAAGAATTGCCATCAATGGTTTTGGTCGAATTGGCCGAAACCTTTTCCGTCTACTTTTAAATCACCCTGAAATAGAAGTTGTTGCTATCAATGATATTGCCGACACCAAGACTATGGCGCATTTAATAAAATACGACAGTATCCACGGTGTTTTGCCTCAGGCTGTAATTGCCGATGAAAAAGGGTTTACCATTGATGGAAAGCATTTTTTATTTTTCCATGAAAAAAGTATTGCTAAACTCAACTGGAGTCCTTTAAATATTGATTTTGTAATTGAATCCACAGGGAAATACAAAACCTACGAAGACTTAAATGAGCATATTATTGCAGGTGCAAAAAAAGTAATTCTTTCAGCTCCATCAGAAGTGGACACGATTAAAACAGTTGTTTTAGGAGTGAACGAACATATCTTGGACGGAACCGAAAAAATCATTTCTAATGCGAGTTGTACGACAAATAATGCCGCTCCAATGATTAAAATAATCGATGAACTTTGCGGAATCGAGCAAGCGTACATTACTACAATTCACTCTTTTACCACAGACCAGAGCTTACACGATCAGCCACACAAGGATTTACGAAGAGCCAGAGGCGCCAGTCAGTCTATTGTTCCTACAACTACAGGTGCTGCTAAAGCATTAACAAAAATTTTTCCTATCTTAGAGGGCAAAATTGGTGGATGTGGTATTCGCGTACCTGTCCCGGACGGTTCTTTGACCGATATTACCGTTAATGTAAAAACGGCTGTATCAATAGAAGAAATAAACGAAGCTTTTAAATTGGCTTCGCAAAATGAACTAAAAGGAATTCTAGATTATACAGAAGATCCTATTGTATCCGTTGATATTATAGGTAATAGAAATTCTTGCTTATTTGACGCCCAACTTACCTCTGTTATCGACAAAATGGTAAAAGTTGTTGGTTGGTATGATAATGAAATTGGCTATTCATCACGCTTAATAGATTTGATACTTTTGACCAAAAAATAATTTACTGAATGAAATTGCAAATCAAATTTTACCTGATTTTCGTTATTTTATTTAATTCAGTCCTCTATTCTCAAAAAAGAGAAACAGATAGCTTGAGCTATTACAATAATTTGGCTAATGCCAATATTAAGGACAATAAGTACAAACAAGTCTTTTTATATACCCAAAAAGCGATTAATTACGCCCAGGAAAATTCCAAAACCAATCAACAGGCGATACAAACAGCTAAATTGGGTAGACTGTATTATGGTCTAAAAAAACAAGACGACGCTATCGAAAAACTAACCGAAAGCATCAATCTATTTAAAACACTTAGTCCTTCAAGCGAATATGCTAATGCTTATTATTATCTGGGATTAGCTTACATTGCCAAAAAAAATTATCCATCTGCAGAAATTTGTATTAACAAAGCAGCCGTTATTTCTAAAGCACTTCAACTTGATGACAATAACCAATTAATTCAGCTTCAAAAAGGGATTATCTATAGTGCAAATCAAAAATTTGATACCGCTTCAACCATTTTTAATAGTATCATTTCCAAACCCGATAGTCCAAAAAATTTGGATATAAAAGCAGAAGCTTTATACCAAATGGGATTGATTGAAGAACATAACAATCGGAATAATTTAGCGCTAAATTACTACAATAAAGCTTTAGACTTAAATGATAAAAATCAAAATTTAGACCAAAAATCGAATATTTTACTGGCTATTAGTTTAGTCTACGATAAAATGTTAGACAAAAGCACTGCCTATTCTTTTTTAAAATTACACCTCAATTTAAAAGAAAGCATCGCCATTGCTATTAATGAAAAATTAGGAATCAGCGATTATGAAGCGTTTAAAGAAAGCCAACGAAAACTAAACTTAGCCCGCGTTAATAAAGAAAAAGAAGAACAAGAAAAAACAGAGCAATTTTCCAGATTAATTAATTACATGTCAATTGCCATTATTATCATCCTTTCGTTATTGTGTTATTCATTATACAAAAACAATAAAATCCGAAAAAAAACGAACTTACTGCTCCAGGAAAAAAATCAGGAACTTATAAGAGCCAAAGAAAAAATAGAAAAAGCATCTAGTGCAAGAGCTGATTTTTTATCCATTGTGAGTCATGAGCTCAGAACACCACTGAATGCAATTAACGGAATTACACATTTATTACTACAAGAAAACCCAAAAAAAACACAATTACACTATCTTAACTCCTTAGAATTTTCGGGGAATTATTTAACTGCTTTTATTAATGATATTTTAGAAATCAACAAAATTGATTCCAATAAAGCTCAAATAGAACCAGTTAATTTTGATTTAAAACAATTATTAGAAGACATAAAAAATTCGCTAATTGAAGTCGCTACAAAAAACAAAAACGAGTTTATACTGGATATTGATCCTAATATTCCGAATAGTTTAATTGGCGATCCTATTAAGTTGTCTCAAATTTTCATCAATTTAATCAACAATGCTTTAAAGTTTACTAAAAATGGTAAAGTAAGTGTTGTAGCCCGATTACAGTCTTTACAAGACCAAAAAGCCTTGCTTTATTTTGAAGTAGTGGATACTGGAATAGGAATTCCTTCTGAAAAACTTAAAAGTATTTTTGAAAGTTTCTATCAAGGATCAACTGAAATAAACCGAAAATATGGCGGAACAGGTTTAGGCTTGACCATTGTAAAAAAATTATTAAAAATATTAGGCAGTGAGATTCATTTAAAAAGTAATTTAGGCGAAGGTTCTTGTTTTTCCTTTGAATTATGCCTTACAGCAAACTACAACCCAATTTATTTGCAACAAAAACAAGAATTTGTTTTTGACTTTTCTAAAATAAAAGGTAAAAATATTTTAATAGTTGAAGACAACAAAATCAACCAAATGATTACCAAAAGAATGCTGGAAAACAGAAACATTCTTTGTGAAGTAATTGATAATGGCGAAGATGCAATTGAAGCACTCCGCAACAAAAATTTTGATTTAGTTCTTATGGATGTTCATTTACCAGGGGTAAACGGAACAATTGCTACCCAAGAAATTAGAAAGTTTGACATGCATACGCCTATTATTGCCATGACTGCCATTTCACTGAATGAAAATAGAGAAATGCTACTTTCTTTTGGAATGGATGAAGTAATCACAAAACCTTTTATTCCTCAGGATTTCTACAATATGTTGTATAAATTCCTTGCCGTTAATAATTTAGAATCAACTCTTTAATTAGTTTTCGAACTTTAGGTTCTGCTTTTCTTGCTGCTTCTAAAACTTCTTCATGAGAGATGGTTTCGATACTTTCTTCATTCCCCATATCAGTGATTACCGAAACTCCAAAAGTTTCCAAATCCATGTGACGCGCTACAATAACTTCAGGAACAGTAGACATTCCCACACAATCGGCACCTAAAATTTTGACCATTTTGTATTCTGCCAAAGTTTCAAACGTAGGGCCTTGTAAACCCAAATAGATTCCGTCTTTTACTTCTATATTATTTTTTAGAGCCAATTCTTTTACAACAGCAATCATTTTTTTCGAATAAGCCTCGCTCATATTGACGAATCTTGGTCCAAAACGTTCATCATTTTTTCCACGTAAAGGATGTTCGGGAGCCATATTAATATGATCGTTGATAATAACAATATCGCCCACTTTGTAATTAACATTTACCCCGCCCGAAGCATTAGAAACAATCAATTTCTCGATACCTAAATATTTCATTACTCGTACAGCGAAAGTAACTTCTTGCATCGAATAGCCTTCATAATAATGAAAACGACCTTGCATGGCTACTACTTTTTTAGCGCCAATAGTTCCAAAAACCAAAGCTCCTTTGTGTCCTTCGACAGTAGAAACAGGAAAATTAGGGATTTCAGCATAAGGCAAAGTGAATTCTATTTGAATATCATCTGTAAAACTTCCTAATCCTGAACCTAAGATTACGCCATATTCTGGACTAAAATTGATTTTGGCTTTTATAAAACTAACCGTTTCTTGTACTTGTTCCCACATAATTTAAAATGGTTTTATCAAAATTTTCGCTATCTGAAAGAAATGAACTTTTTATAGGTAAATGATACAATTGCTCGCCTGAAATATTATATTTCAAGCGTACAAAATCTTTTTCGGTAGTAACAATGATCTTGTTTTGTGCTTTATTTTTAATTGTCAACAGATCGTTTTTAGAAAAATGATGATGATCTGGAAAAACCAGTTTCTCATCATTCCCATTTTGGAAATGAGCAAAAAACGGTTCTGGTTTTGCAATTCCCGCTATAAGCAATTTATCTACATTTTTGATTTCGTCAACTGGAATTGATTTATTATCCGAATAAATAAATTCGTCATAATCAATATAGGAGAAATACAATTGTTGCTTTTTAGTCAATTTAAGTTTCTTTTTTATCGAAACTTTCTCAGCTTCTGAAAGATTCGCTGGACATTTTGTAACAATAACCAGATTGGCTCTTTCGGATCCACTTCTACTCTCTCGCAAATTTCCAGTCGGCAACATAAAATCATCCGAATACAAATCGCCATAAGAAGTGAGTAAAATATAAAACCCAGCTTTTACTTTTCGGTGTTGATAGGCATCGTCTAGCAAAATCACTTCAGGTTTTTGGGATTGCGAAAGCAATTGTTCAATACCATTTTTTCTATTGACATCAACTGCAACTTGAATATCTGGGAATTTTTCATAAAACTGAAACGGTTCATCTCCAAGAATTGCAGCATTGGAACTAGAATCAGCCAAAACAAAACCTTCCGACTGTCTTTTATAACCACGACTTAAGGTCGCTACTTTATATTTTGGCGAAAGCAAACGAATCAAATATTCAATTTGAGGCGTTTTCCCAGTTCCGCCCACACTTAGGTTTCCAACAGCAATAACAGAAACATCAAATGAATACGATTTTAAAATGCCTTTATCAAATAAAAAATTTCTAATAGCAGTTATCAAACCATATAAAATGGCAAAAGGGAAAAGTATTTTTCGAAGTAAATTCATAATTATTTATCAGAATAGTGTCCCATTGCAGCAATGATAAATACAGTTACTATTTCTTCTTCAACTTTATATATAAGTCTGTCTTTTTTGTTAATTTCTCTAGACCAAAATCCTGAAAGTTCGTGCTTTAATGCTTCTGGATTTCCTATTCCTTCAAAAGGTGTTTCAGACAATTCTATTAAAATCTTGGTAAGTTTCTTAATATTCGCCTGATTACCTGATTTTTTATGTTTTGCTATATCTAAACTTGCTTTAGGTTCTATTTTAAGCCTAAACTTCCCCATATATCATCAGGATCAATAGTTATACATTTAGATTTACCACTTTTTATATCAGCATCTCTATCTAAAATCATTTTTACAAATTCTGGATTATAAGGACTTTCTTCTTTCTTTATTTTTTTAGAATCAGTTTCAATAATTTCTATACCATCAACACCTTTAAAAAAAGCTTCAAACATAGCCATAAATGCTTTCCCTGTTTTGGTACGTTCGTTAATTTTTATTGTAGTCATAACTTTTAGGTTTAGAATTACAAAGATACAAAATTCGTATAGGATTCATTTTAAAGTTCATTGCTTTATTCGTTAATTTGTTTATTCGAAAAAATGAAATCGAAGATTCACGAACACCATAAAAATAAAAACAGTGAGTAAAATAAAAGAAATTCTTTCCGTTCTTGAAGAAATGGCACCACTAGCCTATGCTGAAGATTTTGATAATGTTGGTTTATTAGTTGGAAATCAAGAAACAGAAGCTACGGGAGTTTTAGTTTGTCACGATGCTTTGGAAAATGTTATTGAAGAAGCGATTACCAAAAACTGTAATTTGGTAGTTTGTTTTCATCCGATATTATTTTCTGGGTTAAAAAAAATCACGGGAAAGAACTATGTGGAACGGTCCATAATCAAAGCCATAAAAAATGATATCGCTATTTATGCGGTTCATACGGCTTTAGACAATCATCAGGATGGTGTGAATAAAATATTTTGTAATGCTTTAGGATTGATCAATACTAAAATCCTGATTCCCAAATCTAATTTTATTCGAAAGTTAGTTACTTATACCGTTCCGGAAAATGCTGCGGAAGTTCGTCGGGCTCTTTTTGATGCTGGAGCGGGCACAATTGGAAATTATGAAAATTGTAGTTTTGTTTCTAACGGAACTGGAACCTACAAAGGAAATTCCGATAGCAATCCTGTTATTGGTGAACGAAATGAATTAACCGAAACTGCTGAAATCAAAATCGAAGTTACTTTTGAAAAACATCTGGAATCTAAAATTTTAAAAGCACTTTTTACCAATCATATTTATGAAGAAGTGGCTTATGAAATTTATGATTTGCAAAACCAACATCAAAATATAGGATTAGGAATGATTGGTGAACTTCCTGCTGAAATGGACGAAGTAGCTTTTCTTACTTTGGTAAAAGAAAAAATGATTGCGGATGGCATTCGTCATTCTGCCTTTCGAGGAAAAAAAATAAAAAAAGTTGCCGTACTTGGAGGTTCTGGAAGTTTTGCCATAAAAAACGCTATTCAGGCAGGAGCAGACGCTTTTTTAACCGCTGATTTGAAGTATCATCAGTTTTATGAAGCCGAAAATCAGTTAATTTTAGCCGATATTGGACATTTTGAAAGCGAACGCTATACAAAAAATTATATTGTTGATTTTCTTAGGAAAAAAATCCTTAATTTTGCAATCATTTTATCTGAAGAAAATACAAATCCAGTTAAGTACTTATAGAAATAGAATATGACTAATACGAAAGAATTAAGTGTTGAGGACAAGTTAAGAGCCATCTACGATTTACAATTGATTGACTCAAGAATTGACGAAATTAGAAACGTGAGAGGTGAACTTCCTCTTGAAGTGGAAGATTTAGAAGATGAAGTTGCTGGTTTAAGCACACGTTCTGAAAAATTAAAAAGCGAGCTTGAATTAATAGAAGAGCAAATTAAAGCTAAAAAGAATAGTATCGATGAGCACAAAGAGGCCATCAAAAAATATACTAAACAACAAGAAAGTGTTCGTAACAACAGAGAATTCAACTCTTTAACTAAAGAAGTAGAATTCCAGGAGCTTGAAATTCAATTAGCTGAAAAGCAAATGAAAGAAATGAAAGCTTCTATCGAACACAAAAAAGAGATTATCGCTCAATCTAAAGAAAAATTAGAATTGAAATCGAATCACTTAAAGCATAAAAAATTAGAGTTAAACGATATCATGGCAGAAACTGCTAAGGAAGAAGAATTTTTAACTCAAAAATCAGCTGAATTCCAAGAATTAATAGAAGAAAGATTATTAGCAGCTTACACCAGAATCCGTTCAAGTGTACGCAATGGTTTAGCAGTTGTTTCTATCGAGAGAGGTGCTTCAGCAGGTTCATTCTTTACTATTCCACCACAAACACAGGTTGAAATTGCTTCTAGAAAGAAAATCATCATCGATGAGCATTCAGGAAGAATTTTAGTCGATAGTAGTTTAGCTGAGGAAGAAAAAGAAAAAATGGAAAACTTATTCGCAAGTATTTAATTATATTTAAGTCCCGATTAACCATCGGGACTTTTTTATTATGAAAAAAGCCTCTTATTTTTTATTTACTAAATTAGTTGGTTTATACATAAACCTCTTAAGTTTTATTTTTCCTAAAAAAGCAAACCAACTTGCTTATGCTCTTTTTAGTGAACCTCGAGATGGAAAATTACTAAAAGACAAACTTCCTGAGATATTAAACGAAACCGAAAAAAAAATTCATCAACACCAAGGCGATTTTTTTCAAAGTTATACTTGGAAAGGTAATGAAAATGTGATTTTATTAGTTCACGGCTGGGAAAGCAACGCCTCCCGATGGGAAAAATCACTAGCTTACTTAAAAAAATCAGGCAGCACTATTATTGCCCTCGATGCACCTGGACACGGATTATCTGGCGGAAAAGAATTCAACATTCCTCAATATGCTGCTTTTATTGATATTTTGGTTCAAGAATTCAAACCTAAACATCTTATTGGACATTCTTTAGGTGGAAAAACTTGTCTTTACTACCAATCCACCTATCAAAATGACAGTATCGAAAAAATGGTTATTTTAGGTTCTCCAAGTGATTTTAAAATTATTTTGAACAATTATATTACTTTATTGAGTTTGAATTCTAAAATTTCAAAAGGACTGGAAAATCATTATCTCAACCATTTCAACCTTACAATGGATCAGTTTTCTGGAAAACACTTTGCTTCTAAAATAAAGACCAAAGGTTTCATTGCACATGATACTGAAGACACCATTGTTTTATTCGAAGAAGGAAAAAAAATAGCCAGCTCGTGGCAAGATGCCGTTTTTATAGAAACCAAAGGGTTGGGACATAGTCTTCACGGAGAAGAATTGTATGAGAAAATCTCATCTTTTTTATTTGAAAGAGAAGAATAGTTGCTTCTAACCTCATTCGTTATAAAGATTTTCAAATTTCCAAATCATAGCATTTTCAAATTACTTACTTTTGCACTATGGAAGAAAATTTAAAACGTCTCAATAAATTCATAGGAGAATCCGGTTATTGCTCGCGACGTGAAGCCGACAAATACATAGAAGAAGGTCGTGTAACCATCAATGGAATTGTACCAGAATTAGGTACAAAAGTTTCTCCAACTGATGAAGTCCGTATTGATGGCAAATTGATTCATGAAAAAAATGAGAAACCAGTTTATCTTGCCTTTAATAAACCTGTTGGAATTGAATGTACTACTAACTTAGAAGTACGCAACAATATTGTTGACTATATTAATTATCCCAAACGTATTTTCCCTATTGGCCGATTAGACAAAGCTTCAGAAGGATTGATTTTCATGACTAATGACGGTGATATTGTCAACAAAATTTTGCGTGCCAGAAACAATCACGAAAAAGAATATACTGTAACGGTTAACAAACCAATTACCGATAGATTTATACAAAGAATGGGAAATGGCGTGCCTATTTTAGACACTGTAACCCGAAAATGTAAAGTGGAGCAAATCAGCAAAAACATTTTCAAAATTATTCTTACTCAAGGCTTAAATCGCCAAATTCGTAGAATGTGTGAATATTTAGGTTATGAAGTTACCGCTCTAAAACGTATCCGAATTATCAACATCTCGCTTGACATTCCTGTGGGACGTTACCGCGATTTAACAGATGCTGAAATTAAAGAATTAAACGAATTGATCGAACCTTCGAGCAAAACCGAAGAAGCCAGTTTACCTAAAGCAGAAGTTCCAAAACGCAGAACCGAATTCATCAAGAAAGACGATTCAAGATTTAAAAAACGTGGGGATTATTAATTTCCAATTTTATCTCTTTTCAAAAGAATATAAACAAAAAATGAGGCTCGAAAGCCTCATTTTTTATATCAATAACTAAAATTATTTTACAAGAATAATTTCAACTCTACGGTTTTGAGCTCTTCCTTCTACCGTTTTGTTAGAAGCAATTGGCTTAGTAATCCCATAACCTTCTGACGAAAGTCTGTCAGCACTAATACCTTTAGAAATCAAATAATCCTTAACTGCAGCAGCTCTATCTTTAGATAATTGAAGATTTTTAGCCACATTACCAGTGCTATCAGTATGTCCTTCTAATTTAAAATTAGCGTTATTGTATTCGTCCATTACTTTTACAATTCCTTCTAATTTATCGTGTGATTCTGGCTTAATAGTCGCTTTAGAAGAATCAAATAAAACCGATTTAGAGAAATCATTCAATCTTTTGATTACTTCAGTAGTTACTTCTGGACAACCTTTATTAGCAAGAGTTCCTTTTACTGTAGGACATCTGTCATCTTTATCTAAAACACCGTCTCCATCAGTATCTGGCCAAGGACAACCTCCGTTTTCTTTTGGACCAGCAACATCTGGACATTTATCATCCTTGTCTAAAACTCCATCGTTGTCTTTGTCTTCCCATGGACACCCATCGTTAGCAGCAGGACCAGCAACATCTGGACATTTATCGTCTTTGTCTAATATTCCATCATTATCTCTATCACCCCATGGACAACCTTTATTTTCAACAGGTCCAGCCACAGTAGGACATTCATCATCTTTATCTAACACACCATCTCCATCTTGATCTTTAGCCTTTTTTTGATAAACAGGAATTTTTATTCCTAAATGGATATCAGCAGCTCTTGAACTTTTTGAAATAGCATTAGAAACAATAGAACTAGATCCAATAAAGAAAACTCCAGTTCTTAAACCTAAACCTACTTGAGCTTGTTTGCTATAATCCATGTACGAAATTGGAATATAAGCACTAAACCATTTTGATTCATAACGAGGAGTCAAACTCACACGATTAGCAATACTGTTTTGATTTAATTTTGTTTTGCTCACAATTCCTAAATCTCCATTAGCATTCAAATAGAATCTTCTGTGAATATTCCAGTCTACATCAGCATGGATAGCCGTTGGCAAATTAGATCTTACTGCCCCATTTAAAACTGTAAAATTGTAATTATTTTCTAAGAACTCATCAAAATTGTCGGCATTATCATAATCATCCTGAGTAATTGTTTCATTTAAATCATAATTTCTGCGAATTCCTTTATCGTATTTCATTGAACCTAAATCGGTAACAGAAACACCAAAACGCAATTTGTATTTGTTTACTTCTTTTAAATCATTGATATCCGCTCTATCAGCGCTATATTCTGGTCTCCATTCGTAAACCAAACCTAAATCAACTCCAAAACCTCTTGATTTTGAATCAACATCAATATCTGAATCAGTCGCAAAATCCTGGCTTGAACCATAAATTGCTGAACCTGTAGTTTCGTAAGTACTTAATTCTGGAAAAAGTAAATTTTCTTGAAATTCTAAATTAATATTATTTCCTTGCAAATGATAATTAGCTACTCCTTGTAAATATTTAGCAGTAATACCTCCTTTTAAGAAATGCTCTCCTCTTTGGAACAAAACGGCAGCATAAGAAACACCAAACTCTCCCCATGAATTCCCTACAGCATTAGGACTTCCAACTGGATAATCAAAATCAGTTTTGTTGTCTTTACTAATTTCGTTAACTACATTACCATTTATATCAATTACATTAAGAACCGCTCTTGCTCTTGTATAAATTGCTAATGTATGTTTAGGAGCAATGTTAAACATTACAGAAGGTCCCATAACATCAGTATTCAAGAAAGCATTATTAGCATTGCTAAAGTTCTTTTTAGCTTCCAAATCAAAATCATATCCGTCTTTAAAAACATCAAAAATCTTTACACCATACAAATCATTTCCAATAGAAGAACTCGTGGAGAATAAATTAATATCTACTTTAAAACGAGAATCGGCTATAGAGGCAGGATTATATAACACACTTTGAACACCAGCATAGTTATCAGGAATATATCCTAAATAAGACTGGGCATTTGCCGAACAAAAACTTGCAAAAGCAAACAACGAAAGAAAAATTCTCTTTTTCATAATTAATACCATTTGGTTAATAAATTTGGAGCAAAAAAAAGCACCTAATTTGACAACGCAAATTAAGTGCTTTTTCTTATTAATACCTTTAAAAATTTTATGTTTTTCTTAACAAATAAACTTTACTTAACTATTAGAAAACTTCGCTGGCCTCTTTTAATTTTTCTGTATTGTTAACTAGCTGTAACTCATCTACAATTTTCTGAATATCACCATTCATGATATTTCCTAAATCATATAAAGTTAATCCAATTCGGTGATCAGTTACACGACCTTGAGCATAATTATAAGTTCTAATTTTTGCCGAACGGTCTCCAGAACTTACTTGTGAAGTACGTTTTGATGCGTCTTCTGCTTCTTTTTTAGCTAATTCTTGTTCGTATAAACGAGAACGCAATACACCTAAAGCCTTATCTTTATTTTTATGTTGCGATTTTTGATCCTGACATTGCGCTACTAATCCAGTAGGAATGTGTGTCAAACGCACTGCAGATTTAGTTGTATTTACCGATTGTCCTCCAGGTCCTGACGAACAAAAGAAATCCACACGCACATCATTCATATCAATTTGAACATCAAACTCCTCAGCTTCTGGTAAAACCATAACGGTCGCTGCTGATGTATGCACACGTCCTTGTGTTTCCGTTTGAGGAACACGTTGTACACGGTGAACTCCCGCTTCAAACTTTAAAGTTCCGTAAACATCTTCTCCAGTAACTTCAAAAATCACCTCTTTAAAACCTCCTGAAGTCCCCTCGTTCATATCCACAACCGATGTTCTCCAACCGCGACTTTCACAATATTTAGTATACATTCTAAACAAATCTCCTGCAAAAATACTCGCTTCATCACCACCAGTTCCAGCACGAACCTCTACCATTACATTCTTAGCGTCTTCTGGATCTTTAGGAATCAACATAAATTTAATTTCTTCCTCCAATTCTGGTAATCTTTGTTTTGCTTCATCCAGTTGCATCTTGGCCATTTCGGTCATATCTGGGTCACTTCCGTCCGAAATAATTTCGTTTGCTTCTTCAATATTAGCCATCAAAAGAACATATTCATCTCTTTTCCCAGCCAAAGCCTTTAGATCTTTATACTCTTTATTCAACTGTACATAACGCTTTTGATCCGAAATCACATCCGGTTGGATGATTAAATCCGAAATCTCATCAAAACGTTGTTTCACTATCTGAAGTCTGTCTAACATAGTTATAGTCCTTATAATTGGAGTGCAAAAATACAAAAAAGATTGCACATTTAAGAATCCATATTTCAGATTTTTTTAGGAGCTATTTCCTGCTATCCGCTGTATCTTTTTCTAGCAAAAAAACTAGAAAAAGGATGTCGCTTCTATCAGGGCTAGAATCCAGCAATTACAAGAACTAATTCTCTTCCGAAATTTGATTCACCATAAAAATCATAATCCCACCTAAAAGTGCCATAATTAAAAAAGCCCATTTCATACTCAAGGCTTCGGATATAAAACCTACCATTGGCGGAACAATTAAAAAACCAAGATATCCAATAGTCGATATAGAAGTCAATGCCGAACCACTACTTAAATTTTTAGATTTACCCGCAATACTAAACACTAATGGAACAGTGCACGAAACCCCAATTCCTATCAGCACAAAACCTATAATTGTAGGAATGATAAAAGGTAAAAGAAAACAAATCAAAAATCCCGACGAAATAAAAACAGCACTGTAAAACAATATTTTTTTTATACCAAAACGCATCACCACATAATCTCCACAAAAACGTCCTAAAGTAACAGCTGTCATAAAGAAAACAAAGGCAGCTGTTGTTATCTTCTGAGAAGCATGTAATACATTCTGAAAATAAATTCCACTCCAATCATACATCGTATTCTCGCAAGCCATCGACACAAAACAAATAATAGCAAATTTCAATAAGGTTTTATCTGGCATCGAAAAAAACTTCTTTTGTTCTTTTAATGGTTCTGTTTCTATAGTTAACGGATAAAAACAAGCCGTTACTGCCAACATTGCCACACTTATACCTAACAAATGATGAGAAGGATCAATTTTTTGTGTTACCATGACATATCCTAAACCTGCTCCTGCAAATCCAGCTAAACTCCAAATAGCATGAAAAGTAGTCATTATCGATTTAGGGTACAGCCGTTGTACTTCAAGCGCTTGTGCATTCATAGACAAATTTAAAATATTGCGTGAACCACCAAAAATCAAAAGAATAAGTACCAACTGCCATACAAAAGCCGCAAAACCAGGCAATGCTAAAACTATATTAAACAAAATAGCTCCCAACAACATACAATACCTACTGCTAAATAAATTTAAAATTCTTCCTGTAAAAGGCATTGTCAGCATTAAACCTATTGGAAAAGCAAATAAAACAGCTCCAAATTCTGCTTCCGAAAGATGTAATTGTTGTTTTATAGCAGGGATACGTGACGCCCATGAAGAATATCCAAAACCAGAAACGAAGAAAAATATAGTAGTAGCTAACCGATAACCTTTAGGAGATTTCCGTAAAGAATTAAAATAGTTTAAAATCATTGATTGTATTACTTTCAATTAAAATGCAAAATTAAACCTTTTAAGCAGGCAAAAAATGTTAAAAATACCTAAAAAATCTATTGGTATTTTTACTAATTTTGCTCTGAATTGGAGACAAAATCAATTCAATATTTTATGAAAAAACTAGCTTCATTACTATCATTATTCTTGATGGCTTCGGCTTGTCAAAAAAGCAATAATGCCGAAAAAGATTTGATTAAAAAAGCCGATTGGCTTATTGGAAATTGGGAAAATAAAACTGATCTTGGAATACTCACTGAAAATTGGAAAAAAGTAAACGACAGTACCTTTAAAGCCCAATCTTTTTTTATAAAAGATAAAGATAGCATTCATAATGAAACTATTTTACTAGAACAAAAGGGTGAAATTCTAAGTTACACCACTATAATAAAAGGACAAAATGATGGCAAACCCATTCGTTTTGAACTCCTAACTGACAACGAAAACGAACTCGTTTTTGAAAACTTACTGAATGATTATCCAAAAAAAATCAGCTATAAAAAAACAGCAAACAAGATTGTTACCGAAATTTCAGGAACACAATTTGGAAAACCTAGTTCTGAAAAATACATTTTGGTAAAAACTAAATAATAGTAAACAACCTCATTTTTAAAACCTTGCTTTAAATAAGCAAGGTTTTTTTGTTGTAAATAATTTATATTTACATTTAAGTCAATTAGTCTATAACCACAATAACCACACAATGAATAAAAAAACAGCTTTATCAATTATTATTTTACCACTCCTTTCGCTATTCAACACTAATAATAGCTATTCTCAAAACCCATTGAATTTTGGCAGCAAAATTTTCACTGCAGATCCTTCTGGTCATGTATGGGAAGATGGAAAAATGTATATATATGCTTCACATGATGAAGAATGCCAAACTGATTTTTTTATGAAAGACTGGCATGCCTTTTCATCTAGTGATTTAGTAAATTGGACTGATCATGGAGCTATTTTTTCAGTAAAAGACCTTACATGGGCAGACAACTTTGCTTGGGCACCTGATTGTGCTTATAAAAATGGTAAATATTATTTCTGTTTTCCAGTTGGAACAGGCTTTAAAGACAGAGTAAATCCAAAAAACAGTACCAAATGGATGGGAATTGGAATAGCAGTCAGTGATTCACCAACAGGTCCTTTCAAAGATGCCATAGGTAAACCATTGTGGACTACTCCATATGCAAATGACCCTTGTCTTTTTATAGATGATGATGGAAAAGGTTATATTTATTTTAATGGTGGAGGTGATTATCTAGTTGCCGAAATGAATGACGATTTACTCAGCGTAAAAGGTGATATGTATAAAATGGATATGGGTGGCTATAAGCCCAAAAGAGAAGGTCCTTGGATTTTTAAAAGAAAAGGAATTTACTATTATACTATGCCGGAAGAAAATAGAATTCTAACATACTACACGGCTAAATCACCAAAAGGCCCATGGAAATACCAAGGTGTTATTATGGACGAAGAAGGTGAAAGCAATAATCATCATTCTATTGTAGAATACAAAGGAAAATGGGTATTATTCTACCATAGATGGATTGAAAACAAATCAGAATGTGGAGATAAACAACGTCAGATATGTGCTGAAAATCTTTATTTCAATGAAGATGGTACGATTCAAAAAATAAACAGGACCACTTTAGGTGTTGGAAATTCTTTCAAATAATATCAAAAAAAGCTTCAATTAGCAATAGCCAATTGAAGCTTTTGTACTCAGAGCGGGACTTGAACCCGCACGAACATTGCTGTTCACTGGATTTTAAGTCCAGCGTGTCTACCAATTTCACCATCCGAGCATTATAATTTGTGGTACCTCCAGGGATCGAACCAGGGACACATGGATTTTCAGTCCATTGCTCTACCATCTGAGCTAAGGTACCTATTTTTCTACTTATAAAAGTAAAAAAGAATAAAAAACCCCGTTTTGTTATAAAAACGGGGTTTTCA
>NZ_JBCFQK010000037.1:0-18355 GCF_041729735.1 Flavobacterium magnesitis | reverse complement strand
CAATTGTTATAAAAATTTGTTTTTGGGTTTTCATCTCCAAGTTTAATTGCTCCTTCAAATTTTCTATTTGAATCAAGTTTTAAATAAAATGCTTCACCATCGTAACCACTAGATGATAGATTAAAAAAATTGTCAGAAGAGTCTAGATCGATAAGGCCTTTAAATTGGCCTCCAAAAAAATAATTTCCATTATTATCAGTTGAAGCTGAAGTAAACGCGATATCTCCATCAGGTGGTTTTATAAATTCTTTAACATCGATAAAATTACCATCCAAATCTAGAAAAATGATATAAGCAGAATGTCCCGAAATAGTTTTGACCAAAGTGGATGGATCTACATCAACAGTGTTATGATATGCTTTATCACAAAGTAGTTGTATGCCAAATTCAGAGACGTGAAAATTTCTTATTGTTTGATTTTCAAAATCTTTTTTCCAAATTGTAGTTCCGTCTGTTTGATTTATATTATATATGCTATAAATATCACCAATATTTAAAAGCACATTAATGTTTCCATCAGGTCTAATTATAATTTTGGAATATGTGTTGTAATTTAAATTAAATTGTTTTACCCAATTTATATCATAATTGCTACTGTTTATTTTTAGTAAAAAGTAATCAACACCGTTTGAATTTAATTTTAGGTCAGGGATACTGGAGCTGAGAGTAATGTTTCCTGTAAAATATCCACTAATAAATATGTTATTTTGATTGTCTAAATCAAAAGAATAAGCATACATATTATTGTTGTAACCATAGTTTTGTTGGATTTTTTTTGTAGAAATAATGTTTCCATTTGGAGCTATTTTTATGATAGTAAAAAAAGAATCCATTATTCCAACATTGGTGCTATTAAGCTCTTGTAAAATTAGTAAAACATAGATATTACCGTCTGTCCCTATTTTTACTCCAATTGCCTGATCTCCTCTTTTTACATTTCCAAATGTTTTTCCCCATAAATAATTTCCATCGCTATCAACTTTAATAATGTAAGTACCAGTAAAATTTTGTATTGAACTATTATCAATTATTTCTATACCCTGAATAGTAGGGTTTAGGTCAAAATATGGAGAGCTAGTAGTACCAACTGTGTAACTGTTTCCTTCATTATCAATATCACTTGATTTAGCAAATTCATCATAGTCATGGTACACACCTTTAATTTGCTTTACCCATTGAAAATCTTGTCCTCGACATACAAATGAAAACGTTAATGTGAAAAGAAGTAATAGAGCTTTTATAGTTATTTTGTTTAAAATAGATATCATTGAATTGATTCTTTGACTTTGTTAAGATTTTCAAATGTAATTAAATACGCTCAAACTTTCTAATTCTTTTTCATGGAAATTGAAGCTTTAAAAACTTTCAATCCGCATTGGAATAGAAACTAAAATTATCCCCTATTTTTGTACAAAACATTTTCCTTTTGAAAACCAAACTTTTCCTCATCACGCCGCCTTTTACCCAACTGAATACGCCGTATCCGGCAACTGCTTATATTAAAGGGTTTTTAAATACAAAAGGAATCAAGTCGGTTCAGGCTGATTTAGGTATTGAGGTAATTTTGAAGTTGTTTTCGAAACAAGGATTGATCAATTTGTTTCAAACCAACAGTCAACAACCTACAACGGATAATTGCAAGCGTATTTTTGCCTTGCAAGATGAATACATCAAAACCATCGATTCGGTGATTGCTTTTTTGCAAGGGAAGAATCCAACTTTGGCTTTACAGATTTGTCAGGAAGATTATTTACCCGAAGCTTCTCGTTTTGCACAATTGGAAGAATTAGATTGGGCTTTTGGTACCATGGGAACTCAGGATAAGGCGAAGCATTTGGCGACATTATATCTCGAAGATATCTCTGATTTTATTGTAGAATGTGTCGATGCTAATTTTGGTTTTAGTCGTTATGCCGAACGTTTGGGTAGAAGTGCTAATTCATTTGACGAGTTATACGAAGCTTTACAACAAAAGCCTACCTATATAGACAGAATACTTCTTTCGATTTTGAAAGAACGGATTGAAACAATCAAACCAACATTCTTTTTGATTTCAGTTCCTTTTCCTGGGAATTTATATTCGGCTTTTCGATGTGCACAATGGGTGAAACAGCATTATCCGAATATTAAAATTTCAATGGGTGGCGGTTTTCCAAATACGGAATTACGTTCGCTTTCGGATGCAAGAGTTTTTGAATTTTTCGATTATATCACTTTAGATGACGGCGAAGTTCCAATTGAGCTTTTAAATTCCAAAATTCAAAATCCAAATTCCAACGAGTTCAAACGTACTTTTCTTTTAGAAAACGGAAAAGTAGTTTATAAAAATAATTCCACCAAACCAGATTACAAACAATCCCAAGTGGGTACGCCGGATTATTCCGATTTGTTATTGGATAAATACATTTCGGTTATCGAAATTGTGAATCCAATGCACCGTATGTGGAGTGATGGACGTTGGAATAAACTCACTATGGCACATGGTTGTTATTGGGGAAAATGTACGTTTTGTGATATTTCATTAGATTATATTAAGGTATACGAACCAGTAGCAGCTAATTTACTGTGTGATCGAATGGAGGAAATGATCATGCAAACAGGCGAAAATGGTTTCCATTTTGTAGATGAAGCTGCTCCTCCAGCCTTGATGCGTGCATTAGCTCTCGAAATTCTTCGAAGAAAATTATCGGTAACTTGGTGGACAAACATTCGATTCGAAAAAAGCTTTACTCAGGATTTAGCTTTATTATTGAAAGCTTCGGGTTGTATTGCGGTTTCAGGCGGACTTGAAGTAGCGTCTGATCGCTTGTTGAAATTGATTGACAAAGGCGTAACTGTGGAACAAGTGGCGCGTGTAACTCGCAATTTTACCGAGGCAGGTATCATGGTGCATGCTTATTTAATGTATGGTTACCCAACCCAAACGGTTCAGGAAACGGTAGATAGTCTCGAAATGGTCCGTCAGCTCTTTGAAGCTGGGGTTTTACAATCGGGATTTTGGCATCAATTTGCCATGACGGCGCATAGTCCAGTAGGCATGTATCCAGAGAAATTTGGTGTTGTTCCAACTTCCCCTCCTTTGGAAGGGTTAGGGGAGGTTTTTGCTAATAATGATATTAATTATACCGATTCAACAGGAATTGATCACGATAAATTTAGTTTTGGACTAAAAAAATCACTCTTTAATTACATGCATGGAATCTGTTTTGATTTTGAATTGCAAGAATGGTTTGATTTTAAAATTCCAAAGACTAAAATTCCAGAAGATTTTATTTTTAATGCTCTTGAAGAAGCAACTGATTTTAATACCAAACCAAATGCAAAAGTAGTTTGGTTAGGAGGAAAACCTTTTGTGGAATATTTTACAAAATCCAAGAAAGGAAACACCTGGAAAATGCTAACGCTGACTTTTCATGATAAAAAAGAAAGTTTCACCATTCAAACCAATAAAGACGAAGGAGAGTGGTTGATAACAATATTGGAAAAGATTGCTGTTTCGAATACTAAAATCTATTCTTTCCAAGAGGTGAAAGCGGACTTCGAATTGAATTTAGAAGATTTTGAATTGTTTTGGTATTCAAAACCAATAAAGACTTTGACTGAGTTTGGACTTTTGGTTTTGTAAATAGTTACAAATAATTTATTCTTTTGTAAAAATACCCTCTTAAACTTATATTACTTATACGTTATAAAATAAACCGCTATTATTTTATTTCGATTGCTTAAAGACAAATTGATCTTAATTATTAGTAAACCTCCTTTTTAGGAGGTTTTGTTGTTTATAGACGTTTTTTTACTTTATGGTGTTTTATTTTTATTTGGTGTATGCCCTATTTTTTATAGGGGTATATGTTTTTGAAAGTGTTTTTTATTGCTTTTTAATTGGTTAGTTGGTGATTTTTTTGGTTTTAATGGTGTTTTTTAGTGGGTTTGTATTTTTTAATCATTAGAATAATCATTTTTTTGATATTGAAAAATAAGGAAAATGTATTTTTTTTTAATTGAATTCCAATTTTTAATAATTCGACGCCAAAATCGACAAAAAGTTACCTTATTTCATTTTTGTAAAACTAAAAGTTGATAAATTTGCTTCAACAAAAAGGATAAAAACATGTTAAATGTTGAGAATAATGTGTTAATATTTCTTTTTAAGTAAAAATAATTTAAATAACCAAAACAAAATTCAACATGAAAAAAGTAATTTTTATTTTAGCTTTAGCGCTGACAGGAAGCATGACATTTGCACAAGACACACCATTAGAAATTTCAGGTTCTGCCGATGTTTATTACAAATATGATTTTGCAAAAGGACAAAACATACAAACTAGTTTTGCTTCAGATCAGAATTCAGTGTCTTTAGGGATGATTGATATTGCTTTGAAAAAAACAACTGGGAAAACATCTTTCGTGGGTGAAGTTTCTTTTGGACCAAGAGGTCAATACCAATCAATTCCTAATGGTGATGCAGTTGATACTAATAACTCATTCCATATCCAAAATTTATACGCTACTTATGCAGCTACAGATAAATTAAGTTTCACAGCAGGATATATGGGGACTTTTATAGGATATGAGGTAATTTCGCCAGTGGCTAACTTTCATTATTCAACTTCTTATTTGTTTACTAACGGACCATTCCAAAATGCAGGTGTGAAAGCAAATTATGCTTTCTCTGATAAAGTAGGTTTAATGGTGGGAGCTTTTAATAATACTTGGAATTTTTATTCTGCTGACCCAATGAAAGGATTAAATGCAATTGGAGCTCAATTGTCTTTAACTCCAACAGAAGGAGTTAGTGCTTACTTAAATTTCATGGACGGTTCAGAAAGTGGTACTATTGTAGATTTAACAGCTACTTTCCAATTATCGGATAAATTCAGTTTAGGTTTAAATGCTGCTGATTGGTCTTCAGCTGCTGATAGTGATTTAGGTTATACAGGAGTAGCTCTATATCCTGCTGTAGCAATAACTGAAAATTTTGGTTTAGGTTTACGTGCTGAGTATTTCAAAGCTAAAGAACTTGATGATATGATTGGTCTTTCTGCAGATAATTCAGTAACAGCTTTTACTTTATCAGCTAACTTGAAAGCAGGTGGATTAACTGTTATTCCAGAATTTAGATTAGATTCAGCTAAGGAAAATAACTTTTTAAAATCTGATATGACTACAGCTACTAAATCAGCTTCTCAAGCTTCAATTGCTTTAGTTTACGGATTCTAAGAATAGATTACAATTTAGATTAAAACATAATTTTTTTTACTGCCAGGGTGCTTCATGTATCTTGGCAGTTTTTTTATGGTATTACTAATGCTGAACACAAATACAATTTAGTTCAATTACTTATTGAATTTAAAGCCAGACTATCTAAAATCATAGTCTGGTTTTTTTATGAAATACTCTGCGATACTAATAGTAGAGCTTGCCTCATTATTTTGTAAGTACCGCCTGTTTTTTAGATAAGAACTCCTTTGGTTTTTATGGATCGCCTATCGTTTTATTAACCACGCCTATTAAAAAGCTAGGCACGCCTACCGTTTTGGTAGGTTATGCCTTTAAATTGTGTAACTACGCTATAGTTTTAGCAAGGTACGCCTATAGTTTTAGTAGGCATACTAGTGTTTTTTTTGTAAGCTTTTGTTCTAAAGTTATCCTTTTTTGTTGATTTATTTGATGATTTTTATAGTTTTTGGCTACAGTCAGATGTTGTTAAGTTAACTGTGTTTAGTGTTGTTTCGTCGAATGGTATAGCAGTTAGTCTGATTGATTTTAGCTTTGTAATGTTTGGATTTAGGCAATAAAAAAGTTCTTTGAGTCACTTCAAAGAACTTTTGTGTTTTATAAAAGAAATTTTATTACTGTTTTAAATAAATAGAATAAATCGTGTTTATTGTATTTTGATCTAAAATAGAATTAACCTCTTGAGGCATATAATGTAATTTAAAAGCAGTAATTGCTGCATTTAAATTCTTTGTGTTGTAGCCTATAATTTGTAATGCTAACTCGGGGCTAAAATCAAAAGGGGCCAAAGGAAGTATATCGTCTTGCCAAATTCCGAATCCATTTTCGGCTAAGGTTTTCCATGGAAATAAAGCACTTGGATCTTTTTTTCGAGTTGGTGCAATGTCAGAATGTCCAATAATATTTTGTGCTGGAATATTATAGTCTTTCTTTAACTTACTTAATAAAGCCATTAAACTGGTAATCTGAGCTTCAGAAAACGGTTCTACACCATTATTATCTAATTCAATTCCTATAGAAGCCGAATTAATATCTGTGTTTTTTCCCCATGAACTTGCTCCAGCATGCCAGGCACGTAAATAGTCGTTTAACATTTGAACCACATGACCGTCATCGGCAATTATATAATGAGAACTTACTTGCGTGCTTACTTTTGTAAAAGTATTAATTGTTTGCTCAATAGAATCCTGTGCTGTATGATGTATAATTATAAAATTAGGCTTACGAAGATTGAAGTTGACAGTACTAATCCATTCGGTATGAATTCCATTGTCTAATTGTGTTGAACCTACTTTAAAAATACTGTCTTTAAAAGTATATAACTGCTTAGCGTAAACACTATCAATGCTTATTACTACTTTTTCTACAATAGGCAAGGCTTCAGGCTCTTTAGTAGCCATCTCAACCTGTAAAGATTTTAGTTTTGTAGTGTATTCTTTCTCGCTCTTTTTGTACGGATTAGTAGAGCAAGCCGTCAAGAGGACAATAGGGATTAAATAAAAAAATGGTTTAATCATTTTTATGAGCTTTGTTAAAGGATTTTTTTATTCGTCTTTTTTTGATTTTTTCTTCTTCTTTTTTTCTTTTTTGTCATTTCCGCGCTCTTCTTTCAGCGCTTTGTATTTTAGTTTTTGCTCTTCACTTAAATATTCATTTACTTTTCGTTCGTTAACCTCAAAAAGTGCTTTTATTTCATTTGATTTTTCAGTTTGACCTAATTTTTCATCTTTCATAATTGCTGTTTGCGATTTGATAATGTCAGTATATACATTACCAATTGCGATGGTTTGCAATTCGTCAAGATTTAATTCCGGTTTTAATTTCTCCATTATTTTAGCCACGGTTACTTCTACAGGAATTTCTTTAGGTTTTGAAGATGTTTGATCCATTTGGTTCATTTGGCTCATACTGTTTCTACCCATTCCACCACCATAACCGTTACCATAGCCGTTTCCGTAACCATATTGGGCAAATGCAGTATTAAAAGATAGTAGTATAAACGTTAATGCAAAGATAAATTGTGTCTTATTCATAATTTTATTTTTTAAAATAACTGGAATTAGATTTTATGTTTATGCTGGTTCTCCGTAAACATCAAATTCTGTTGCGTCTGTAATTTTAATCATGGCAAAATCGCCTGTTTTTAAGTAAAACTGAGAAGCATCAATTAATACTTCGTTATCTACATCTGGACTGTCAAATTCAGTACGACCTACAAAGTGTCCGCCTTCTTTTCTGTCTATGATGCATTTAAAAACTTGTCCCACTTTTTCCTGATTCAAATCCCATGAAATTTGCGATTGTAATTCCATAATTTCATTTGCACGAGCTTGTTTTACATCGTCTGGAACATCATCTTCAAGTAAGTAAGCATGTGTGTTTTCTTCGTGAGAATAAGCAAAACATCCCATACGGTCAAATTTCATTTCCTGTACAAAATCTTTCAAAATTTCGAAATCTTCCTGAGTTTCTCCTGGGTAACCTACAATTAGTGTGGTTCGAATTGCCATTCCTGGAACTGCTGATCTAAAATCCTTCAATAGTTGAGTTGTTTTAGCCTGAGTTGTTCCGCGACGCATTGATTTCAAAATAGAATCCGAAATATGTTGTAACGGAATATCAATATAGTTACAAATTTTAGGCTCGCGTTTCATTAATTCCAAAACATCCATTGGGAAACCAGTAGGGAAGGCATAATGCAAACGAATCCATTCAATTCCTTCAACCTTTGTTAAAGCTTCAAGTAATTCGGCAAGATTTCGTTTTTTATAAATATCAAGACCGTAATAGGTTAAATCCTGAGCAATCAAAATCAATTCTTTTACACCGTCTCTAGCTAAACCTTGAGCTTCTTTTACTAATTTTTCAATAGGTTGCGAAACGTGTGCGCCTCGCATAATAGGAATGGCACAAAAACTACAGGGTCTGTCACAGCCTTCGGCAATTTTTAAATAGGCGTAATTTTTAGGAGTGGTTGTTAAACGTTCACCTAATAATTCATGTTTGTAATCGGCGCCTAAAGCTTTTAATAATTGTGGTAATTCAGTAGTTCCAAAAAACTGATCTACATTAGGAATTTCTTTTTCTAAATCGGGTCTATATCGCTCCGATAAACATCCAGTTACAAAAACCTTGTCTATCAAACCTTTTTCTTTCTTGTCAGCATATTCCAAAATCATGTTTACTGATTCTGCTTTAGCATTATCAATAAATCCACAAGTATTGATCACAATAATATTCCCTTCTCTCTCAACAGGAGCTTCGTGTTCTACCTCTTTTCCATTGGCACGAAGTTGTCCCATTAATACCTCACTATCGTATATATTTTTTGAACACCCTAGGGTAATTACGTTTATTTTGTTCTTTTTTAAAGACTTGGTTCTCATAGATTTGTAAATTGGATGGCAAAATTACGGTTTTTTATTCAAATTGAATTGGTTTCCTTGTCATTTAGCTGTTTTTTTATGGAGTTATCCGCACTGTGTGTTATAATCTCCCGAAGAAAAATCGGGAGTATTTCCATTGTTATCACGGCTAAAAAAATAACCGTCTTGTTTATTAAAAGACAAGACGGTTATTTTAGATTCCTTTTTCAGTAATTATAATTCAAATAATAGTGACAAAGAAACAGTGTTGTTGATTGTATTAATGTTAGCACCATCTGTAAAACCTTGGCTAAAGAAACCTTGTTGAGAATTTCTTTTGGAGTAAGCATAAGATAAATCAGCTCTAGTGCCTCCAAAGTTATAACCTAAACCGGCCGAATAACCATTTAAGTTGCCTACTGTTGTTTTGTTTTTGTAAGGACTTCCTTCAAAACGGTAACCTGCTCTCAAACTTAATCTTTCAATTTTGTATTCTCCACCCAGTCTTATTTCAGAAGCTGCTTTTAGTTGGTTGGAAATGTCGGAGTTAATCAATTCATTTCTGCTATCTGCTTCTATTGAATATTCGATATTGCTATAATCTTTGTAGCCGTAATCTAAACTGATTAATCCTTGTTTGTTAAATACATAAGCAATACTTCCTGTCATTTTTCCGGGAGTTCGTAGTGTATAGGTTCTGTAAATCATAAAATCATTAGAATCAATATCTGTTACAGATAAATTTGGATTTGCAGGATTTCCAAAATTGTATCCAGTAGAAAAAAGAGATTGTCTTAATTCGTCATTCAATTTATTCCAGGTAGGAGACTGATATGAAAGTCCAACACGTACTTCTTCACTCACTTTTGCAATAGCTCCCAGTTGAAATGAAAATCCAGACCCGTATGTGTATATTTCGTTATCAAAACCAGTGCTTACAAGATCTACGGGATTATTATTGGGATTGTCATTTACTTCATCAAACACAGTAGTTTGTCTAAAATCAGTAAAATGAGAATTTAAGGTTAACCCTAGGTAAAGTCGATCTTTGTATGCGGTTGCTGCGTTAAAAGAAAGTTTTCCATTATAACCTTCAGAAGTAATTGTGTTTTTATGAGCATAGTTTCCGCCTTCAGGTACATTAGAAGTATAAACTGTGTTTTCGTCAGTTTCTGATTGAGGATTAATTAGGTAACCTTCATATCCTAAAAAAGCTTGTTGGTTAGCATAACTTAATTGATAATAATCATTATCTTTTATAATTCTCAACGGAATTCCTAGCTGACCTCTATTTGGGTTTGCATTGGCATAGCTTAAAAAATAGCCAGCTACAGAATTTGTTGGGTTAATCCCTTCAGAATATACGGAATTATCAAAATTATTAGCGTTTTCGTAATTTATAGCTAATGCGATTTTTGTCCAATTATTGTTAGGATTACGGGTATTGAATATAAAAACAGCACCAGCCTGATTAAAGTCAAAAGAGCTGTTTTTATCGTTTGTATTGGTCCCAAAATAATTAGATTTATTTTTAGTATCAGTATTATTCAGTGTAAATGCGAGTTGGTTGTTAACAAAAACAGCACTACCTGCCGGGTTCACATTTAAAGAAGACAAGTCACCGCCCAAAGCTCCAAAAGCCCCGCTCATTGCTCTAAATCGAGCAGTACCCATTACGTTATCCTGAGAAAAGCGTAAACCACTGGTAACTTCCTGAGATTGTGCAGTATTAAAAGCAAAACCTGAAATTAATATAAATAGATATTTTTTCATTTTAATAATTTTTAAGTTGTAAACGATGCGTTTTTATCTTCTACCTCCACCTCCAGATGATCTAGATCCGCCACCGCCGCTTCCGCCACCGTATGATCTTCCACTGCTTCCACTGTTAGATGGTGTGCTGTATGTTCTTGTAGGAGTATAGTTATCGTTTCTTGAATAATTGCTGTTTTGTTGTTGTCTAGAATTATTATTCTGAGTTGGAGTTGTGCTCCTTCTCGTTGTGGTAGTTTGCGTTCTGTTTGAATTGTATGTTCTAGGGTTTGTAAATGTTGGAGCTCTACGAGTTTCAGTTCTATCAGTTCCAATTCGGCTTGTAGAATAGCTTCTTGTTGGAGCATAATTTCTAGAATTGTTTCTAGAATTATTTAATGAATTTGCTGTAGGAGCACTTCTTCTGCCTGGTGCATAAGAGGAGTGACCATTTCCGTATGGACGATTGTAGTAATAGTTGTTGTTCCAACCCCAATTATTCCAACCCCAGTTGTTCCAGCCAAATCCATAATTCATTCCCCAATTGTTCCATCCCCAGTTGTTCCAACCGAATCCATAATTCATTCCCCAGTTATTCCAACCCCAATTATTCCAACCCCAGTTGTTCATTCCCCAATTATTCCAGCCAAAACCAGAATTCATTCCCCAATAATTAACGATTGTTCCAGTTTGATTATTGCCCCATCCAGCATAACTTGGATAAGAATCATTATCAACTGAGTCAAAATCACTGTATTTGTCAATATCTGTCATGACTTCAGGAGATTCACTATCGTTTTGTAAAGAATTAAAATAATCTCTATAATAATTATCAGAATTAGTATTTCTTCGCTCTATATTTCTGTTAGCAGAAGCTCCATATATCCCATCACTTTCATAATAGGAACTATTTTGATAAGAACCACAAGAAACCATGAAAAGGCTTAGTAATCCAATATAGAGGTAATTTCGAATTTCTTTGGGTGGGAAAATATTAGTTTTCATATCTATTGGGTTTTTTATTGTTGGACATTACAAAAATAGTTAGTTTTGCCAAACTATTTAGTTAAATAAAATAAAACAAAATTTGTGCCAAACTATTCAATATGAGTAAGAACCTTACTACACGATCAGAAGATTATTCAAAATGGTATAATGAGCTGGTTGTAAAAGCTGATTTAGCCGAAAATTCAGGAGTTAGAGGCTGCATGGTCATTAAACCTTATGGTTATGCGATTTGGGAGAAAATGCAAGCCGAGTTAGATAGAATGTTTAAGGAAACAGGGCATCAAAATGCTTATTTCCCTTTATTTGTTCCCAAAAGTATGTTTGAAGCTGAGGAAAAAAATGCCGAAGGCTTTGCTAAAGAATGTGCTGTGGTAACACATTATAGATTAAAGAATGATCCTGATAGACCGGGAAAGTTAATGGTTGACCCCAATGCTAAACTAGAAGAGGAGCTTATTGTTCGTCCTACCAGTGAAGCCATTATTTGGTCTACCTATAAAGGATGGGTACAATCTTATAGAGATTTACCTTTATTGATTAATCAATGGGCTAATGTGGTGCGTTGGGAAATGCGTACGCGTTTGTTTTTAAGAACAGCTGAGTTTTTATGGCAAGAAGGGCATACGGCACATGCAACAAAAAAAGAAGCTATCGAGGAATCAGAGAAAATGATGAATGTATATGCTGATTTTGCTCAAAACTTTATGGCAATTCCTGTTGTTAAAGGATTGAAAACGGAAACAGAACGTTTTGCTGGTGCTGAAGAAACCTATTGTATTGAGGCTTTGATGCAGGATGGAAAAGCACTTCAGGCGGGAACTTCGCACTTTTTAGGGCAAAATTTCGCAGAAGCTTTTGATGTGAAGTTTGCTAATGCCGAAGGAAAGCAGGAATATGTTTGGGGAACTTCCTGGGGAGTTTCTACCCGATTGATGGGAGCTTTAGTAATGACGCATTCTGATGATCAAGGTTTAGTATTGCCGCCTAATTTAGCGCCAATACAAGTAGTAATAGTTCCTATTTATAAATCAGATGAACAATTAGCACAAATAACGCAAGAGGTGAATGGATTGATCGCTGATTTGCGTAAGCTTGGTATTTCGGTAAAGTTTGATGATCGAACAACTCAGAAACCAGGTTTTAAATTTGCTGAATGGGAATTAAAAGGAGTTCCGGTACGAATTGCTGTTGGTCCAAAAGATCTTGAAAACGGAACTTATGAAGTGGCAAGAAGAGATACTTTGACTAAAGAAGTGAAGTCTAAAGATGGAATTGCTGCTTTTATAAGTGGTTTGTTAGCCCAAATTCAATCAGATTTGTTCAATAAGGCGTTAAATTACAGAGAGACTCATATTACCGAGGTAAATAGTTTTGAAGAGTTTAAAGAAGTATTGGAGAACAAAGGAGGTTTTGTATCAGCACATTGGGATGGTACAGCAGCGACAGAAGAGAAAATTAAAGAGTTGACAAAAGCAACTATTAGATGTATTCCTTTGGATGGAGTAGAAGAAGCGGGAAGCTGTGTGTTTACTGGGAATTCATCTGCCAGAAGAGTGTTTTTTGCTAAAGCATATTAAAAAAAATAATTTTTTTTGTCTCAGCTATTGCGAAATTAAAAAACAGTTGTATCTTTGCAACCGCAATACAGAAATGCTAAGCATAATGTGAAGCACGGTCCGTTCGTCTATCGGTTAGGACGCCAGGTTTTCATCCTGGTAAGGGGGGTTCGATTCCCCCACGGACTACAAAAAAATATTGAAAAACATTTCCTGACTTAAAAATAAGGAATAATGGCCCGTTCGTCTATCGGTTAGGACGCATGGTTTTCATCCATGTAAGAGCGGTTCGATTCCGCTACGGGCTACAATTAATCTTTGAAAGATTAAAAAACTAACTAGAGGGATATTGGTCCGTTCGTCTAGGGGTTAGGACGCCAAGATTTCGTCTTGGTAACAGGGGTTCGATTCCCTTACGGACTACAAAGAAAATAGTAAAAAAGATAAAAGATAAAATACAATGGCAAATCATAAGTCAGCTCTAAAAAGAATCAGAAGTAACGAAAAGAAAAGAGTGTTAAACAGATACCAACACAAAACTACTCGTAATGCTATTAAAGCGTTAAGAATAGCTACTGATAAATCTGATGCTACTTCTAAATTGTCAAATGTTATTTCTATGATTGATAGATTAGCTAAAAAGAATATTATCCATGATAATAAAGCTTCTAACTTAAAATCAAAATTAACTAAGTTTGTTAATAAATTGTAATCATACAATTTTAAGATATTTAAAAGCCTCCTTTTTGGGAGGCTTTTTTTATGCGTTTATATAATTTTGAATCGATGCCAGGTCAACACAAAAACCTGTGGAGTTAGAAAAATCTTTTCGCTCTCTGCTCTAAAAAATAATTAGAGCGTATTTTTATGTTTCTCCACAACATTTAGTATTGATCCAAAACTTGTGTAGCAATAAAAAATTAATTAATAGCAATGGAAAAAGAGAAATTAGTAGATATGACTCGTGGACCAATTGGACCACAAATTATACATTTTACTTTACCATTAATTATAGGTAATTTTTTTGTATTGACTTATAATGCGGCGGATTCTCTTATTGTAGGCCGTTTTATAGGAGCTGAGGCTTTGGCAGCATTAGGAGCTGCTAGTCCTGTTATGAATGTACTACTTTTTCTGATTATTGGAATTTGTTTAGGAATGTCAGTGTTGATGGGGCAGTACTTTGGTGAACAAAATTTCATTAAACTGAGACGTGTTATTTCTACTTCATTAATTTCAGGAGGTGTATTTACTATTCTATTAGTGATTTTTGGTTTTTTCTTTTCCCGAAAAATACTTTCCTTTTTAAATACACCAGTAGAAATTTTAGAGGATGCTACTTCTTATCTCCAAATTATTTTTATAGGTCTTGTTTTTACTTTTATATACCATATTTATGCTTCTACTTTGAGAAGTATGGGAAATTCTAAGGCTTCACTTTATTTTTTGATCGCTTCTGCAGTGCTTAATATTGTTTTGGATATCCTTTTTGTGGTAGTTTGGGAAAAAGGAGTGGATGGAGCAGCATGGGCAACAGTTATTGCAGAAGCTATAGCTGCTTTTTTATGTGTTTTGTATGTTCGGTTTTATATTCCTATTTTAAGATTTGATAGAAAAGATTTTGTGTTTGATCGTAGTTTGTTCCGAATCATTTTTAGTTATAGTTCTGTTACAGCCATGCAGCAAATCACATTACATTTAGGCAAATTTTTAATTCAGGGAGCAATAAATCCTTTGGGTGTTGTTACTATAGCTGCATTTAATGCCGTAAGCAGAATAGATGATTTTGTAATGATTGTTCAACAAAATATTGCTCACGGTACCACTGGTTTTATAGCTCAGAATAATGGAAAAGGAAATTTTAGTCGCATTCGTAAAGGTTTTTTAACGGGACTTAAAATGGAAATAGTTTATTCAGTATTGGTTTCTATAATTGTATTGTTCTTTTCTCGAGAACTCATTTCATTATTTATGGGAAAAGAAGAATTGGAAGTAATTGAAGCAGGTGAACATTATTTGAAAGTAATGGTTTTACTTTATTTACTGCCAGGAATTACTAATTTAATTCAAGGTTATTTTAGAGGATTAGGAAAGATGAAAATTACATTGAATGCTACTTTTGTACAAATGCTTGGAAGAGTAATTGCAGCTTATTTTTTGGCTCCTTATTTTGGTATTAAAGGAATTGCTTTGGCTTGTTTAGTGGGATGGATTTTTATGTTGTCTTATGAATCTCCTTTGTTTTATAAGTCCTGGAAACAAAGCAAATAGTTGTATTATTTATTGTTTGCGTTAGGGATGGAAGCGGCATCCTTTTGTGAGAGCAAAATTATTCTGGATTACTATTAGTACCCGAACAAAAGATACAGCGTACAGCCCGACCTTGTCTCGTTTTTTTAACGAGACGAGGAAACGCCCATAAAAAAAGAGCTTAACTTGACGCTAAACTCTTTCTTTATTTTGGATGTTTTGTTGAAGATTATGCTTCTTCATTTTCTTCCATAGTGTGATACACGTTCATTACGTCATCATCTTCTTCAATCTTTTCGATTAGTTTTTCAACATCGGCTACTTCAGCAGCTGAAAGCTTTTTAGTAATTTGAGGAATTCTTTCGAAACCAGAAGAAAGAATTTCGATACTTCTGTTTTCTAATTCTTTTTGAATGGTTCCAAAGCTATTGAAAGGCGCATAGATTAAAATGCCATCTTCGTCTTCAAAAACTTCTTCAGCACCAAAATCAATCAATTCTAATTCTAATTCTTCGGCATCCAGACCTTCTTTTGGAATTCTGAAGTTACAAGTATGGTCAAACATAAATTCTACCGAACCTTGTGTTCCCATAGTACCATTACATTTGTTGAAATAACTACGAATATTAGCTACCGTTCTGTTATTATTGTCAGAAGCCGTTTCAATCAAGATAGCAATTCCGTGAGGCGCGTATCCTTCGAATAAAATTTCTTTATAGTTGGCTGTATCTTTGTTTGTTGCATTTTTGATAGCGCGTTCAACGTTATCCTTAGGCATATTAGCCGCCTTTGCATTTTGAATAACCGCTCTCAATCTGGAGTTTGCTTCAGGATTTGGTCCGCCTTCTTTTACGGCCATTACAATATCCTTACCAATTCTAGTAAATGTTTTGGCCATTGCAGCCCAACGCTTCATTTTTCTTCCTTTTCTAAATTCGAATGCTCTTCCCATTTCTGATTATTTTTTTAACGATGCAAAAAATTATAATTATTTTGTTTTTTTCTAAGTTTTAGTTTTTATAAAATGGCATTTTTACCACTTTAGCAGGAACATCTTTTTTTCTGATTCGAATAAAGATCTCGCTGTCAACTGCACTATTGTCAATGGTTACATACCCCATTCCGATTCCTTTGTTTAATGAAGGAGACATGGTTCCTGAAGTTACAATTCCGATTGGGTTTCCTGATTGATCCACAATTTCGTAATCGTGTCTTGGTACTGCACGTTCCTGCATTTCGAAACCAATTAGTTTTTTAGTTACTCCAGCTTCTTTTTGGCTTTTCAAATTATCAGAATTGGTAAATTCCTTGTTGAATTTTGTAATCCAACCCAATCCAGCTTCTATTGGCGAAGTGGTATCGTTGATGTCGTTTCCATAAAGACAGAATCCCATTTCAAGACGCAAAGTATCACGAGCGGCTAAACCAATTGGTTTGATTCCAAAAGGAGCTCCAGCTTCAAAAACTTTGTTCCAAATTTGTTCTACCTGATCATTTTTACAATAAATTTCAAAACCTCCAGCGCCAGTATATCCCGTAGCCGAAATAATTACATGTTCGATTCCAGCAAAATCACTTACTTCGAAATGATAATATTTTATTGCAGCTAAATCTACTGAAGTCAAGGATTGTAATGCTTCAATTGCTTTTGGGCCTTGGATTGCCAATAAAGAATAGTCATCAGAAAGGTTTTTCATTTCAACGCCTAAATCATTTTGAGCTGAAATCCAATCCCAGTCTTTATCAATATTTGATGCATTAACTACTAATAAATACTGTTCGTCTTTGATTTTGTAAACCAATAAATCATCAACGATTCCTCCGTCATTATTTGGCAAACAAGAATATTGCACTTTTCCGTGGGTTAATGTAGCAGCATCATTAGAAGTTACTTTTTGAATCAACGCTAAAGCATTTGGTCCAGAAAGTAAAAATTCTCCCATGTGCGACACATCAAAAACTCCAACAGCGGTACGAACGGTTTCGTGTTCAGCGTTTATTCCCTCATAAGTAATAGGCATATTGTATCCTGCAAATGGTAGCATTTTTGCTCCCAAAGCTTCGTGTATGTGCGTTAGCGCAGTATTTTTCATTATGATTTTGTGTAAATTTTGATGGCGCTAATTTATTGCTTTTATTTTGAGTAACAAAGGAAGTTTACAGCGAATAAAACAGCGTCATTTTTTAAGAAAATAATTGATAAAACTCATTTTCTATTTGCTTAAATAAAGCTAAATTAGAGGAAACTAATCAAAAGCCGAATTTATGATAACTTCTATTTCTATTGATAAGAACGAAATCCTAAAGTATTATAAGCCCATGGCTGTAGATACACACAAAGGAATTCAAGGTCATGCGTTGATTATTGGAGGAAGCTATGGCAAAATAGGAGCTGTATGTTTGTCTTCGAAAGCAGCATTGAAAACGGGTTGTGGATTAGTGACTGCTTTTGTTCCAAAATGCGGTTACGAAATAGTTCAAACATTCATTCCTGAAGTAATGGTTTTGACCGATGTGAAGAAAAAGTATATTTCGAATATAAGTTTTGAATTTCAGCCTAATGCCATCGGAATTGGTCCTGGAATAGGACAGCATGAAGCGACTCAAAAGACTTTTTTAAAATTTCTAAAAACCAATACCATTCCTTTAGTAATTGATGCAGATGGATTGAATATTTTATCTCAAAATAAATCATGGTTTCTTCTTTTTCCATCAAGAACCATACTCACGCCTCATCCGAAAGAATTAGAACGATTGATAGGAGAATGGACATCGGAAGAGGAAAAATTCGAAAAAACGATTTCTTTTTCATTGCAATACAATGTAATCATAGTGATGAAAGGCGCTCCAACACATGTTATTGATGGAGAAACCATTTATAAAAATAGAACCGGCAATCCAGCATTGGCCACTGCCGGAAGTGGTGATGTATTAAAGGGAATCATTACTAGTTTATTGGCGCAAGGTTATGAACCGCTTCAAGCAGCTATTTTAGGAGTGTATTTACATGGATTAACGGCAGATATTGCTTTACCAAAAACAGGATTTCAATCGTTTATTGCTTCGGATGTTATTGATAATTTAGGGGCAGCTTTTTTGAGTTTGGGATGAAATAGTAATGAGTAAAAAGTTTAACCCAAATTTTGTTGTTCGAAGTAAGGAGACTTCACCGCACTGGGACTTTTA
>NZ_JBCFQK010000036.1:0-18542 GCF_041729735.1 Flavobacterium magnesitis | reverse complement strand
GCCAGGGAAATATAGTGAAATAGACGAAATTCTGGAATTGATAAAAGTTGGAGGTTTTTATATTATTGATGATATGTTGGCACAACCCAATTGGCCTGAAAGACATCAGGAAAATGTCAATAAACTAATCGAATATTTGGAAAACAGAAAAGATTTCAATTTAACAAAATTAAATTGGTCAACAGGATTAGTAATCGCTACAAGAAAGAACTAGATGCAATCCCGTTCGAAAATCCTTTCACGTTAGAAATCTACTCTGGCGCTTGTTTGCAACGACTGCCTATTTACTTTATTAAAAAAACATTTATAACGCAAATAATAACAAATAAATACAAAACGCTAATATGAAAATTTTAAAAGGTTGTTTAATAACAATAATTGCTTTTGTTTTAATTTGTGCAGTTGGATACTTTTTTTATAAAAATAGTGTGCTTTCGACTTTAGAAAGCTCAAGTAAGAATGTTGATGATAATTGGAAAAAATACTCTGAAAAAATAAATTTAAGGAATAAAAAACTAATTCTTGAAACAATCAAAAATGATACTTTACAATATTATTTAAAAACTTCTGAGGATTTAGAAAAAACGAAATTTTCAAGAGAATTTGAATACATTGAGTACAAAATTAATGAGAACTTAATGTCCCAAAATATCGAAACTGACTTTAACGAAAAATTAAATTCTGCTGTTGACGTTTACAATCAATCGGTCAGAGAGTATAATATTTATAGAGGAACTTTTCCAAATTTTCTAATTGCAAGAAAAACTAATTATCCAAAAAGTTTCAAATACTTCGATATAATTAAATACGGAATTGAAAACCAAAACCCGAAAGAGAAAAGACTAAAAATTGATAACTGGATTAAGAATGGTGGAAAATACCCCGAATAAAAATAACTACTGCTACCACACGTTTCAATCTACTTGCGGATTTAGTGGAATTACCTTTTATTTCATATTTTCGTTTAACAGAAAATATTCGTATTAATAAGTTGCAATGGCTACCAGCGCGAGAACTTTAGCGCTTAGACAAAGAAAACCCAAACAGCAAAACTATATTCAATTGCATGAATATTATTTTTAATAAACATAATAAAAAATGAATTTATCAGTAATTATCTCAATTGGAGCATTTATGCTTTGGATGCTTTCTGGATTTAAGCAATCACATAAATATTATTATGATAATAAATATCCTTTGTCAGCTTTAATCGGATTCATTACTGTTCTGTTAGTATTCTATGGGTTGATAATGTATACCGACTTATTCAAAATGGAGTAAACCTACTTTGCCTCCCCTTTGTAAAGACTGCCTTTTACTCTGTAAAAGAAAAATACAGTTTTTTAACAAACCAAAAGCAACTCCTCCCCGAGTTGCTTTTTTATTGGTTTTACTTTCTATTACTTTCGAATATTATTTATTTTTTTCGAAAAACAGCTAATTCGTTTGTATTTGTAATTTTAAGTCTTAATTTTACAAGAAGACAAAAAATAAATAAGTAACTGAATAACAGAAATGGAAAGAATTTTTGCAGAATATTATATCGAAACCCCTTATGCCGTAGAACAAGCCGCAGCAGTACTGGCAGGCGAACAATCTTCGGGAACTTTTGTATCCGTTCCAGGCGAAACTGCCGAACTGAAAGAGCGTTTTGCTGCACGGGTAGAAAACATTGAAATATTAGATTCGGCTAATGAACCTTCGATTCCGGGAAACAGCATTCCAGGAAAAAAATACCAAAGAGCTAAGGTTAAGGTGAGTTGGTCTATTGAGAATTTCGGTTATAATTTGCCTGTACTTATTAGTACTTTACAAGGAAATTTATACGAAATCAGTCAGTTTACCGGTTTAAAATTAATGGATTTTGATGTTCCTGATTCTTTTAGAAATAAATACAGAGGACCTCAATTTGGAATCAAAGGTTCTAAATTATCTTGCGGTGTAACTGACAGACCCATGATTGGAACGATTATTAAACCAAGTGTTGGTATGGGTGTGGATGAAACTGCAGCATTAGTACAAACATTAATCAATGCGGGTATCGATTTTATCAAGGACGATGAATTGATGGGATCTACCGCCAACTCTCTTTTTGACGACCGTGTAAACGTTATCATGAAGGTAATTAACAATCATGCGCAGAAAACAGGCAAGAAAGTAATGTATGCGTTCAATATCAGTGATGAAATTGACGAAATGCAACGAAAATACGATTTGATCAAAAAACACGAAGGAACTTGCGCAATGATTAGCATCAATAGCGTGGGACTGAGTGCAACCAAAAAAATTTGTGACCAGGGTGATTTAGTTATCCACGGACATAGAAATGGCTGGGGAATGTTAAACCGTCATCCGTTACTGGGAATTGAATTTCCTGCTTATCAAAAAATATGGCGTATGGGAGGTGTTGACCAAATGCACGTAAACGGAATCCAGAATAAATTCTGGGAATCGGACGATTCAGTGGTGACTTCGATACAATCCTGCTTGAAACCATTTATTGGCGAAAACAATCCTTTACCGGTTGTTTCTTCGGGACAATGGGGCGGACAGGCACCGGAAACCTATAGAAGAACTCAAACTACCGACTTATTGTATATGGCAGGCGGCGGAATTTTAGCGCATCCTATGGGACCAACAGCAGGAGTTAATGCTTTGCAACAAGCCTGGAAAGCTGCCGTTGATGGACTTTCAGTAGCAGAAGCCGCATTGCAATATCCTGAATTTGCAGCATCAGTAAAAAAATTCTCAAAATAATGAAATCGCTATTAACAACAAGTTTGCGTGAGCAAATGAAATTCGCTGAACACCTATGAAAAATATTAACTTAGTGAAGCAAACACCGATAAGTGAAAAGGCGATAACATATTTGACCGCTAAAAAACAATTTTTAATATATGAAAAAAGAATATCCTTTATTATTGGCATACTATGGAGATGATTTCACAGGCTCCACGGATGCTTTGGAATTCCTGACTTTAGCTGGTATAAAAACCGTTCTTTTTCTTCGTCATCCAATTCAAAAAGATTTAGAACGTTTTCCAGGTATTCAAGCTATTGGTTTGGCAGGAAAAAGCCGTTCGATGTCACCATTTGAAATGGAAGCCGAGTTATACCCTGCATTCGAAACACTAAAAGATTTTAATCCGGAACAAGTGCATTATAAAGTTTGCTCGACTTTTGATTCGGCACCACATGTGGGAAATATTGGCAAAGCCATCGAAATAGGAAGCGAAGTTTTTAATCAAAAAACAACTTTCATTTCTCCTTCTGCACCGCATTTAGGCAGGTATTGTGCTTTTGGAAATTTATTTGCCCGAATGGGAACCACTGGAAATGGCGAAATCCATCGTATTGATAGACATCCGTCGATGAGCAAGCATCCAGTTACTCCTGCTGATGAATCCGACCTGAGATTACATTTGGCAAAACAAACTTCAAAAACCATCGATCTTATCAACCTCAACACTATTGAGGCGGGTACGGCAGTAGTTTTAGACGAAATTAAAACCAAAGAAGAAAAAGAAATTCTGTTTTTTGATGGAATGAATCAAGGACATTTAAAAACCATTGGGGAAGTTTTTCATCATTTAGGAAAAGAAAAAACACTTTTCACGGTCGGTTCGTCTGGAGTCGAAATGGCATTAGGATTGGCTTGGAACGAAGAAAAAATAATCAATAACACATTTGAGTTTAATCATCCTGGCAAGGCCGCTCCTCTACTGGTTATTTCGGGCAGTTGTTCACCAGTTACTGGAAGCCAGATAGAATATGCTCTGGCAAATGGTTTTGAAGGCATTGCTTTAGAAAGTAAAGTCATGCACCACGACCATCAGGAACAAAGTATTGCTGATGTTGCCAAACAAATTATTGGTAAACTAAAAGAAGGACGAAATACCATTTTGCATACCAGCATTGGTACTACCGATTCTAGAATTGCTGAAACCGAAGAGTATTTAAAACAAAGTGGACTTAACAAAAAAGAAATCCAAAAACAGAGCAGTAAAATTTACGGGCGTGTTTTGGGACAAATTATCAAAGAAGTTTTAAAGTGTGTAAAAGTACAAAGAATCCTTTTTGCTGGTGGCGATACTTCGAGTTATGCCGCATCCGAATTGGGAATTTTCGCTTTAGAAATGCTAGCACCATTAGCTCCCGGAGCACCGCTTTGCAAAGCCATTTCGGAAGATGAACTCGTAAACGGATTAGAATTGAATTTTAAAGGAGGCCAGGTTGGCTCTTCGGATTATTTTATAAAAGTATTAAAAGGAGAAAAAGTATCATGAAACGAGCTAACTAAAATTACCAATAAACAATACCAT
Organism: Flavobacterium magnesitis; assembly: GCF_041729735.1. NCBI lineage: Bacteria > Pseudomonadati > Bacteroidota > Flavobacteriia > Flavobacteriales > Flavobacteriaceae > Flavobacterium > Flavobacterium magnesitis. Next base: position 14,220 of record NZ_JBCFQK010000036.1, on the reverse strand, counting down.
TACCCATCAACCACAAAAAAACTATAAATATTAAATATGAAAGCAAAAACATTAGGATTCGTCCACACTTCAGCAACATTAGTTCCTTTATTTCAACAATTGAGTTCGGAGCATTTAAGTGGCGTAGAAACCTTTAACATTGTTGATGACAGCTTGATTAAAGATGTTATTAAAAAAGGAAAACTAATGCCTAATACGGCTGCCAGAGTGGTCAATCACGTTAAAGCAGCCGAAGAAGCAGGAGCCGATGTAATTTTAGTAACCTGTTCTTCCATTGGCGTAGCCATAGAAACCGCCGCAACCTTATGCAACGTTCCTGTAATTAGAGTAGATCAGGCGATGGCTGACGAAGCCGTGCAAATAAGTGACAAAATTGGCGTTATTGCGACCTTGCCAACCACACTAGAACCCACAAGCGATTTGGTACGGAGAAGAGCTTTGGCAGCTGGAAAAAATGTAAACATTGTATCTAAATTATGTGATGGCGCTTTTGAAGCTTTGATGAGTGGAGATGCAGCAAAACATGATGAAATGGTTGCCAAAGCCTTAAAAGAATTAATGCAGGAAGTGGGTGTTATTGTATTGGCACAGGCTTCTATGGCTCGTGTGGTTGATGGTTTGAGTGATGCTGAAAAAGTAGTTCCTATTTTAGCCAGTCCCGGAATTGCGATGAAAAAACTAGCCGAAGTTTATTTTTAAAAACCAGTTCCTATGCGTAAATTTTTTCTTTGGGCTAGTCCTATTTTATTTATTCTCGCTGCTATGGGTTGGTTTTTACAAATGGACAGTATTTGGAAAATTAGTTTAATTACTGCTTTTTCGAGTATGGCTATTGGTATTGGGCATAGCAAACTTTTGAGCGGTTACCAATATACTTTTTGGATTATCACTGCCGTATGCGCAGGATTGATTTATCCACAAACTTTTTTGCATATTGGTTCGATAGATTTACGCAACAAATGGCTCATTCTAATCATCATTCAGTTAGTGATGTTCGGAATGGGTACTCAAATGAGTATTGAAGATTTTACAGGCATTCGAAAATCTGGAAAAGGAGTATTAATTGGATTATTAGGCCATTTTACAATTATGCCCATTAGCGGTTTTATTCTCGCCAAAGCTTTTAATTTCGAACCCGAAATTGCGGCAGGAATTATATTAATTGGTTCCTGTAGCAGCGGTTTAGCTTCGAATGTAATGACTTATATTGCCAAAGGAAACTTGGTTTTATCAGTTACAGTAACTGCTATTTCTACGTTGGCTGCGCCAATTATGACACCGTTTTTAATGAAAATATTCGCTGGGACTATGGTTGAAGTGCAGTTTTTCAATATGATGATGGAGATTATCAAGATTGTTTTAGTTCCATTAGCAGCAGCCATGGTTCATGATATTCTTAAAAACTACGGAGAAACTGCCCGAAAAAGAATTGATGTTTTAACTATTCTTTCGGCTATTTGGCTAGGAATATTATTTTTCTTCAGTTCGAATTTCTCATACGAAAGCGATAGCACTATAACTCATTTAATTGAAATAAGCGGTTTTGTTGCAGGAGCTTTCTTGGTTGGAAAAATCTATCATTTAGTTTACAAAGGGTATCCAAAAATTGATAGCTTAATGCCTTATTTTTCGATGTTTGGAATTATTTATTTCACACTGGTTACCACAGCAGCCGGTAGAGATAATTTATTGCAAATTGGATTTTTACTTTTCATAGTAGCTATTCTACATAATGGTGCTGGTTATTTCTTTGGTTATTATCTAAGTCGTGTTTGTGGTTTAGACAAAAATAGTAGTCGTACGATTGCTTTTGAAGTGGGTTTACAAAACGGAGGAATGGCATCAGGTTTGGCAGGATCCATGGGGAAATTAGCTACTATCGGTTTGGCATCTGCCGTTTTTAGTCCCTGGATGAATGTTTCAGGTTCTTTACTAGCCAATTATTGGAGGAAAAAAGCAGAGGTTGAAGAGATAAAATAAACTGATTTATATAATTATAACAATAAAAATCATTTGGTATTACTGAAATATCAGATGATTTTTTTATTTTCTTTAATCAAAAATAAATCTAGACATAACAAGCTATCAATAAATTAATTACATTTAAAAAACCAATCATTATTAATTAACCAAAACCACAATTTATGGAAATTACAAGAAGAAAATTTTTAACATCTGTAAGCATGCTTGCCGCTTATACAGCATTTCCTCTTAGTTCTTTTGATTTTGATACCACTAAAAAACTTAGAATTGTTCTGGTAGGAACAGGGGTTAGGGGAATCAGTTTTTGGGGAAAAAGATTAGTTCAGGAATATTCAGAGATTCTTGAATTTGTTGGACTTTCCGATATTAATCCGGGAAGGTTAGAATTTGCAAAAAAATTCATCGGTGTTAGCTGCCCAACATTTGTGAATTTTGACGACATGTTAAAAAAGACAAAACCTGACTTAATTATTGTTACCACAAAAGATTCCACACACCACGAATTCATTATCAAAGGATTAGAATCAGGTTATGATGTACTTACTGAAAAGCCGCTTACCACAGACGAAAATAAATGTCAGGATATCTTAAATGCTGAGAGAAAATCAGGGAAGAAATTAATTGTTGGATTTAACTACAGATGGAGTCCGTATAGTACAAAAATCAAAGAATTGTTAGCCAATAATACGATTGGAAAGATTACTTCGGTTGATTTTCATTGGTATTTAAACACCTATCATGGTGCTTCTTATTTTAGAAGATGGCATGGTCAAAAAGACAGCGGAGGATCACTTTGGGTACACAAAGCTACCCATCATTTTGACCTTCTTAATTGGTGGTTAGATTCAGATCCGTTAGAAGTTTTTGCCTTGGGTGATTTAGAGCATTATGGAAAAAACAATCCTTTTAGAGGTAAAAATTGTAGAAGTTGCGATCATAAAACAACTTGCGATTATTATTACGATATAACTAAAGACAAGCACGCTATGGATTTGTATGTTGCCAATGAAAAACACGATGGCTATATTAGAGACAACTGTCTTTTTAGAGAAGAAATTGATATTTATGATAAAATGTCGGCGCAAATAAAATATGCTAACAACACCATTGTAAACTACTCACTTACTACCTACTCTCCTTTTGAAGGATGGAGATTAGCCTTCAATGGCACCGAAGGACGTATTGAAGCATCCTTAGATATTCCTTATGATAGAAAAACAAATGTGGATCAGTCCGAAATGCATGCCAAAGAAATGGAACAATCTGCTTTAGAAGAAGCCAATCACGAAACAATTATAGTCCATAAACTTTGGAAAGATTTTGAAAAAGTAACGGTTCCAACTGAAAAAGGAGGACACGGAGGAGGCGATCAACGACTTCATGATAAAATATTTAAAACTGCTAATACCGCCGACCCTTATGGAAGATCAGCCGGAAGTAGAGACGGCGCCATGTCTGTCTTAATCGGTATTGCTGCCCGAAACAGTATTGAATCAGGAAATCCAATTAAAATTACTGATTTAACCGATTTAACACCAATGCCTAAGAGAGAAAAATAACGTTCTAATCCATGAAACACCACCTACTTACTTTATATTTTATTGTATTTATTTCAACACTAACCTATGGTCAAAAAAGAGGTCCCTGGGGAGATCAGGGAAATGGAACTTATATTAATCCGATTATAAATGCTGATTATTCCGACCCGGATGTGATTCGGGTTGGAAATAAATATTACATGATTTGCTCTGAATTTCATTATATGGGAATGACTATTCAGGAATCGGAAGACATGGTTAATTGGAAAATTATTGGTCGAATATACAATCGTCTGGATTTTCCGGCTTATGATAGTTTTAAAAGATATGCCGGAGGCAGTTGGGCTCCGGCAATCCGTTTTCACGACAATAAATTCTGGGTTTATTTTTGTACTATCAATGAAGGTTTATTTATGACCAATGCCAGTAATCCTGAAGGACCTTGGTCTCCACTCCTATTGGTAAAAAACATTGAAAAATGGGAAGATCCCTGTCCGTTCTGGGATGATGACGGTCAGGCTTATCTGGGACATAGTGTTCATGGTGCTGGTCCTATCATTATTCACAAAATGAGTGCGGATGGAACAAAATTGCTGGATGAAGGCAAAACAGTTTATACAGGTCCTGTAGCCGAAGGAACAAAAATCTACAAACGGAATAATTATTACTACCTAAGTATTCCGGAAGGTGGCGTTTCAGAAGGATGGCAAACTGTTTTACGTTCCAAAAACATTTATGGTCCTTATGAAAAAAGAGTCGTTTTAGAAAAAGGAAGCACTCCCATTAATGGTCCACACCAAGGAGCAATTGTAGATACTCCAGATGGTGAATGGTGGTTTTATCATTTTCAATCAGCAGGCGCTTTAGGTCGTGTATTACATTTACAACCTATGTTTTGGCATGACGACTGGCCAGTTATTGGAATTGACATTGATCGAAATGGTATTGGGGAACCGGTATCGGTATGGCAAAAACCGAATATTGGCAATACATTTCCAATAATTGCTCCGCAATCAGATGATGAATTTAACTCTAAAGACTTAGGTCTTCAATGGCAATGGAATCATAATCCAATAGATTCAAATTGGTCGTTAACAGACAAAAAAGGATGGCTGGTATTAAAAGCTAAAAAAGCAGCGAATATCATGGAAGCTCACAATACTTTAACTCAAAAAGTAATGGGAAATACTGGAGAAGTTACGGTTCAAATGGATCTTAAAGATATGATTTCAGGACAAAAAGCTGGTTTAAGCAGTATGTCTAAAATTTACAATTCCATTGGAGTTAAAAACCATCAAGGAAAATTATATGTTTTTTTTGAAGGGAAAGACAAAAAACAAGAAGAAGTGATCTTTAGCCATAAAACTATTTATTTAAAATTGAAACTAGACATTATACAGCAAAAAAATCATTTCTTTTATAGTACTGATAATAAAAATTTCAAAGCTATTGGACCTGATTTTAATGCCGAATTTGGTTATTGGAAAGGCAGCCGAATAGCATTATTTAGTTACAATGAATTGAATGATGGAGGTGCTGCAGCGTTTAATTTTTTCTATTACAATTATGACGGTCCTAAATAACCTGATTTCTTTTTTATTTTCTTAAATCATTACTCCTATCTTATAAACCATGAAAAAAAACAACCTACTCCTTTTCTTTTTACTTTCATTTTTAGTAATCAATGCACAAGACAAAAAATCAATATATAATGCACGTGATTTTGGTGCAAAAGGAGACGGAATAACAAATGATCAGGCTGCCATTCAAAAAGCCATCGATGCATGCAAAAAATCAGGAGGTACTGTACTTTTAGAAAAAGGGATTTTCTTAACTGGACAATTGCTATTGGTAAACGATTTAACCTTAAAAATTGATGCTTCGGCAACTCTTTTAGGCATAAAATCAGATGATGAAAAAGATTATCCACATCATCTTATTGACACCAAATACCCAAATAGAATGCTTGAAGATTGCCAGAGAAGACTAATTTATGGTAACAAAGTTAAAAATGTAACCATAACCGGAGGTGGAACGATTAACGGACAAGGAGATTACGAACCCTGGATGCACGTAAAAGAAATTGGCACCGAAAAAGACCGTCCTTCTATTCTGGCCTTTGTAGGTTCTAACAACATTACGGTATCTAACATCACTATGATAAAACCTGCTTGCTGGACTCAGGTTTATATTGAATCGGAAAATATTACTATTCAAAAAATAAAGGTAAATACAGGACAGCTTACGCCTAACCGTGATGGAATTGACATTGTAGACTGTCACAAAGTGCTTATCGAAGACAGTTATATTGAATCAGAAGATGATGGAATTTGTTTTAAAAGCGGTAGCGAATTTGGCTGTAAAGACATTATTGTAAGAAGATGTACCTTGGACAAATTAAATGTAAAAGCTGGAAACTGCTTCAAACTCGGTACCGATGGCTTAGGAAGTTTTATGAATTTTGATGTTTCTGAACTTACACTGAAAAACGCCTATCAAAATTCGGCTTTCTGTATAGAATCCATGGATGGAGCGGTAATTGATAATTTAAATTTTCGCGATTGCCAAATTTCAAATTGCGGACAAGCAATTTTTATCCTTTTGGCCGATAGAAAAAGAACAGTTCCTAATAGAAAAACCCGCATTGGAGCGATTTCAAATATTCATTTTAAAAATATAACGGGAACTGATTTCACCCAACAATATCCTTCGATAATTACAGGAATAAAAGGGCATAACATTCAGAATGTGACTTTTGAAAATCTAAATTTCGAATTGAAAGGAGGAATTCAAACGACCAATCAAACAGTTATGGAATACGATGGTAAATATCCCGAAGGCAGTTATTTTGGGAATACGAATGCATTTGGCTTTTTTGTAAGGCATGCCGATGCTATTACTTTTACAAATTGTAAAATTACCGCAAAATTAGAAGACAAAAGACCTTGGTTAATTCAGGAAGATACTCAAAACATTAATATCAAATAGCCCTCATTTTTAAACTTATGAGTCCAAAAGATTCAAACCTCTTACACATAAAGACCAGATGAATTGTGTAATAGAAAAATATTTTAGTACTTTGAGCCTCCTATTTACAAACAATCATGGAAGTAATAAAAAACAACGAAGGTTTTGAAGCAGTAAATTCAAATCCGTCCTTAATGCGAAAAGTGGTTCATTTGGATCATTTAATGGTAACAATCATTGAATTCCTGAACGGACCAATGGAAGTTCCAGATCCACCACACAAACATGTTCACGAACAAATTACTTATGTGGCTGCGGGTTCATTGAAGTTTTTTATCGAAGACAGAGAATATCTTTTACAGGAAGGAGATGTTTTTAAAGTAGCATCAAATTTGAATCACAGCATCCAAACCCTGACTGAATATGTAAAATTGGTAGACAGTTTTACTCCGCTTCGAGAAGATTTTATTTAGTCGTTTTCTAATTTCTGAAAATAAAAAACATCCTTATGAATCGTATTTATCGTTTCCTTTTTGTACTCTTATTTTTATTTACACAAAATAGTAATGCTCAAAAACGCATCGCTCTTTTTAACCAAAAAGATTTAAAAGGATGGTATGCTTTTGGCGAAAAAAAAGGCAAACAGACTAATGCTGCTGATCTTTTTTCGGTAGAAAACAATTTGATTCGAATGTATGGTCCAAAAGCGGGCTACCTAATGTCCGAACAATCTTTTCGAAATTTTGAACTAACAGTAGAATACCGCTGGAATACTGACGCTAGTTTTACTAAGAAAAACAACAGCAAAAACAGCGGTGTAATGTACCTTGTTCCGTCTGAAACTCCAGATGTTTTATGGCCTAAAGGAATTCAGTTCCAAATAAAAGAAGGAGCAACCGGAGATTTTGTCTTTCTTCAGGAAGTAACTTTAAACATCAACGGAACTAAAACTACTCCAGGAAAAAGTGTAGTTGCTAAACGATTTGTTGATGCCGAAAAAGCTATTGGAGAATGGAATAAATTAGTTGTTATTTCGAAAAATAGAAAAATCACTCAAAAACTAAATGGTAAATTAGTAAACCAAGGCATTGGATCTTCGGTTACTGAAGGTCGAATTTTATTGCAATATGAAGGTTTCCCTATAGATTTTAGAAAAGTGAACATTAAAAAATATAAATAATTTAACAACACCTAGGAGTAACCGCAAATTTCACAAATTTTCACAGATCAGTTTGGGTCAATTTGTGAAATTTGCGGTTATATATTTTTGCTAAATCTAATGTCAAATTATTCAATGCTATTCCAAATTAAATCTTATCTAAAATTCCTTTGGTATTCTAAGAACGAGCATGCGGTACACTCCCCTTTTGTTTTCAGTTTGATTACCAAATGTTTTTATGATAAAAAAATAAAGAAGGAATACGCTATTTTACAAGAATACCGCAACACACTTTTAAAAAATAAAAACACGATTGAAGTCACTGATTTTGGAGCTGGTTCCAAAGTTTTTAATTCGAATACAAGAATTGTTGCCCAAATAGCACAAACAGCAGGAATTTCGTCAAAACGTGCGGAATTATTATACCGAATTACCAATTATTTTAAAGCTGAGACTATTTTAGAACTAGGCACTTCATTAGGATTAGCCACTGCAGCTCTGGCCTTAGGTAATCCAAAAGCTTCAATAGTAACACTAGAAGGTTGCTCGAATACAATGGCAATTGCAAAAGATCAACTGCAAAAACTGAACGTCAATAATGTAGAATATATTAGTTGTGAGTTTAACGATTACCTGCAAAACTGTAATCTGCAATCTGCAATCTACAATCTAATCTATTTCGACGGCAATCATTCGAAAAAAGCTACTTTAGAGTATTTCGAACTTTTATTGCCTACCATTACTAACGATTCTGTTTGGATTTTTGACGATATCCATTGGTCTCCCGATATGGAAGCCGCTTGGGAAATCATCAAGAAACATCCAAAAGTGACGGTAACCATTGACACTTTTCAGTGGGGATTGGTTTTCTTTAGGAGAGAACAACCCAAAGAACATTTTATTATTCGTGTATAATCCTTTAAATTTCTTTTCGTTCTAAATAAATCATAAGATTTTCACAATAATCCTAACTTATTAGTAAATGATTTTTTAGATTTGGTTTTCGAAAATAAATTCTAATAGCAAGACCCAACTATGAGCAATCCATTAATTAAAATATCTAATATTAAACGAGATTTTGTACTAGGAAACGAAATAGTTTATGTCTTAAAAGGAATTAATTTAGAAATAAACAAAGGCGAATATGTAGCGCTTATGGGACCTTCGGGTTCTGGGAAATCAACATTAATGAATCTTTTGGGCTGTTTAGACACTCCTACTTCTGGAAGTTATATTTTAAACGGAAAAGATGTTAGTAAAATGAAAGACGATGAACTAGCTGGAATTCGAAACAAAGAAATTGGTTTTGTTTTCCAAACTTTTAATTTACTACCTCGAACTACAGCACTGGATAATGTGGCATTGCCCATGATTTATGCCGGATATTCAAAATCAGAACGCAATAAAAGAGCGACTGAAGTTTTGCAGCAGGTGAATCTGGCTGACAGAATGGATCACCAACCCAACCAACTTTCTGGTGGACAACGCCAACGTGTGGCTGTTGCCCGTGCTTTGGTCAACAAACCTTCGATTATTCTTGCCGATGAACCTACAGGAAATCTGGACAGTAAAACTTCAGTAGAAATTATGAAACTTTTTGGCGACATTCATGCGCAGGGAAATACGGTAATTTTAGTAACACACGAAGAAGAAATTGCAGCTTATGCCCACCGAGTTATTCGTTTACGTGATGGATTGATTGAAAGTGACAATAGAAGTAAATAGTGTTCAGATTGCAGTAATCAGAATTTAGAAGGCAGAAACACAGATTGGATAAATTAGAATGATTGACACCGATTTAAAAATATAATCTGCGAATCTGTGGTAACAAAAAATTAGAAGACTAAACTTAGCATCTCAGCAACTTAGAGACTTAGAATCTTAATAAAAAATGAAAATATACACTAAAACGGGAGACAAGGGCAGCACATCGCTTTTTGGTGGAACCCGGGTTCCTAAAGACCATATTCGAATAGAAAGCTACGGAACTGTGGACGAATTGAATTCGTATATCGGGTTGATTCGGGATCAGGATATGGATTTGCATTATAAAGAAATTTTAATCGAAATTCAGGATCGTCTTTTTACTGTTGGAGCTATTCTGGCAACGCCGGCTGAAAAAGAAACCTTAAAAAATGGTGCTCCCCGTTTACAAAATTTAGGAATCATCCCTTCGGATATCGAACTATTAGAAAAAGAAATCGATACTATGGAAACAGCACTGCCGCAAATGACTCATTTTGTCTTGCCAGGCGGACATTCTACTGTGTCACATTGTCATATTGCACGTTGTATTTGTCGCCGTGCCGAACGTTTAACTGTGCATTTAAGTCATAACGAAACGGTTCCTGAAATAGTTATTAGCTATTTAAACCGACTTTCTGACTACCTTTTTGTGTTGGCACGAAAGTTGACCCTTGATTTAAACGCCGAGGAAGTAAAATGGATTCCGAGAAAGTAAAACTTTCTTAAAATTCCAATCCCGAAGTTTCGGGATAAAATCCCAAATCCCAATAATTCCAAGAGATTTTTTTGGAATTTGGAATTTAAAATATTGAGATTTCTATTCTGTTTTTGGAATTTGGTATTTCTTTTTTGGAATTTAAAAAAACACGTTCTTAAATTTAACTAAAAATAAATGGTTTTTTACTTGTCTTTTTCAGTAAAAAATTTATTTTTGCACAAAACTAAATCGACAAAAGATGTATTGGACACTAGAATTAGCATCCTATCTAAGTGATGCCCCTTGGCCTGCTAACAAAGACGAACTTATTGATTACGCTATACGTGCAGGAGCTCCATTAGAAGTAGTAGAAAATCTACAGTCTATTGAAGATGAAGGCGAGATATATGAGTCAATGGAAGAAATTTGGCCAGATTATCCAACTGACGAAGATTATCTTTGGAACGAGGATGAATATTAAAAAACTAAGAAAAAGTCTCAAAAGAGGCTTTTTTTTTGGTTCAACAAAGAGATACAATTAATTAGAAATACAAATATATTATGAGTTTCATAAACAGCATTCTTAAAGTTTTTGTAGGAGACAAATCGGAGAAAGATGTAAAATCTTTACAGCCCTACTTAAGCAAAATAAAAACTTTTGAAAGTAACTTACAAGCGCTATCTCACGACGAGTTGAGAGAGCGAACTACTTTCTTTAAACAAAAAATTAAAGAAGCACGTGCTGGAATTGATGCTAAAATTACTGCACTTAAAGCCGAAGTGGAGAAAATTGAAGACATTGATAAAAGAGAAGATCTCTACACCGAAATTGATAATCTGGAGAAAGAAGCTTATACTGAATCTGAAAAAACTTTAATGGATATTCTTCCTGAAGCTTTTGCGGTAGTAAAAGAAACAGCAAGACGTTTCAAAGACAACAATGAGATCACTGTTACTGCCACTGCAAAAGACCGTGAATTTTCAGCAACAAAATCGTATGTTAGTATTGAAGGAGACAAAGCCGTTTGGTTAAACAAATGGAATGCTGCTGGTAAAGAAATCACCTGGGACATGATTCATTATGATGTTCAGTTAATTGGTGGTATGGTTTTGCACCAAGGTAAAGTTGCCGAAATGCAAACAGGAGAAGGAAAAACATTGGTTGCAACCTTGCCTCTTTATCTAAATGCGTTGACTGGAAACGGAGTGCATTTAGTAACTGTGAATGACTACTTAGCAAAACGTGATAGTACATGGAAAGCACCTTTATTTGAATTCCACGGAATGACTGTAGATTGTATCGACAATCACCAACCGAATTCAGAAGGTAGAAAAAAAGCGTACGATGCTGATATCACTTATGGAACTAATAACGAATTTGGTTTTGATTACCTAAGAGACAACATGGCACATTCGCCAACGGATTTGGTTCAAAGAAAACACAACTTTGCCATTGTCGATGAGGTGGATTCGGTATTAATTGATGACGCCAGAACGCCATTGATTATTTCTGGTCCAGTTCCACAAGGAGATCGTCACGAATTCAATGAGTTGAAACCAAAAATCGAAACACTTGTTGGATTGCAACGTCAGTTAGCAACAGGTTTTCTTACTGAAGCTAAAAAATTAATCAAAGAAGGAAATACCAAAGAAGGTGGTTTCTTGCTTTTAAGAGCTTACAGAAGTTTGCCTAAAAATAAAGCATTGATTAAATTCTTAAGTGAAGAAGGAATCAAACAATTGCTTCAAAAAACCGAAAACCAATACATGCAAGACAACAACCGCGAAATGCCAAAGGTTGATGAAGCATTGTATTTTGTTATCGAAGAAAAAAACAATCAGGTAGAATTGACTGATAACGGAATCAAATTTCTTTCAGGAGATACCGATGCTGACTTTTTCGTTTTACCAGACATTGGAACAGAAATCGCCAATATCGAAAAGAAAAAATTAGACAAAGACGCTGAGGCTGAAGAAAAAGAAAAATTATTTCAGGATTTCGGTATCAAAAGCGAGCGTATTCATACTTTAACACAGCTTTTGAAAGCCTATGCTTTATTCGAAAAAGATGTAGAATATGTAATCATGGACAACAAAATCATGATTGTCGATGAGCAAACAGGTCGTATCATGGATGGTCGTCGTTATTCTGACGGATTACACCAAGCGATCGAAGCCAAAGAAAATGTAAAAATCGAGGCAGCTACTCAAACTTTTGCAACGGTAACTTTGCAAAACTACTTTAGAATGTACAACAAACTTGCTGGAATGACTGGTACTGCAGTTACTGAAGCTGGAGAGTTATGGCAAATCTACAAATTAGATGTTGTTGAAATCCCTACAAATAGAGGAATTGCAAGAATTGACAAAGAAGATTTTATCTACAAAACCACTCGTGAAAAATTCAACGCAGTTATCGAAGATGTAACTCAATTATCTAATGCAGGTCGTCCGGTTCTTATTGGTACAACTTCTGTAGAGATTTCTGAATTATTGAGCCGAATGTTGAAAATGCGCGGTGTAACGCACAACGTTTTGAATGCTAAAATGCACAAGCAAGAAGCACAAATTGTTGAAGAAGCTGGTAAAGCTGGTGTAGTAACCATTGCAACCAATATGGCTGGTCGTGGTACCGATATTAAATTATCTCCAGAAGTAAAAGCGGCTGGTGGTTTAGCAATTGTAGGTACTGAGCGTCATGATTCTCGTCGTGTAGACCGTCAGTTACGTGGTCGTGCGGGTCGTCAGGGAGATCCGGGAAGTTCTCAGTTTTATGTTTCTCTGGAAGACAACCTAATGCGTTTATTTGGTTCTGAAAGAGTAGCTAAGGTTATGGACAGAATGGGACTTGAAGAAGGCGAAGTGATCCAACATTCGATGATGACTAAATCTATCGAACGTGCTCAGAAAAAAGTAGAAGAAAACAACTTTGGTGTTCGTAAACGTTTATTAGAATATGATGACGTTATGAACGCACAACGTGAAGTAGTTTACAAACGTCGTCGTCACGCTTTGTTTGGTGAGCGTTTGAAACTGGATATCGCTAATATGTTGTATGATACTTGCGAACTTTTTGTTCAAAATACAAAAGCAACAAATGATTACAAAGCTTTCGAATTTGATTTGATTCGTTATTTCTCTATCACTTCTCCTGTAACAGAAGCTGAATTTACAAGATTAAACGAAATTGAATTAACTGGAAAAGTATATAAAGAAGCCTTAAACTATTACACTGAAAAATGTGATCGTAGTGCCAGAGAAGCTTTCCCTATTGTAAAAAACATTTTCGAAGATCCAAACAATCAATTTGAGCGCATTGTAGTTCCTTTTACTGATGGTGTAAAATCATTAAGTGTAGTAACTGATTTGAAAAAAGCCTACGAAACAGAAGGAAAACAATTAATAGCTGATTTTGAGAAAAACATCACGCTTTCTATTGTTGATGAAGCCTGGAAAAAACACTTACGCAAAATGGACGAATTGAAACAATCCGTTCAATTAGCCGTTCACGAACAAAAAGATCCATTGCTTATCTATAAATTTGAAGCTTTCAATTTATTCAACAGCATGTTGAACGGAATCAACAAAGAAGTAATTTCATTCTTATTCAAAGGAGATTTACCACAACAATCGGCTCCGGAAATTGAAGAAGCAAGAGAAGTAGTTCGTCCAAAAGAAAAATTACAATTGAGTAAAGACGAAATTCCAAATAGCGAAAACATGAATCGTGAAGCTGGAGAAACGCAACAACGCCAGATAACAGAAACTATCGTAAGAGAGATGCCAAAAATCAATCGCAACGATACTGTAACGGTACAACAAATAGCTACTGGAAAAACGGAATCTATGAAATTCAAAAAAGCAGAAGCTCTATTAGCAACTGGAGAATGGGTTATTGTTAACGAATAGTTTTCAGAACGCAGTATTCAGTCGGCAGTTTGCAGACAAAATAAATAGGAGAATCCCCGATTACGAAAGTAGTTGGGGATTTTTTTTTATTCTGAACTTGTTTCAGAATCTTTTCTATTTTAGGAGCAGAATTTTTTGTGTATTCAATGAGCCTCCCTCCCGCTATTCGTTGCAATCTTTTTTTCGAAAAGAACCTCAAAAAAGGATTTCCACTATTATCG
>NZ_JBCFQK010000035.1:0-22731 GCF_041729735.1 Flavobacterium magnesitis | reverse complement strand
TTGAGATTTGCATCTCTTTATTTATTTGACTGAAAATTCTAGTGGTTCATTCTAATCTCTCGATTCTATTACTCTTATTCTTTTGTCTCTATCTTTCGATAAAGACGGCTGTCAATTCAATATGTCTAGGAACGTGTTCTTCTTGTTTTTCTCTTCTCGTTTAACGCGCTTGGCGTGTTTCTCGAAGCGGGTGCAAAAGTACAACTTCTTTTTAATCTCGCAAGAATTTTTTAAAGTTTTTTTTTCGAAGAATTTCTCCCCCTCTTTCTCTAAAAATCCTTACCAATCTCCCAAATAACTTAACCCTTTTGCGGGGTGCAAATGTAACATCCATTTCTTAATCTCACAAACTTTTTTAAACCTTTTTTTAAAGAAATAATTCTTCTCTTTGATTTAATGTTTGTCAGTATATAGTAGAACGTCTGCGTCGTTGCGGGTGCAAAAGTAGCTACTTTATTCGTTTTAACAATAGATTTTGCAAACTATTTTAAAACTATTTTTTAATCAACTGAAAACATGCAATTTAAAAAACAAAAAGTTTAAAGTTTAAAAAAAAGAACCAAATCAAATTAAAGCGGAACCACTTTGAGATGGCAAATAAACCATAAACACAGCTCCATTACCTAAAGAACTTTTTGCGGTAATATACCCATTATGCGTTTGAACTATTTTTTTACATAAAGCCAAACCTACACCAGAGCCTACATATTCATTCTGACTATGCAACCTTGTAAAAATATTAAATATCTTTTCAGAGTATTCTTGATGAAAACCAATTCCATTATCAACAAAAACAAACTTAAAGTACGTTGAATCCCCTAAATTAACATCCTTAACATCTTTTTCTACAGAAATAGTAATAAGTAGCTTTCTATCTGGAGAAGAATATTTAAGAGAATTCAAAAGGATATTTGAAATAAGTTGCTTAATAAGAAAAGGAACAGCATATACAGAAGGTAAATCAGAAGTAATAATTTCAGCATCTGCATCAACTATACTTTCTTTTATATCTAAAATAACTTCTTTTACAATCTGATTCATATCAATCAGCTCAAATGCTTTAGCTGAATTTTTAACTTTTGTATATTTAAGTATATCCGCTAATAGATTTTGCATCCGCATAGCTGACTTATTCATCTTATGCAAAGAAACAATCATATTTTCACTCATATTGTCTTTTTCTTTAAACAAAACCATAGAGGAAATAATTTGTATTTTTCGCAAAGGCTCCTGAAGATCATGTGTACTAATCCAATTTATATTCTGCAGCTCCTCATTACTCTCTTTTAACTTTTCACTTAATTTGCGATATTTAATTTCTTCATCACTCAACAACATAAGGTTAATTTGCTTTTGTAGAGCATGTGCATATTTTGCCGCAGCATTAAGTTCAGGATGCAACCACGGAGTACTTTTATTTTTATTAACCTGTTTCCATTTTGCAAAAGAATTTCTTGGATGCAATCCGTTTTCATCTTTAACAATTGCTTTAGTAGGATCTCCACCCCAATTCACTTCTGTTATAGTCTCCGTCCTGTACCAAATAATAGAATTATTTTTACCTAACGAATAATAAATAACTCCAGAAACTTTATCCCAGACAGATTTCATAGCTGGAACAAAATCAACAATCTTCTCTGTAACAAAACTACCTTCATTAGAATACTCAGAAAGCCAACTTGACAAAGACGGAATAATATTTCCAGGCGGAGTTACTCCATTTTTATACACCTCCCCATTTATATATAGCGAAACTCCTGAAGCATTACAAAGCTTAAGCAATTCTGGATTAACGCTAATAATTTTAAAAGACTCCATAATAGGAGGCAAATCAAAACCTGTAACTTTCTCCAGAGCATTATTTGTTTTTCTAGAAACCTCATATTCCTCATTTGACTGCCTCACATCTATTTGAGAAGTAATAAACTGCCCCTGAAGCTGTGCAGCTAGTCTTATTTCTGGAGTGAGATTTTTTGACGAATAATGATGACATGCTATTAACCCCCAAAGTTTTCCTTGATGTATCAGCGAAATAGTTAATGTTGCACCAACACCCATGTTTTTCAAATACTCAACATGTATAGGCGAAGTACTCCTTAAAACAGACAAACTCAAATCTAAGTTTTTATTACCATCATCATCTATTGTATATATAGGTACGGGTGTATAATCTATATCAGTGATCAACCTTAACACATTACGCATATACAATTCTCTTGCCTGCACGGGAATATCTGTATGTGGATAATGCAAGCCCAAAAACGGTTCTAAATCTTCACGACAACATTCCGCATACACCTCACCATTATATTCTTTATCAAAACGATAAACCATTACACGATCATATCCCGTTAATGACCTTGTCTCTTTAGCAACCATCTGACAAAGACTTTTAAGCGACTGTGTAGTATTCATGTAGTTTATAAACTGAAGTGTTTGATTATAAACATCTGTAATCTCCTCTACTCCAACCTTAGAAGGTTCCGCTTCAAACACATAATAATCATTACTCTGATGAAAAAAACATTGAAAAATCTTCTTTTCCAATTCCATCTTCACCTGAAGCACATTTTCCTTTAGCGAAGAATCCTTGATTATACTAAAATTTTCACTACCAAAAACATCCTTGAAATCTTTACCTAAAACTTCCGTATGCCTAAAAGACAGGAATTCAGAAATGTTTTCACTACAAAAAACAATCTTAAATTCTTTTGTCAAACCAATCAACAAACCATGAGGCTGAATACTTCCTGGAATATGTATTGGCTCATTTTCACAATTGATGAGATTTACAATATCCCTATTTACAATGTCTCTTATCTTCATCTATTACCTCTTTCAAATTGCTCACGAATAATTTCAAAAGCAAAATTAGCCCCTTCAATAATTGCATTACTGCAATCATGATCTTGCTCATATTGAACCATTTCCGAAAGAAAACTTTTCCACAATGAACCAGTATTTTCCTTATAGCCAGAAAAATATTTAGCACCACGTTCTGCATTAAAACCTAATTGTTTTTCAATATTTTTCAAAATAACTCTACCTCCAAGCGAAGAACCTTCTAAAACATAAAGAATCCCCAATGCAAATGGAACTTCAAAATCAGCATCGAATGCTGTAGCTTCATTTAGTACTGAAAAACCCAACACCTCTAAATCATCTTGTATCCAACTCAACTTTTTTCTTTGATCAATATCTGAAATAAAATTTGAAATCACAGGATACACTTTTGCCTCAACATCTCTAATTACACACTCCATAACCAACAAATATTCGGCATATTTTTGAACTGTGATTTGTGGCGAAACAACTATCTGAGACAGAGGCACTGATTCTAATTGTTTATGAAGAGGTGAAGTAGACAACCTAAGCTTATCTAAAAAAGAGACTTGAGAAACGGTTTCGTTATGAGAATTTATCATTAAAATAGTATTGATACTGTTTGCCACCAAAGCATTGATGCCAATGTAAAGATTATATTGAACTTCGTAATTTTTCAAAATTAATCAAATTACTTTAGAAATTCCACACAATTACCACACACCCTATTTTATTTTAAAAAACCGTTAGTATCTTCAAAAAATTATCCAGAACCTATTATTGAAGTTATTCTAAATCATTTATCTTTGCAGTCCATAAAATTTAAGGAATGATAAAGATTACTTTGCCCGATGGGTCAGTTAGAGAGTTTGCAAAAAGCACAACTCCGATGGATGTTGCTAAAAACATTAGCGAAGGATTTGCTAGAAATGTGATTTCGGCTTCTTTTAATGGTATAACTATAGAAACAGTAACTCCTTTAACGACGGACGGCAGTCTTACATTATACACATGGAATGATTTAGAAGGCAAAAAAGCTTTTTGGCACTCTACTTCTCACGTAATGGCACAAGTTCTTGAAGAAATGTACCCAGGAATTAAATTAACTCTTGGTCCAGCTATTGCAAATGGTTTTTATTACGATGTGGATTTTGAAGATCAAAAAATCACTGAAGCTGATTTCAAGAAAATCGAAGACCGTGTTTTAGAAATCTCGAGAGGAAAACACGAATTCAAACTTCGCCCTGTTACTAAAGCAGAAGCTTTAGAATTATACAAAGACAATGTATACAAAACAGAATTGATTTCGAATCTAGAAGACGGAACAATCACATTTTGTGATCACGATACTTTTACCGACTTATGTCGTGGAGGTCATATTCCAAACACTGGACTTATTAAAGCAATGAAAGTAATGAGTGTTGCTGGTGCTTACTGGAGAGGTGATGAAAAAAACAAACAGTTGACTCGTGTTTACGGAACTTCTTTCCCAAAACAAAAAGACTTAACAGAGTACCTTTTACTTCTTGAAGAAGCAAAACGTCGCGATCACCGTAAACTTGGAAAAGAATTGGAATTATTTGCTTTTTCTCAAAAAGTGGGTCAAGGTTTACCATTATGGTTACCAAAAGGAGCTGCTTTAAGAGATCGATTAGAACAATTTTTGAAAAAAGCTCAGAAAAAAGCTGGTTACGAGCAAGTAGTTACTCCACATATTGGTCAAAAAGAATTATACGTAACTTCTGGTCATTATGCGAAATATGGTGCTGATAGTTTTCAACCAATAAATACTCCAGCTGAAGGTGAAGAGTTTTTATTGAAACCTATGAACTGTCCTCACCACTGCGAAATCTACAATGTAAGACCTTGGTCATACAAAGATTTACCGAAGCGTTATGCTGAATTTGGAACAGTTTATAGATATGAACAGTCTGGAGAATTACATGGTTTGACTCGTGTAAGAGGATTTACTCAGGATGATGCACATATTTTTTGTACTCCAGAACAATTAGATGAAGAGTTTAAAAAAGTAATAGACCTGGTTCTTTATGTATTTGGTTCATTAGGTTTCGAAAATTTTACTGCTCAAATTTCATTAAGAGATAAAGAGAACAGAGATAAATATATTGGTACAGATGAAAATTGGGAAAAAGCTGAAAATGCAATTATCAATGCTGCCGCTGACAAAGGTTTAAACACTGTTGTAGAATATGGTGAAGCTGCTTTCTACGGACCAAAATTAGACTTCATGGTAAAAGATGCGTTGGGAAGACAATGGCAACTAGGAACAATCCAAGTTGATTATAACTTACCTGAGCGTTTCGAATTAACATATAAAGGATCAGACAACGAATTGCATCGTCCAGTGATGATTCATAGAGCTCCTTTTGGGTCTATGGAACGTTTTATAGCTATCTTACTGGAACATACAGCAGGAAATTTCCCGCTTTGGCTGATGCCAGAACAGGCTATTATATTGTCTTTGAGCGAGAAATATGAAAATTATGCTAAAAAAGTTTTAGATTTGCTAGAAAATCACGAAATTCGCGGGCTAATTGACAACAGAAATGAGACAATTGGTAAGAAAATTAGGGATGCCGAGATGCAAAAAATCCCGTTCATGCTAATTGTAGGTGAAGAAGAGGAGAAAAATGGAACTATTTCTATCCGTCGTCATGGTCAAGAAGGAAAAGGAAACGTTACCGTAACAATAGAAGAATTTGCTTCGATTGTTACCGAAGAAATAAACAAAACATTAAAAGTATTTACAGTTTAACTTAAATTTTAAAGTCATAGCAATAAGAAGCAACAGAGGTTACCAACCTCGCGTAGAAAAAAAAGATGCACACAGGATAAACAATCTTATTCGTGGAGTGCAAGAAGTAAGGCTTGTAGGTGAAAACATTGAGCCTGGAGTTTTTAAACTTTCCGAAGCATTAAGACTAGCGGACGAGTTTGAACTAGATTTAGTTGAAATTTCACCAAATGCAGATCCACCGGTTTGTAAAATCATGGACTACAAAAAGTTTGTCTATGAGCAAAAGAAACGTGAAAAAGTTCTAAAAGCAAAATCTTCACAGGTTGTTGTTAAAGAAATCCGTTTTGGCCCTCAAACTGATGAGCATGATTATGAGTTTAAAAGAAAAAACGCTGAAAAATTCTTAAAAGAAGGTGCTAAATTAAAAGCATTTGTTTTCTTTAAAGGGCGTTCTATTATTTATAAAGATCAAGGTCAAATCTTATTATTAAGATTAGCTACAGATTTAGAAGAATTTGGTAAAGTAGAAGCTATGCCTGTTCTTGAAGGAAAGAGAATGATTATGTTCATTGCTCCAAAGAAAAAGAAATAGTATTCAGTTTGCAAAACGCAGATTGCAGAAAACATAATGAGTTAGTAAAAGCAATATTAGCTTAGCCAGCTCACAAAGATAAGTAAGTAGGAATAAATTAAAACACTAGGAAAAAATGCCTAAAATGAAAACCAAATCTAGCGCCAAGAAACGTTTTAAAGTTACTGGTTCTGGAAAGATTAAAAGAAAACACGCTTTTAAAAGTCACATCTTGACTAAAAAATCTAAGAAACGTAAATTAGCTTTGACACACTCAGCGCTAGTTCACTCTACAGATATGAAAAGCATCAAACAACAATTAAGAATTATATAATTGTTAATCGTTAAAAGTTGTTTGTTATGAGTATTAAAACTTACAACTTCTAACCTCTAACTTTTTTATTCTTTAGGTTAAAAACAATTTCAATAACCTTGGAGTATGGCCTTAAGTTCTCTTGATTAAATTCGGGACGCCTGCTACAAAAAAACAATAAAATTATGCCAAGATCGGTAAATTCAGTTGCTAAAAGAGCAAGAAGAAAAAAAATAATGAAGCAAGCCAAAGGTTTCTTTGGTAGACGTAAAAACGTTTGGACAGTTGCAAAGAATGCGGTAGAAAAAGCAATGTGCTATGCATACCGTGATAGAAAAGTGAACAAAAGAAATTTCCGTGCTTTATGGATTCAACGTATCAACGCTGGAGCTCGTTTAGAAGGAATGTCTTATTCACAATTCATGGGGAAAGTTAAAGCTAACGGAATCGAATTGAACAGAAAAGTTCTTGCTGATTTAGCTATGAACCACCCAGAAGCTTTCAAAGCTGTACTTAATAAAGTAAAATAAACGTTTTATCAACTCAATTTAGAATTACTTACTTATAGAAAAACCTCATTCTTTCGAATGAGGTTTTTTGTTTTTCGAAAAATTCAGAAAACCTCTCACAATTAACTTTGCCAGATTTTTAGTTATACAGAAAAATAGTATTTTAGTAAAATGATTTTTCGAAAAATAATTCTCAAAACAATAACTCTATTATTGTTAATCTTATCCTTTTATTCTTGTCATAAAAAGGAAGACGTTGTTTTAAAAGACAACACATACAATACAAAACAAGTTAATCAATACTATAAACTTGCCAACGATTATTACGATAATTCTAAATACGACAGCGCCTTTTACTACGCCAACAAGACAAAACTAATAATCAGTCCTGAAAAGGAATTTAGAAAGTATTCTATTTCAATGTTTATTTTGACAATGGCTCAGCAACTACAAGGAGATTATGCTGGTGCTGAAAGTTCCATTGTAGAAACAATATCCATTATTGAAAAAGTTAAAAGTGACAAGCAAAAACACAAATTTCACAACATATTGGCTTTCAACTATGCTTGCCAAGGAAATTATGACGAAGCCCTCTATTATTATAAAAAAGCATCTACATTTAATGTTGATAAAAGACGTAAATTATTAAGCATACTCAACATTGGTCATACTTACAAACAAAAAAAAGAATATAAAAAAGCTATTGAAATTTTACTTCCATTACTTGATGAAAAAGAAATAAAACAAAACAAATATTACACCTCTGGGATATTAAATGACCTAGGTTATAGTTACTTTAAAATTGGTAACCCAAATGCTATTAAATATCTCAATAAATCATTAAAGCTTAATTCTAATATGGATTCAACAGCTGATAATGATTATGATTTAACAGCTAATTATCATAACCTAAATCAATATTATTCAAAAAAAGACGAAAAAAAAGCAACTAAATATGCCTATTTACTTTATCAAAAAGCAACAGAGTATAACAACCCTGACGATCGCTTACTAGGATTAAGTTTATTAATCAAACACAACACTGGAGAAGAATTAAAAAAACTCTCTCTTAAATACATCCATCTTAACGACAGTATTACTAAAGTTAGGCAAAAAGCAAAAAACTATTTCGCGAAATTGAAATACGATTCTAAAAAAGAAAAAGAAGAAAATCAGAAATTGAAAGCCGAAAAAGAATTACGACAGGAATTAGAAAAAAACAAAAACATAATAACTGTCTTTACAATAGTAATCTTAATTATTATTTTGGGATTTATCTACTACTATCTAATTGAGAAAAACAAAAAAGAAAAACTTCAAACAGCTTACAATACTGAAATTAGGATTGCAAAAAAATTACATGATGAATTAGCTAATGATATTTTTCAAACAATTAATTTTGCTGAAACTCAGGATTTATCTTCTACCAATAATACCGAAAAATTACTCGGGAATTTAGACAGTATTTATTTGACAGCAAGAAATATTTCGAGAGAAAACAGCCTAATTGAAACAGGAAATCTTTTTGAGGCCAACTTAAAAGAAATGATTTATAGTTTTAAAAATCATTCTGTAAATGTTATGATCAATGGTTTAGACAATATTGATTGGTCAAGCATAACTAATTTTAAAAAAATCACAATCTATAGGGTGCTGCAAGAATTATTAGTGAATATGAAAAAACACAGTAAATGTAACTTAGCTATTGTTTCATTTAAAAAGCAAGAAAACAATCTTCTTTTAAATTATTTTGACAACGGAATCGGGATTAATCTTGAAACAAATATTAAAAAAAATGGACTTCAAAATGTAGAAAACAGAATTACAGCTATCAATGGAAACTTTACTTTTGATAGCAAAACAAATAAAGGCGTTAAAATAAATATGATTATTCCAATATAAATAAGTTAGTATGTTTAAAAAAGTATTAATTGCCGAGGACTTAGATTCTATTAGTCAAACCATCATACAAACCTTAGAAAACTTATCTATAACTGATATTCAGCATGTAAAATATTGTGATGACGCCATGCTCAAAATAAAAAAATCTTTGGCAGAAAACGAACCATTTGACTTATTAATAAGTGACTTGTCTTTTAAACAAGATCATAGAGAAAGCAAACTTGTCAATGGTGAAGAATTGATTGCTGCTGTAAAAAAAATACAACCTACAATTAAGACAATCGTATTTTCTATTGAAGACAAATCTTTTAAAATAAACTCATTATTCAATAATTTAGAAATTGATGCGTATGTAATAAAAGGAAGAAATAGTATTAAAGAATTAGAAAAAGCGATACAAAGCATTTATAATGGCAACAGTAGAATTCTATTACCTGAAACAAATATCAATACAATAACCGAAAAATCAATAATAGAAATAGAAGCTTATGATATATCGTTATTAAAATTATTATCGAAAGGGTTAATTATAAACGAAATCGCATCCGAGTTTAAAAAATCAGGAATACTCCCAAATGGGAATAGTAGTATTGAAAAACGACTCAACAAACTCAAAACCTACTTTAAAGCAAACAACAATGTACATCTTATTGCTCTAGCAAAAGATATGGGATTAATCTAAATTAATCTCATACTAACTAGTTACATTACATAATTTCGTTCCAAAAAAAGCAGTTCATTTACGGTTTTCCGTAAAAAAAATATTTTTATTAGTTATAAATTTGGGTTTTAAACTATTTTTTAAACTCACTAATAATAAAATTACATAGTTAAAAAACAAATCATTCAACTATGAGAACTCAAATAAACATTCTTTACCAGTGTATTATCATAGGATTATTAATAAATTCAACGTCCTGTATCAATAAAGAAAAAGACAAAAAAGAATTAAAAAAAGAGAGCAAAAAACAAGAAAACCCTAAAAAATCGACAATTAATAATTCAAACGAGTTTTACTACTATTCTTCAACAAATAACAAAAAATACAATCATCAAGTTAAAGGAACAGATGAAAATGAAAAAAATGTGAATGGAGTTATTAATCTTGAAGACGAAATAGGAATTGGAGTTTTAAAAGGAAACGACAATACAGAAATCGAAATTATTAGCGAGCATATTAATTCTAATGGAATAATGGCAACCGATATTAATGGTGTCAAATATAAACTAAAAGTTGATTAAGTTTTTTGCTTTTTCTTTTTGGCAGCAGGAAACAAAACATTATTCAAAATCAATCGATATCCTGGTGAATTAGGATGTAAATCCAGTACGGTTGGAGCATCGCCAACTTTATGTTGGTAATCTTCAGGATCATGACCTCCATAAAAACAAAACATTCCTTTTCCTTTTTGCCCATGAATGTATCTTGCTTCACCATTTAACTCACAGCTTCCTAAAGTTATAATATTTGATTTCACTAATTTGGCATCAAAAGCGGTGGTTTGCCCCATAAATCCTTTTACAAGTTGGGTATGATTTTGACAAAGCATAGAAGGAATCGGATCCCATTTAGCCGAAAATTCCATCAGAGTAAAATAATCTTTCTCCATAGGAACTATTCGTTTTTCGGTCATATCAATATCTGAAAACTCATATTTTTCTGGTCTGCGTTCTAATGTAAAATCTTTAAATGCAAAAGAATTAGTATAATTCAATTTGGATTGATAATTAGCCTCACTTGGATCGCCGTCAAACATTGGTTCACAAATATCAACTCCATCAGCAGATAAGGCAATATCAAAACTATCTGTTGCTGAACACATGGCAAACATAAATCCGCCACCCACAACAAAATCTCTAATTTTCTTGGCTACAGCACCTTTTTCTTGAGAAACTTTAGCATAACCTAATTTAGCAGCAAGATTTTCAGCATCTTTTTTTTGTTCTATGTACCAAGGTACATTTCGATACGAACTATAAAACTTACCATATTGTCCAGTAAAATCTTCATGATGCAAATGCAACCAATCGTAAAGAACCAATTGATCGCTTAAAACTTCTTCATCATAAATTGCAGTAAAGGGAATTTCGGCATAAGTTAAGACCAAAGTCACAGCATCATCCCAAGGTTTCTTCCCTTTTGGAGTATACACCGCTATTTTTGGTGCTTTTTCCAGAATTACATTTTCCATATTTTGGGATGGACTTGCAATTTCGTTTAAAATAGATTGCTCTTCATTATTAGAAAGTATTTCGAAACTAACTCCTCTAATCTGACATTCTTTTCTAATTTCAGTTGCATCAGGTAATAAAAATGAACCTCCGCGATAATTAAGCAACCAGCTTGCCTTGTATTTTTTATCTAAACACCAATAGGTAATTCCGTAAGCTTTAAGATGATTTTGCTGCGAAGTTTCATCCATTGGCAACAAAATAAAAGAAGCCTTTACTGAAAAAGAGAGTAAGACAATAATAAGAAAAGCTATTTTTTTAAAAACCATTAGAGTGTTTTATTTCAAATATAAAGCTTTTATCTTAAAACGGCATATCATCATCGTCGTCATCATTCAAATTACTTCCAAATGCTTCATGAGGAGAAGGTAGATTTTTAGTAATAAAAGCATTTTCATCCTGATTCATTGATGAAGGTAAATCTGCATCATAACCTCCGCTATAATCATCTAAGTTATCAAACTTCCCTAAATGACCTATGAATTTCAAACGAACATTTTCAATTCCACCATTACGGTGTTTTGCAATCATAATTTCGGCTTGTCCTGCTGTAGGAGCTGCTTCATCATCATCCCATTCATCAATTTTGTAGTATTCAGGACGATATAAAAACGATACAATATCGGCATCCTGCTCAATCGCTCCCGATTCACGAAGGTCAGAAAGTAAAGGTCTTTTACTGGATCCACGGGTTTCAACGGCACGCGATAACTGAGAAAGTGCAATTACCGGAATATTTAATTCTTTCGCTAAAGCTTTTAAATTTCGGGAAATAGTAGAAATCTCTTGTTCACGATTTCCTCCACCTTTTCCATTTCCTCCGGCTGTCATTAACTGCAAATAATCAATAATGATAATCTTTATACCATGTTGTGAATGCAAACGTCTTGCTTTTGCTCTTAAATCAAATATCGAAAGTGAAGGCGTGTCATCAATAAACAGAGGTGCTTTTTCTAAATCTTTCACCTTAGTACTCAACATTGTCCATTCGTGTGGTTCTAATTTACCAGTTCTTAATTTCTCTGATGACAAGCCTGTTTCAGACGAAATCAAACGGGTAATTAACTGTACTGATGCCATCTCTAGTGAAAATACAGCTACTCCGTGTCCGTAATTAATTGCCATATTTCTAGCCATTGACAATACAAAAGCTGTTTTTCCCATCGCCGGACGTGCTGCAATGATAATTAAATCACTTGGCTGCCACCCTGAAGTCAATTTATCTAAATTAGTAAATCCAGTCTCAACACCACTTAAACCTTCTTTTTTACTAATTTCTTCAATTTTCTTCTTAGCTTGTAATACTAAACTTTGCGCTGTTTCCGAACTACGTTTGATATTTCCCTGGGTAACTTCGTAAAGTTTAGATTCTGCTTTGTCTAATAAATCAAAAACATCGGTAGTTTCATCATAAGAATCTTCGATAATTTCAGAAGAAATTCGAATTAAACTACGTTGAATGAATTTTTGAAGAATAATCCTCGAGTGAAATTCAATATGCGCAGATGATGATATTTTTTGCGTTAGCTGAATTAAATAAAAATCGCCTCCTGCTAACTCTAATTTTGCATTTTTTTTCAACTGTGCTGAGACAGTCAATAAATCGATAGGTTGGGTTTCTGTAAACAATTGAACAATTGCTTCAAAAATATGTTTATGGGCTTCTTTATAAAATGCGTCTGGCTGTAGGATATCAATAACATCATCAACTCCTTTTTTATCAATCATCATCGCCCCAAGCACAGCTTCTTCTAAATCAAGAGCTTGCGGAGGAAGCTTTCCTTTTTCTAAGTTTATAATAGTCGTTTTATCCACCTTAACAGGCTTAACATTCTTGAAATTTTCCATACTACGAAAGTAACATATTTTTTAAAAAAAATGCAGTTTAGTTATTACAACAATATGTTTATAACTGTACTTTTTTTGTTTATAACCCAAAAAAAATCCGTCTCGTTCTAGGTTTTAGCACGAGACGGATTATATCTTAAAAAAGGATTATTATTCTTTAAATTCTCCCATTTTAGTGTATTTATCCATTCTTTGAGCAATTAAGTCAGCTGTTGATAAAACTTTCAATTCGTTATATCCTTTTAGGATATATTCTTCAACTGTTTTAAAAGTAGTTTCTCTGTCGTAATGTGCTCCACCTAGAGGTTCTGGAATAATATCATCTATTAATTCTTGCTTTTTCATATCGGCAGAAGTCAGCTTCAATGCATCAGCAGCTTTCTCTTTATATTCCCAACTTTTCCATAAAATAGAAGAACAGGATTCAGGAGAAATAACCGAATACCAAGTATTTTCAAGCATATAAACACGGTCTCCTACTCCAATTCCTAATGCTCCTCCCGAAGCACCTTCACCTACAATAATGGTAATAATAGGCACTTTAAGCAAAACCATTTCATAAATATTTCTGGCAATAGCTTCACCTTGTCCACGCTCTTCAGCTTCTAAACCTGGATAAGCTCCCGGAGTATCGATTAAAGTAATTACAGGAATTCCAAATTTCTCCGCCATTTTCATCAATCGCAAAGCTTTACGATATCCTTCAGGATTTGCCATCCCAAAATTTCTATATTGACGTGTTTTAGTATTGTATCCTTTTTGCTGACCAATAATCATAAAAGACTGACCACCAATTTTCCCTAAACCACCTATCATGGCTTTGTCATCCTTAAATCCTCTATCTCCGTGAAGTTCTAAAAAAGTTTCTCCACAAAGTCCTCTAACGTGATCTAAAGTATAAGGTCGGCTTGGATGCCTTGATAATTGCACACGTTGCCAAGCAGAAAGATTTTCATAAATATTCTTCTTAGTTTCAATCAGTTTTTCATTGATTTTAGTACAAGTAGCTGTAACATCAACATCTGATTCTTCTCCAATAACCTGACATTTGTTTAACTGGTCTTCAAGTTCTTTTATTGGAAGCTCAAAATCTAAATATTCCATAGGATTTGTGCGTTATTATTTTATTTGGAAGTGCAAATATAAAATTTTAAATCATTTACACCCGCTTATTTTTTATTTTAGTCTTACTTGGCAAAGATACAATCTATAATACAATTCTTTTACAAAGTGCATTAAAAACCTCATCTTACTGAAAATCAAACCAAAAAACTATTCTTATTCGAACCTATTTTTCAATTTGATAATTGAATCCATTCTATAAAATCGATATCTAACTAACATTAGTTGCTTTTATTTTATTGTTTCGTCGGTGTTTTAAAATTCCGTTTAGAATCACTGTCAATATTATAATCACAGCACCTACATAAAACGAAGCACTCATTTTTTCTTTTTCTCCAATAATAAAATAGGCCAAAACAATTCCGTAAACGGGTTCCAGATTCGTTGTTAGCATTACAGTGTAAGGACTCAATTGTTTCATCACTTTTACCGATGCCGTAAAAGCATAAGCAGTACAAACAGAAGACAAAACAAGAAGTAAAACCCAATCATTGAAAGAAACCGTAAAAAATTCGATTGTAAATTTATTTTGCACAATGAAATAACAACTTATAAATAACACTCCTGCCAGAAACTCATAAAAAGTAATCACTGCCGAATCGTGTTTCTGAATTAATTTTCCATTAAATAATGTAAACAAAACGCCTAATATTATGGAGACGAAAGCAAATAACATTCCTTCAAAGTAAGCCACCTCAACCTGCATGATTATTGCTAATGCGACAATGATGATTAGTCCAAAGAATACTTCGTACCAAAGGACTTTTCGACCATAAAATAACGGTTCCAATAAGGAAGCTAAAAAAGCGCCCAATGAAAAAACGGACAACGTAATAGAAACATTAGAAATATGAATGGCATGAAAGAAAAAAATCCAGTGCAGTGCGATTAATAAACCTACTAAGGTTAGCTTAAGCAAAGAATCTCCAGCAATACGGAAAGATCTCTTAGAAAAGAAAATATAAAATGCTAAAAACAAAGCCGCAAAAAGCATTCGATACCAAACAATTACATCGGCTGCAATCGTGATCAAAGCACCTAAAATGGCGGTAAATCCCCAAATAAAAACAATTAAATGAAGATGTAAGTAACTTTTAAGTCTAGCGTTTGGCATTGCGTAATAAATATACAGCCAGAATTCCAAAAATAATATTAGAAAACCAAACTGCTATAAAAGGAGAAAAAGTAGATTTTTCGGCCAGTACTCCAAAAATCTTATCAAAAAACACAAATCCAAAGGCTACGGCGATTCCTATGGTTAAATTCATTCCCATTCCACCTCTTCGTTTCATAGAAGAAACTGCTACGGCAATAATTGTCAGGATAAATGCCGAAACAGGAACACTGAATTTTTTATATAAAACCACCATGTAAGTGTTAATATTAGAAGAACCACGCTTTTTTTCCTTATCAATAAAATCAATCAATTCATTAAGTCGTAAGGTCTCAGCTATATAAACTACGGGAGTTAAATCTTCGAGTTCAAATTTAAATTTTACATTTTTTTCAGGTAAAATTTCAATCTTATCGCCTAATTTCCCAACGGTTCTTTTAGAGTAATCATATAATGTGTAAGTACTGTCTTTTTCATTCCATTTAATCCTACTAGCTGTAATTTTAGAAACCATTTTTTCTTTGTTAAATCGTTCCAAAGAAAAATTAAAAGCCATTTTAGAAGCGGCATTAAAATTACTTACATAAAGAAATTCATGGTCATTCAGTTGTCTGTAAACATCGGTATTATCACCCGTCATTTGTTCCCTTCCTCCCGATTTTAAATAGGTATATCTGAAATTATTAAATCCTTCACTGGCTCTGGGAACTACATAAAATCCCATT
This sequence comes from Flavobacterium magnesitis, assembly GCF_041729735.1. Taxonomy (NCBI): domain Bacteria; kingdom Pseudomonadati; phylum Bacteroidota; class Flavobacteriia; order Flavobacteriales; family Flavobacteriaceae; genus Flavobacterium; species Flavobacterium magnesitis. The sequence continues at coordinate 6,814 of NZ_JBCFQK010000035.1, read as the reverse complement.
AATAAAACCCCTATAGAAACTATTGTAGCACCAATGATAAAAGGTCGTAAAAAACGTGTAAATGAGATTCCAGAACTCAAAATAGCAATAATTTCGGTGTTGTTAGCTAATTTTGATGTAAACCAAATGATAGATAAAAACAAAAATATTGGAAATAAGGCATTTGCAAAATAAATAGTAAAATGATAGTAATAGGTCGCAATTTCAATAAACGGCACCTTATTTTCGATCATTTTATTAATCTTCTCCGAAACATCAATTATAATCCCAATTGGGATAAACATCAACAACATAGCCCCAAAAGTGGCTAAATATCTTTTCAGGATATATTTATCTAATATTGTTAACATATTTTAAAGTTAGAAGTTATGAGCCGGGAGCTGGGAGTTAAGAAATGGAAGCTAAAAAACTTTCTACTTCTAACTCCCAACTTCCATCTTTTTTTTACAACCGTTGGTTCATATTTTTTACCATCATTTCTTTCCATGATCTAAAATCTCCCGCAATAATATGTTTTCTGGCTTCACGCACTAACCACATATAAAAACCAAGATTATGAATCGTAGCGATTTGCTTTCCTAAATATTCATTGGCAGCAAAAAGATGACGCAAATACGCTTTTGAATATTCTGTATCCACAAATGTAATTCCCATTTCGTCAATTGGCGAAAAATCGTCTTCCCATTTTTTATTTTTGATATTGATAGTACCATTAGCCGTAAACAACATTCCGTTTCTCGCATTACGAGTTGGCATCACACAATCAAACATATCAATTCCTAATGCTATATTTTCCAAAATATTAATAGGCGTTCCTACTCCCATTAAATACCTTGGTTTATCTTCTGGTAAAATTTCAGTAACGACCTCAGTCATCGCATACATTTCCTCTGCAGGTTCACCAACAGATAATCCTCCAATAGCATTTCCTACCTGGTTCGAATTCGCAATATATTCCGCCGATTGACGTCTTAAATCTTTATACGTACTTCCCTGAACAATAGGAAAAAAAGCCTGATCGTAACCGTATTTTACTGGTACTTTATCCAAATGATTGATACAACGATCCAACCAACGATGGGTCATGTGCATCGAACGTTGTGCATATCTGTAATCGCAAGGATAAGGCGTACATTCGTCAAAAGCCATAATAATATCGGCTCCTATGGTACGTTGAATTTCCATTACACTTTCTGGCGAAAAGAAATGATAAGAACCATCAATATGCGATTTGAACTTTACTCCTTCTTCCTTAATTTTTCTATTATTCGAAAGAGAATACACCTGATAACCTCCCGAATCAGTCAAAATATTACGATCCCAATTCATAAATTTATGCAAACCACCAGCTGCTTCTAAAATTTTTGTTTGCGGACGCAAATACAAATGATAGGTATTTCCAAGAATAATATCAGGATTAATATCGTTTTTTAATTCTCTTTGATGCACTCCTTTTACCGAGGCAACAGTGCCTACAGGCATAAAAATAGGCGTTTCAATTACACCGTGATCTGTGGTAATGCTCCCCGCTCTAGCTTTAGAAAGTGGGTCTTTTTGTAATAAATCAAACTTCATACTAAGGTTTTTCTTCCGATTGTTCGGCTGGCAAAGATAGTTTAATTTAGAAAATGTTACTCAGTTTTTAACAGCAAAGTAAGAACGTTACCTTTTAAAATTTTTAGCCACGGATTATCCAAATAAACAAAAATTACGAGCTATTTTTAACCATTAAGGAATTAAGTTGTATTAAGTCATAAAAATATATTGTTTCACTATTTACACTTATATGAACTTAATTTTTTTTAAAACTTATGTGACTTATGTGGTTAAAAAACTAAATCACCTTAACTGCTTAATGGTTAAATTTTACTGTGTTAATATTTGTAACTTTGTATTACTAATGATTTTACTTCAAATACAATGAAACTCAACATCCAAGATACTTTCAACAAAGAATTACCAGCCGACCCAATTACAGAAAACTACGTAAGACAGGTTGAAAATGCTTGTTTTTCATTTGTAACACCAAAACAAACAGCAAATCCTCAAATTCTACATGTTTCGCCAGAAATGTTAGAAAACTTAGGATTATCAGAAACCGATGCGAAATCTGACGAATTCAAAAATGTCTTCACTGGAAACGAAATTTTACCAAATACCCAGCCTTATGCTATGTGTTATGGCGGACATCAATTTGGAAACTGGGCAGGACAACTCGGAGATGGACGCGCTATCAATTTAACCGAAATCGTTCATAATAATCAGCGTTGGGCAATCCAACTTAAAGGCGCCGGAAAAACACCATATTCCAGAACCGCCGATGGATTAGCGGTTTTGCGTTCTTCCATTCGGGAATATTTATGTAGTGAAGCCATGTTTCACCTTGGCGTACCTACTACCCGCGCCTTATCTTTAGCCTTATCGGGAGACGAAGTTTTAAGAGACGTACTTTACAATGGCAATCCTGCATACGAAAAAGGAGCTATTGTCAGCCGAATTGCGCCTAGCTTTTTACGTTTTGGAAATTACCAAATCCTTGCTGTTCGCAATGATATTGAAACACTAAAAAAATTAGTTGACTACACCATCAAACATTTTTATCCTGAATTAGGTACGCTTTCTAAAGAAAGTTATCTTCAGTTTTTTAAAAAAGTTGCGGAAAACAGTCTGGAAATGGTCATTCACTGGCAACGTGTAGGTTTTGTACACGGAGTAATGAATACTGATAATATGTCCATCTTGGGATTAACTATTGATTACGGTCCTTACGGTTGGCTAGAAGGTTATGATTATGGCTGGACTCCCAATACGACCGATTCGCAACACAAACGTTACCGTTACGGAAACCAACCCAATATAGTGCTTTGGAATTTATACCAACTGGCCAATGCTTTATTTCCGTTAATCGGAGAAGCAGAAAAATTAGAAACTGTTTTAGCCGATTTTGGTACTGCTTTCGAAAGTAAATATTTGAACATGATGCGTTCTAAAATTGGTCTTTTCACCGAAAACGAAAACGATCAAACTTTAGTTCAGGAATTAGAAAATAATTTACATTTAACAGAAACTGACATGACGATTTTCTATAGAAACTTAAGCCATTTTCAAAAAGAAAATCCAGAACAAGGCATTTCGATTATTCAGGATGCTTTCTATACATCAATCGAAGAATTCCCCAAAATAACCGAAGCCTGGACAAAATGGTTTGAAAAATACAGTTCCCGTTTGCAATTGGAAAAAGAATCAAATGTTGAACACATTGAAAAAATGAATGCCATCAATCCTAAATATGTATTGCGCAATTATATGGCACAACTCGCCATCGATGCTGCTGATAAAGGAGATTACAGCCTTATTGATGAACTTTTCAACTTACTCAAAAATCCATATTCTGAACAAAAAGATCAAGAAAAATGGTTCGCCAAACGCCCTGATTGGGCAAGAAACAAAGTAGGTTGTTCTATGTTGTCGTGTAGTTCTTAGTTATTTAATCTGACCAAAATTTATCAAATTTATTTTTATTAGCATTTAACAGCAACATGAAATATACCTTATTAATAGTTCCCGGATTAGGCGATTCGACAACAGGACATTGGCAAGACAATTGGTTACAACATTTCCCAAATACAAAAAAAGTAGTTCAGGACAATTGGAACCAACCACAATTGCAGGATTGGTTAAGCAATCTGGATGCAACTATTAAAACTATTGAAACACCCATTGTTATTGTGGCTCACAGTCTGGCAGTTTCTTTAGTGACGCATTGGTCACAGCAAAATGACACTAGCAAAATTGCTGGCGCTTTACTGGTTGCTCCCGCCGATGTAGAATCATCAGAACACACACCTGAAGAAATTTGGAACTTCGCTCCTATTCCCTTGAATCAATTAAAATATCCATCTATTGTTATCACAAGCAGCAACGATCCTTATATTTCAGTTGAAAGAGCCGAATTTTTAGCCCAAAAATGGGGAAGTCGTTTTTATAATGTGGGTCCGAAAGGACATCTTAACTTTGCATCCCAATTGGGATTTTGGGAAGAAGGACAAGAAATTCTTAAGTTTTTACTTCTATCAATTAAAGAAAATCAATAGCTAAAAAAAATTTAAACCTCACTTATTGCTTTAGTAAGTAAATTCATTATGTTTGTATAACTTATAAAAACTTTACTGTTAAAAGTTATACTTATGGAAATTATAGAAAATCTAGACCCTTTGCTAAAAACCTTTTGGTACGTTGCTATCCCCACTACCTTAATTTTTACTGTACAGGCAATAATGACTTTTTTAGGTGTTGATTCAACTGACGGACTTCAAGCTGATTTTGACAGCAATCTTGAGGGTGGCGACACAACTTTTCAATTGTTTTCACTACGAAATCTTATCAATTTTTTATTAGGTTTTAGTTGGACAGGAATTTCATTCTACAATACTATTAGTAATCCTATTTTATTGATTGTTATTTCAGTAATCGTAGGATGCTTGTTTGTGTTTTTATTTTTTATCATTATTAGACAAGTTCAAAAACTAGAAGAAGACAATACTTTTAAACTTCAAAATACATTAAACAAATCTGCAGAAGTGTATTTGACTATTCCTCAAAGCAAAGCAGGAAAAGGAAAAATCATGATTAGCATTAATGGTGCATTCCATGAATTAGAAGCTATGACAGAACATCATGAAAAAATAATTTCAGGAAGCCTCGTAAAAATCATAAAAATAGAAAACAACAATATCATAATCGTACAACCCATTTAAAACCAATCCATGACACCAGTAATAATTATTGTAGTAGCCGCAATTGTATTTTTTGTAAGTATCTCAGCCTTAATTTCAAGATACAAAAGATGTCCTTCAGACAAAATATTAGTAATCTACGGAAGAACAGGAGGAACTTCGGCAAAATGTGTCCACGGTGGTGGTTCTTTTATTTGGCCCGTAATTCAGGATTATGCTTTTCTTGATTTGAAGCCTTTATCCATTGAAGCCAACTTAACTAATGCTTTAAGTAGACAAAACATTCGAGTAGATGTTCCGTGTCGTTTTACTATTGCTATTTCGACCGAAACCGATAGTATGAATACCGCAGCGGAAAGATTATTAGGATTAACATCAGAACAAATTCAGGAATTAGCTAAAGATATTTTATTTGGTCAATTGCGTTTGGTAATTGCTACAATGACTATTGAAGAAATCAATTCGGATCGTGATAAATTTTTAGATAATATTTCTAAAAATGTGGACAGCGAATTGAGAAAAATTGGTCTTAAATTAATCAACGTAAACGTAACCGATATTAAAGACGAATCGGGTTATATTGAAGCTCTAGGAAAAGAAGCTGCCGCAAAAGCCATCAACGAAGCCAAAATCAGTGTTGCCGAACAAGAAAAAATTGGTGAAACTGGAAAAGCTTTGGCTGACAGAGAAAAAGACACTCAAATTGCCGAAACTCACAGAGATCGAGATGTAAAAATTGCTATTACACAAAAAGACCGTGAAATTAGTATTGCTTCTGCGACGAAAGATGAGGCGATTGGAAAAGCCGAAGCACAAAGAGATACCAGAGTAAAAACTTCGGAAGCGAATGCTATCGCGATTCAGGGAGAAAACGAAGCTAAAATTGCGATTGCTAATTCGGAAGCTTTACGTAGAGAAAAAGAAGCAGAATCATTGCGTATTGCTATTACAGCGGAGAAAGTACAACAAGCGAAAGCTTTAGAAGAATCGTATGTTGCAGAGCAAAAAGCAGAGTTAGCTCGTTCCGAAAGAGAACGTTCTACACAAATTGCCAACATTGTAATTCCTGCTGAAATAGCAAAACAAAGAGCCATCATTGAAGCGCAAGCAGCAGCCGAAACGATTAGAGAAAATGCTAAAGGAGAGGCGGATGCTATTTTTGCAAAAATGGAAGCTGAAGCAAACGGACTTTATGAAATTCTAACCAAACAAGCAGAAGGTTACAAACAAGTTGTTGCCGCTGCTGGTGGCGATCCAACGCAAGCTTTCCAATTGTTATTAATCGAAAAATTACCTGAATTAGTAAAAACGCAAGTTGAAGCGGTTAAAAACATCAAAATTGATAAAATCACAGTTTGGGATTCAGGAAACAACACCGATGGAAATGGTTCTACAGCCAATTTTGTCTCTGGAATGATGAAAACGGTACCGCCTTTGAATGATTTATTTAATATGGCTGGTCTCAATTTACCGAATTATTTAAAAGGCGAAAATCAAATTGAGGCTACTATTTCAAATCCTCAAACGCCTACTGAAGACGATAAATAAAATGACTTTATTTTCAGATAAATAATTCTGATATTTTCAAAAAGCCCTTATTTTGGGCTTTTTTTGTTACTATAACGTTTGATAATAAACAATTCTAAAAATCATTTGTCTTACGGGAAAATAAAATTTACATTTGCAACAGTTTAACTTTTACAATCAAAATGAAACCTAACACTCAACAATTAAACGATTTAATTATCCAAGTAAGAAGAGACATCCTTCGAATGGTTCACGCTGTTAATTCAGGTCATCCAGGAGGTTCTCTAGGTTGTACTGAATTTTTAGTAGCCTTATATCAAAATATAATGGACCGCAAAGAAGGTTTTGACATGGACGGAATTGGTGAAGATTTATTCTTCCTATCCAACGGACACATATCTCCAGTTTTCTATAGCGTTTTAGCTAGAAGCGGGTATTTTCCAGTTTCTGAATTAGCTAGTTTCCGTTTATTAAACTCAAGATTACAAGGACATCCAACAACTCATGACAACTTGCCAGGAGTACGCATTGCATCTGGTTCTTTAGGTCAA
>NZ_JBCFQK010000034.1:0-24199 GCF_041729735.1 Flavobacterium magnesitis | reverse complement strand
ATTACTTTTTTTTCTCCATTTTCATCAATAAACTTAAACAATTCCCATCCTGGAAGTTCCTCGCAACGGCTAACTAATTTTATAATTTTCTTATTCCGGATTGTAATACTGTGTTCAATACCTTTTTTACCCGTAAATTGAATTTTCATTTTATCTTTAAAAATATTCACATGCCTTTTCCGTAAGGTCGTTAAACCATAACTTTTATTTTCTTTTTCGTAATAACTATTCCCAATACGAATGTGTGTTTCTTCCATCAATCTAATGACTAGAGCAACTACTTTTTCCTTAGACCATCCTTTCTTTTTTAAATCCAAATCAACTTGTTTTCTAACTAATGGAAGCGCTTTACCAAAAGAATACATTTTATAAAACTTAGTTGTATTTCTTATTTTACTCCAGTTGACATGGTATAAATACTGTTTTCTGTTTTTAGCATCTCTTCCTATTGCTTGCAAATGCGTGTTTTCAATGTTGCTTATTCTCACTCCTTCCCACATAGGAGGAATAACTAAACTTTTAATACGCTCAAGATGTATCTTATCCAGCATACGTTCGCCATTCATCAAGTAAGTAAATCCTTTGCCCTTCTTTTTTCTAATAATTATCAAATCTTCATCATAGGCATAAATAAGATTGTATTTAACTATTATTTCTTCTGGTTGACATAGTAATTGCTCTAATTCTAATTTATGAATTTCCATATTTTTAATAATAATCGTTTTTTATAAAACAGTTAAAAAGAAAAGCTAGGCTCAAATTAAATTTACTAATTATTTCTTCTTTTTTTGCTCTTAAACGATAAAAAATATGACTCTAAATAGGAAATACAAATATTAATTAGTACCAAATATTCCCTGATTTTGCATTTGGGTTAAGAATTATATTTTTAAGATTAACATCCTTTATCTTTTGTAAATATCTTTAAAACAAATTCACCTTTTTAGTTTAAAAATATTGGTGCAAAATCTCAAACAACGCACTTAAATCATTCTTAATCAAATTATTAAATTCAAAATAAGTGTTTTTAGTAAAACACAATTATTCTTTTAAATACTTATTTGATACATTCTAAATAATTACAAATCAACTTTAAAAAAAAATTAATACTATTATGCCAATACAAGTAAATCGTAAAAACCTTTATTTCCGACCTGATTCAAGCAGAGTTGTTGCTCGTTTTTTCAATAATGGAGATACCCGAACTATTAATTTAGTCCAACGTATAATGGAATTAAGCGAAGAAACAGTTAAGCAGGAACTTGAAATTACTTTTAATGAATTTAAAAACAGGCATAGAAATATTTCCGAAATTTTCTTAAAACACGCCAACAATTCTAAAAAACTAATCGATTCTATAGGAGTTGATTACGATAAACTTTCTTTAGAAAGACGACTTTTAATAGGCTCTTATTCAACATTAGAATATTCTCTGGAAGCAGCCGCTTTGTTTAACCCTTCTATTATGGAAGATTTTGACCAGTCATTTTTAGAAGAAGGAGAAAAAAGAGTCATCTTATCTTTTAGAGCTACAGGAGAAGGCCATTTGTCTTCCATTGTTTTTAGAAAAGGGATTTTGGATGCATCCAATAATCTTAAAATGGTGGAAGCGCACAAACATATTGATCTTCCAAATATCATTGAGAAAAAATCGTACAACAAAAAACGATTTATGGATAAAATGGAAGAAATGAATATTCCTAAAAAATATTCGACTCCCATAATGGATACTTTACCCAATCGTTTTGAATATTACACCCTTAAAGAAGCAGTCAAAAACATTCTGGCACTAGACATTGATGAGTCAAAAAGAAAAGCGCTTAAAGAAATGACATGGCTAGTTAATTCTTATTATGATATTGAATTTAACAAAGATTCTAAAATATCCGGACGTGCTATTTTGCCCATTTCTTCATCAGAAAGTCGTGGTATTGAAGATGCCCGATTTGTTCGTTTTACAGAAGATGATGGAACTGAAAAAATTTACGCTACTTATACTGCTTATGATGGTTTTACGATACTTCCAAAGTTACTTTCCACAAATGATTTTATAAATTTCCGAATTATGCCGATGCATGGAAATGGAGCTCAGAACAAAAATTTTGCTCTTTTCCCTCGAAAAATAAAAGGAAAATATGCCATGTTAGCCAGAATAGATGGTGTTAATAATTATTTATTTTATTCGAATAGGATTACATTATGGAATGATCCAATAAAAATTCAGGAACCTAAATTTCCATGGGAATTTACCCAAATAGGAAATTGTGGCTCACCCATTTATACTGAACACGGTTGGTTGATTATTACACATGGTGTAGGTCCTATGAGACGTTATTCCATTGGGGTGTCCCTATTGGATTTAGAAGATCCCACAATAGAAATTGGAAGACTAAAAGAACCGCTACTATCTCCATTAGAAGAAGAAAGAAATGGCTATGTTCCTAATGTTGTTTACTCTTGCGGAAGTATCATTCACAATAACCATTTAATCTTGCCTTATGCTGTTTCAGATTATGCTTCCTCTTATGTTACAGTAAATATGGATGAACTGTTGGCTGAATTAAAAAAGTAAAATATCACCATTGAAAAAGCTTACAAAATTAAATCTTGTAAGCTTTTTTAATGTGCAAAATATTCCATTTTAGATGATTTCTTCTTCTTCAAAAGCCAATCTGGATAACAAGTAACTCACAGTCGATTCTGAACCCTGGTTTAGATTAACATTAAAAGCTTCAAGTCCATCATGACAACCGCCAGTACACGGGTTGTAGATTATTTGCTTTAAATGATTATTGCCTAAAAACCAATTAAAAGCAACTTCCATTTTTTTATCATAACCTTCATTTGGATACTCTGCATTGAATTGTTTTAAAGCAAAGATCGTGTACGCAACATCTATAGGTTGTTCTCCACCCAAATCGGCTGATTTTTCATCTACCCCTTTCATCAGCCAGTTTTTATTAGAAATAACTCTAATGGCGTCCTCTGTAAAGATTTTAGATAGCAAAAAATCAAAAGATTCTTTCGCTATTAATTTGAATTCTGCGTCATTAGTAGATTTCCATGCATACAAAAGGGATTCTGATAAGGCGCTATTCCCATAAGTAAGATAAGGTTCAAACCATTTCCAGTCGTTTTCAGAATGAGAATTATACAGATTTGTAAGTTTTTTTGCTGCCTCATTTATAATTTCAGTAGTCTTGACATCATTCTCAATTGTATTAAAATAATACAATCCTTTTATAGCAAAAGCCAATGCTCGGGGGGAATTAAATTGATGCAATTCTTTACTAAAATAGTTCACACACCATTTTATATTCTGAAACAATGGAGTATCAAGATCTATCGCTTCTTCTAATGAAGAATAAGCAGTTCCTAATGCCCAAATAGCTCTTCCATTAGAATCTTCAAGATTTACTTCGGCATTTTGGCTTGTAAATTTTTGATGTTTATCTACATAATTTAGGAACAAACCATTATTTCGCTGACATTTCAGGATAAAGTTGATATAGATTTTGGCTAATTGTATATCTTCTGGGTTTTTGGTCAGTTTATAGTTTTCACAAACCGTTACCAGTGCTCTTGCATTATCATCTAAGGTGTAGCCCGATTCTAAATCTGGAGTGTCAATTTTTGAAAATTGAATGATCCCCACATGGGTAGTCAATGCTTTTAGATGGTCAAAATTCAGCTTTGGTTTTTTATAGGTTAGCTGTATATCTTTTACCATTTCTTCAGAAAAAAGAGAAGCATGCGCTATAGCAGCATTGTCCCATGAAGTTGCCGAAGAAGTATGCAATGCTTTTAATTTCATACTTTCGAGCAAATCTTCATCTTTTAATAATTCATTCAATTTTTCGGCTAATTGTTTGGAATTACCAAAATCAAATAACAATCCCTGACCGTCTTGCAAAACTTCTCTAGCATGCGGAATGGGTGTAGAAAGTATTGGACAACCACAACTTACTGCATAAGAAAAAGTACCACTTACGGCTTGATTGGGATCTTTTGAAGTAAAAACATAACAATCTGAAAGTTGTAAATACTCCAGCAATTCAGGAAGTGGCACAAATTTATTTACAAATTTGACATAATTACTGATATCTAAGTCCTCCACTATTTTTTGCAAATATTCCATATAGGAGTTTCCTTCTTGATGAAATAATGTAGGATGTGTTTTCCCAACAATTAAAAACAAAATATCAGAATGCTCTTTAATAATTTCAGGCAAAGCATTTAGTGTAGTTTCTATGCTTTTTCCTGGCCCTAAAAACCCAAATGTAGAAATTACTTTTCTACCTAATACATTGTGTTTTTCTTTAAGAATGGATTTGTCTAAATGTTTGACCAAATGCGTTCCGTGTGAAATGATTTTAATTTTATCTGGATCAACTCCATAAGTATTTTGTAACAAATCAGCCGACGAATTTGTCATTACAGTAACTTTTTGGGCAATAGCAACCAGTTCTTTGACTGTTTTCTCCAAAGCTTCGTTGGGTTTTGGAAGTACCGTATGAAAAGCAATAATTATGGGTTTTGTAAGCGCTCTTAGGAATTTAAAAAAAGAAGCTTCGTCATTACTGAACAAACCAAATTCATGCTGAATCATTACAAGTTCTAAATCCTTATCGGAATTTATACTATTAGCAATAGATTCATAGGATTCTGAATCATCCGTATTTAAAACTAAACTAACTTCTTTCTGTTTGTAATCATGCGGTTCTGTATTGGATTGCAATGCGCATATTTGTATATCGAAAGAATTTTCGAATTTATTATCTAAAGCACCTTTTAGATCAAATGTGTAAGTGGCAATACCACATTCCCGGGGTGGATAAGTGGCAACTAATAGTATTTTTGCTAAAGGTTTAGCCTTGCTTTTTTCAATACTAATTTTTCTCTTAAAGTTATTTTTCTCCTTTTTAAAAAGTGTAGTCGTAACTTTGCTTTCTATGTTTTGGCTGTATTTCATAAGACTCCAATTTAATTTACCTTCTACATCATCAATCGCAATAATGTTTAAGCTAATTTATCTATTATGAAGCACTTACATTACCCTTAAAAAGTTATTTGTTAACCCAATCCAATTTAAAAAGTGTATTTGTAATTTAAATTTAAGTCTCTTTTTTATTCTTTTTTACCATTACCTGTTAACGTGCTAACAACTCCGCTTTTTACGTTAATCCACAAGTAGTTGAAAAAAGATTTGGTTGCATCACGTTCTGCCTCAATATCTCCATATCGAAAATCTTTTGGATCTTCTTTAGAGTCTTTTCGAATAAAAATATTTCCTATAGTTGTTAAAACCTTATTGATTTTGTTGCTGTTTTTACGCAATATTTTAAAGTTGAAATCGTCATATTTCATTTTCATTTCTCCTTTTGATACTGTATTATTAGCATAAAAATTAAAATACATTTGCTGTAATGTTCCTTCGGCAAGGGCATTCAAGTTCGGTTGGAAAAATGGATTTAAAACGGGAGCATTTAGGTTACTTACCGAACCATTCACCGTAAATTCATCAGCTGAATTATTGACATCAAAAGTCCAGTTTAAGGTTAATGGTGCTTCTCCCATCAATTTAGATATGACTTTTATTTCTGTTTTTTTAGCTTTTTTCAAGTTGGAAATTTCGTAAATAGTAGCATCTACCTCATCAAAAAATAACTTACCTGCTTTTTTATCGGGATCTACTAATTCCGCATAAGAGATGTATCCGTTTTTAATTTTTAGTTCATCGATTTTCAAATCAAAAGACAAATTTCTTAAGGATTTACTATACAATGGTTTTATCGTTAAATCATCAGCAATGAGTTTGTCTCTATAAATTTCGAGATTAGGTTTTACTATTTCGCCTGATGTTGCAGTAATTGCCAATCGAGGTTTATCTAAATTAAAATCAAATTCTTTTAGAATAATCTGCGGAATGTTCAACTTAATATAATCGCGCTCTTTTTTTAAATGTGCTGACAATTCTTTTTTACCGTATTTAGGAATAATTTGAAAATTAGTTATTTTCAATTCTTCTTTATTGGCAGAAACAGAATCAATTTTAAGTTTATCAAAAGCATTATTATCTAAAACTATTTCCTGAGCATCGAGCTCGTAACTATTATAAGTTACAGGCATTTTTTCTTTAGATTTTAAATCGAGACTACTATCCAGAATAGTTAAATTATAAGACGAAAGTGCCATCTTAATACTATCGGCACTTTTTCTCATCACCGCTACACTTCCATTTGTAATCGCGATTTTTTTAATGTTAAGTGTTTTTATTCCATCATCATTGGACTTAACATCTGTTTCTTTAGAAACACTTTTTTTGTACGGATAATAAAGCAGCTTAGGATTTTTTAATTCAAGGCTTTTAATCGTAAGAATTTCATTGAACAATAAATCCCAATAACCAATCCCGTTTAATTCAAGACTTTCTGTCTTTAAATCAGTATGGTATTGAGTAGTATCTTTATTTTTAATTTTAAGGCTTGTATTATTCAAAGCGATGTTACCTAATACAATATTAATATCTATATCAGAATACTTTAGGGAATAATTTTGAGGGATTTTTTCAACTATCAATCCCTCCAGTTTTTTTTTAGCATATCCTTGTAGTATGAGAATTCCCAAGACAATAAATAGTAAAATGGAGAATATTTTTATATATTTTTTATTTCTAATCTTCATAATATTTTATTGGTAATATTCCGCTTTAAAATAACAATCAAAGCAAATTGGGTTACTACAATTGTGCAATCTATTTATAATTTTATTGACTTGTCCGCTAAGCGGACTAATATCCCAATAAAGAACGCAGATGAAACGGATTAGGCAGATTTTCGCTGCTATTAATATTAAAATCAGTTTTTATCGGTTTAAATCGGTATCATCCGTGTGCCATTCTCAAAATTGGTACAAGTAACGGATAGTCATATAATTTTAAATAGAAAGCAAAAATCTATTTGTCATTATTGATACTTTCTTCATCTGAAATATTAGATTCAGGGATTTTTTTGAAAAATTCAGATAACTCTAAATCAGCAGTTGGTCCATACCCCATTAGTAAAGTTCCTTTATCACCATTTGTAGTTTTAATAATGTATAAAATAGACATATCTTCAGGATTACTAATTCCTTCATATCGATGCTCCGCCACAACAAAAATATCTTCTGGCTGGTATTCTGTTTTAGTATCGCTATTTATAAGTTTATTGTTTTCAAAATAAAAATTAGCTGTAAAACCTTTATCCTGATACGTTTTAATATAACCTATTTCATGTTTGTCAAATTCATTTTTCATGTTCTTCTATTTTTTATGATTACTATTTAATTAAAGATTCTCCTTAATTATTTTCCTGATTGTCGTCTTCTGATTTAGCATCGAAAGTATTTTTGCCAAATTCCACCGTTCTAATTGGATATGGAATAGTTATTCCTTCGGCTTCAAAATGACTTTTTATAAGTTTTATGGCTTTATGTCTGGCATCATGTTCTTGTTTAATTTTGATCATGTCAATCCAAAATCGGGTCATAAAACCAATTGAATAATCACCAAATTCCGTAAAGAAAAATTCTACTTTTTCATCATCGGCTTGTTCGAAATTTTCGTTGATAATACGTATTACTAAATCTTCTACCTTTTGAAGATCACTTTCATAACTCACAAAACATTTTACTGCAATTCTGCTTCGGGTACTTATAGAATAATTCGTAAAATGATTGTCCACAAATTTTGAATTGGGCACAATTACATAATTATTATCGGTTTGTCTTAGCACTACGTTTCGCAAAGTAATTTCTGAAACAAATCCTTTAACATCAGCCGTTTCTATATAATCGTTTATTCTAATTTTGTGCATAAACGATAATACCACTCCTCCAAAAGTATTGCTTAATGTTCCCTGCAATGCTAAACCTATGGCTAAACCTAAAACCCCAGCACCCGCAAGAACACTGGTCAACAATTTATTAAGTCCTAAAACGCTTAATGATATAAAAAAACCAATTAATAAAACTACTATAAAAGCAATTTTAGCAGAGATGTTTTGTATCGATTTTTGAGCCACTCGGTACACTAAAATTTTCTGCAATATTTTTTTAATGCTTCGCGCAATAAAATAAAACAAGATCATAATTAGAATTGCCATAATAAAATTTGGCAATTTCAAAATGAATGCATCCAGCCAACCGTCTAGCTTATCCCATAAATTATTTATGGTTTTTTCGAATTCAAAATTATCTTCCATATTCTAAATTATTATATCATTTTTGTCAATAAGAATGTTGCCAATAGCCATAAAATCGTACTTAATATTCCTCCTATCAATAAAAAATGTTTAAAATTATAATTACCTATTCCATATATTATGGTATTCGTTTGATAGCCCATAGGAGTAAAAAAACTAAAATTAGCTGCAAACATAATCGTCAATATAAAAGGTTTAAAATCTAAATTCATACCTTGAGCAATAGAGATAGCAATAGGAGTCATGATAACCGCCGTTGCATTATTACTCACTACTCCACTTAATAACATGGTTACTAAAAATAGTGTACCAATAATAATGTAATTAGACTGACCCCCTAAAAAATCCAATAATTTTTCTGAAATAAAAATATCAGTACCCGTATTGTGCATAGCAAATCCCAATGGCATCATACCTGCCAGTAAGAAAAAGATTTGCCAATTTACTTTTTTGTAAATCGTATTCAAATCTAAATTCTTTGTTAGTAACAAAACACTAACTCCCGTTAATGCACTTACCATTATAGACAATAAACCTGTTGCTGCTAAACCAATTACTAGAATTAAAACAGCTAATGAAAAATATTTTTTAAAATTTGAAATTTTATCAGCAGTGTCAAATTCTTGTAATAAAACTACATTTTCCATGGATTGTAAAGCAGGAAGCTGCGATTTTGATACTTCTACTAATAGTCGGTCACCGGCTTTTAAAACCAAATTATTCATACTACTTCGTACAATTCGTTCCTTTATATTCATAAAGGTTTTTCTCTTTTTTATGGCCAAAGGAATAGCATCTTGAATCATCAAACTACGCAAACTACCCATATTTTTATCAATCAAAATAGCACCTGGAAGTATTAAAAGTTCGACAAAAACATTTTCATAAAGTTCCGTAATAACTTCCGTTTCTTTGTTTTTTTCAGCCTCTAGTTGTAATTCATCCACATCTTTTTCTTCATAAACTGAAAAATCATCTGATTTTTTTATCAAAGCTAAATTCTCAATATTACACATCAAAAGAAGTTCATCGCCTTCCTTAAGCGTAATATATTTCCCTGGAGAATTATGAACAAGATTGTTTCTAATGATTTGCAATAGCGAGATATTTTCATTTAAAAACAGAAAACTATCTTGAATTTTTGTGCCTATTAATTTTGAATCTGAATTGATCCGAATCTTAGTAATATAATCTTCAATTTCGTAATCTTTACTAAGGCTTTTTGCTTTATCCCACGGAAGCCAACGTAAGGTTAAGGTAACAAAAACTACAGCAACACATAAAAATGTAATTCCTAATACTGAAAACTCAAAAAAGCCTATTTGTTCTGCTCCTAAATTATTAGCAACTGAATTCACAATTAAATTAGTGGATGTTCCCATCAAAGTACAAGATCCACCTAAAATACCTGCAAAAGAAATAGGCAACAGCAATTTAGATTGCGGGATTTTATACTTTTCTGAAAGCTGGTTGACAACTTTAATGAATACAACAACCACTGCTGTAGTACTTATAAAAGCCGAAATACCTGCTGTAACAAACATAAAAATAGGAGCCATAACGTAAATGGGCAGCGATTTAATCTTCCCCATACCAGAAGTAAGCCAATGGATAACTCCATTTTCTTCCATTGCTATAGCTAATATCATTAATGTGAGTACCGTAATTGTTGCACCATTTGAAAAACCACTAACACCTTGCTCAGGGGTTACTAATCCTAACAAGATTAACGATACAATAATTAAAAATGCTATTTTGTCTATTGAAAAAATTTCAAAAACAAACAGCACTATCGTAGATAACAATACCCCGAACATTAAAATGATATTCCAATCCATAGACAACTATTTATTTTTAAAACGTTATTTCAATAAAAAATTCAGAAAAACTTTTATTCTTTTACAAATTCCTGTTTATAAATGCGTACTACTAATAAGAACAAACTAAGCAATAACGGACCAAAAACTAAACCCAGAAAACCAAAAAGCGGAATTCCGATTATAACTCCTAAAAGAGTAATTAAAGGATGAACATTATCCATTTTTTTTAATACATACAAACGAATGATATTATCGGTAGTTCCCACCACTACTATACCGTATATTAAAACACCCCAGGCTTGAAATGTATTTCCATCAGACAATGCCAATATAAAAACAGGAATGGTTCCTAAAAAATTTCCAATAAAAGGAAGCATTGAACCGATAGTTACAACTACAGCCCAGAAAAACGGACTTTCTACGCCAAATATCAAAAATCCTATTAAAGCAACAATACCCTGAGCTATTGCCACAAGAGGAATTCCTAATGAATTAGAACGTACCATTTCGTTGATTTTAACTCCTAATGTTTCAATGTTTTCGTTTTTCATAGGAATGTATTCAATCAAAACTTTTCTAAGTTGCTTTTGATTGATTAGCATATAATACAAGAAAAAGTACATTATAGAAACCGCAATAAATGTATTCAAAGTCCCTCCTAAAATATCACTTACACTATTGGCTATTCTGCTCGAAATAGAAGAAGCATCAATTTGGTCAGTAATACTAAATCCTAAAGATTGTTCCCAACTTTTCAAATTGGATTTAACCACTTTTATAAACCTTTCTGAGTTTTTAGTAGCTTGACCTATTTTATTACCTAACATTAATAACGCACCTGCAATAGGAATTAAAATAGAAATAAAAGACATAAACATAAGAAATGCTGCAGCTAAACTAGGTCTCCAACCTCTTTTTTCCAGCTTTTTCATACTTCCCTTTAACAACACATACAAGGTAATAGCTCCTAATACTCCTAAAAAGTAAGGAAGCATTTCTCTAAAAATCAAGCCTCCCATTAAAAGGATTAATAAAAGAACGAAGAGTTGACGAATTATATTTGGTTTTATAATCTGATCCATTAAGGCAATTTTAAAATTTATTACTTATTATTTCTTTGCTTTTTCAGCTTGTTTTTTAGCTTCTTTTTCCTTTTTCTCCGCCTCTTTTTTTAGTCTTTCGGCTTCTTTCTCTTTTTCTTTTTCTTTCTTTTTAAAGTAACCTCTCAATAAAAAGTTGCTTTTGGCAGCTTCCATATTTTCATTTAAACCTTTGGAACTTTTTCTTAAATTTTCCATTGTTTTATCTAAGTCTTTTGCCATTTCCTCATCATTCATCAGCTTCCCTATAGTACCTTCACCATTATTAACATTATTTAATAAAAGAGCCAGTTCGCTGGTAATAATCTCCGCATTCTCTGCCGTTACCTGAACTGATGATAAAATAGCATCAAATTCTAAAGGTTCCATAGACGTGATGGTCGCGCCATCTTTAATTTCAGGTAGTTTTGTACTTCCTTGCGAAATAATTAGAATTTTATTCCCAATAACTCCTTCTGAAGCTATTGAAGCTTTACTATCTTTTTTAATAAATTTCTTGACATCTAAATCCATCACAGCCTCAACATTTACTGTAGAATCATTTATTATTGCGATATTTTCAACAGTTCCAATGGCAATTCCGGAAAAACGAACCTGCGCTCCAATTTGTAATCCACTCACATTGCGGAAATTAGTATTAATTCTAAATTTTGAACCAAATAAATTTTGATTGGTTCCAATGAAAAAAATGATTAGAAATAATATCAAGATTCCTAAAGATACAAAAATTCCTAATTTTACTTTATATGCGTTGCTATTTGTTTTCATAATAATCTATTTAAAAAATGATTGAATGTATGCATCTTCATCGTTGAGGAATTCCTCTAAACTGCCTTCTTTATAAACTTTTCCGTCCTTAATCATTACAATTCTATCAGCTACTCTTTTAACACAATTGATGTCATGCGTAATAATGATGGATGAATTGTTAAATTTAGATCGGGTTTCGTTTATCAAACTGCTTATTTCATTTGAAGTTATGGGGTCTAACCCCGTTGTGGGTTCATCGTATAAAATAATTTCGGGATGAACAACCAATGTTCTTGCTAAACCAATTCTTTTTTTCATCCCTCCCGATAATTCCGATGGCATCTTATCGATGGCATCAGGCAAACCTACATTTTCTAAGGCTTCAACAATTTTATCATTAATTTCTTCTTTCGAAAATTTCTCTTTTATTCTCGAAAGAGCAAATGTCAAATTTTCTCTCACCGTCATAGAATCATAAAGTGCAGCGCCCTGAAAGAGGAAACCTGTTTTCTTGCGTACTTTTATTAAATCTTCTTCTTCAATATCAGTCAAATCATGTTTTCCTACTGTAATACTTCCTTTATCATGTTTTAAAAGACCTACAATACATTTGATTAAAACTGATTTACCTGATCCCGATTTACCTAATACAACTAAATTTTCTTTTTCATAAAGTTGCAATGTAATACCGTCAAGAACCTTCAAGTCGCCAAAGCTTTTTTTAAGATTCTTAATATCTATAACTACTTTGTTAGATTGCTTTTTCATTATAATAAATCGGTTATTTGTACAGCAATTAAGTCTACAATGATTAATAATAATGATGCGGTTACAACAGCTGAATTTGCTGCAATCCCAACACTCTCAGTTCCTCTACCAGCATTATATCCTTTATAACAGCCTACTAAACCAATAACAGCCCCAAAAAAGAAAGACTTGATTACCGCAGGAATAATGTCTAGAAAATCTACATTAATAAACGCTTGGGTTAAAAACAATTGAAAACTCATATCGTCTTTAATGTTTATTCCTAACCAACTACCAAAAATCCCAATAGCATCCGCATACAAGGTTAGTAATGGTATCATTACAGTTGCTGCTAAAACTCTTGGGATTACTAAAAAATTAATTGGGTGGGTGTTAGAGACTTCCATAGCATCTATTTGCTCACTCACTCGCATGGAACCTAGTTCGGCTCCCATACTCGAACCTATTTTTCCAGCAGAAATTAAAGCTGTAATTACAGGTCCCATTTCTCTAATTATAGAAATGGCCACCATACCAGGCAACATGGCTACAGCTCCAAATTGAACCAATGGAGGTCTGGATTGAATAGTAAGTACTAAACCAATAATGATACCTGTAATAGAAATTAATCCTACAGATTTATTACCTATTTGGTAACATTGTTTTAGGAATTCTTGGAACTCAAATTTCTTGGTAAAAAAGTTATTAAACACGGTTTTCAAATACTGTGTAGCATTTGCCAGATCAATAAAAAAAGAGATACTTTGCTCTTGAATCCGAGTAATAAGTGATGGAGAATTTAATGAAACGTCATCAGCTTTGCGTAATTGTTTTGGCATAACTTTACTATTAAGGATAATAAATAAAATTACACTCTTTATTCCGTTTTAGATTATATTATTTTAATATTATCTTACATAATAACAATGAAAAAATGTATGTCAATATATTTAAGAAACTGATTTTAAAACGGATACCCAATTGCGATATTAAATATTAAATTTTCTTTTCGCCAAGCACCATCAGAAAATTTAATTTCATCAATAACCCATTCATTGCCTTTAGGTAAATAAGGTTTTCTTAATGGAAAAGCTAAATCAGTTCTAAGCACCAAAAAATTAAAATCAAAACGCAAACCTAATCCTGTTCCTACAGCAAGTTGGTTTAAAAATTGTCCTGTAAATTCGGCTCCTGGTTTTTCATCAGTTTTGTTTAACAACCAAATATTACCTGCATCTACAAACAGTGCTCCTTTTACTAATTTATATATCTGAGTTCTTAATTCGGTACTGAATTCAAACTTTAAATCTCCCGACTGATCTGGCAAAAATGAATTATCGGTTACCGTACTTCCATCAAAAGTTCCCGGACCTATCGATCTTGCTCTAAAAGCTCTGATACTACTTGTTCCTCCAATGAAAAATTGTTTGATAAAAGGCATATCTTTAGAATTTCCATAAGGAATTCCCGCTCCTAGAATAATTCTGCTGGCAAGCGTAGTTTCTCTATTAAAATTATAATAATGACGGAATTCAAGTTCTAATTTCGAATATTGACTGAATGGAACTCCTAATAAATTTTTAGGGTTTTCATCATTACCACCTAATAACAATCCTAATGAATTACCAGAAAAATCAATTCCTCCCTTAAAATAAATGTTATTTTTTTTATTCTGCACCATTGTATTGGTGTAGGTGTAACTATAATTCGTCCCAAAAATAAGTTGTCTGTCGATCACTCTTTGCAACGAAGGATTGTCATCAATTTGAGATTGGTACAAATCGGAGACATCATTAGGCGAAGTATAAGCGATGTTAATCAAATTCAAATTGTGTTCTTTACGCTCATTTTCTTTCCATAAATACCCAAACGAACCATTAAAGGTTTTTAACGAATATAATTTTGTTCTCAATTGGTATTCATAACTTAAAGATGCTTTGGTTTTAGGTACAAAAGCACTACCAGAAGTCATTTCGAAAGGAGAAATAAAACGAGGCCAAACCAAACTGGCTTCACCTCCAAAACGATACACATTAAAACCTCTATTTTGACCAGCAACCTGAACTTCAACACCTGTAAATGCAGATATATTTAATAATTCAGCTCCTTTAAGTAAATTTCTATTACTCCAATTAATATTTAATTCGGTACCTGAATAATTAGCCGTATTGGTTTTAGCCAATGCTTCTACCTGAATTGATTTTTTAGGCAAAGGAGTTAAATAATAATAAACATCTAATTTATCTTTAGACGCTTCATTTTCTTTAAATTCATTCTTGACAAATTTGAAAGTTCCTAACGTAATCAATCTATTCAATGATAAATTATGAGTGGTTCTATTGTACAATTCGTCTTTATTGAACAATAAAGTTTTATCAAAAATAAAAGGTTTAAAAACCGTTCTATTATCAATAATGGTAATATCATCATATTTAATGGTATCCATTTTTCGACCAGAAATAGTATCTCTTCTTAAATTGAAACTTGGATAAACATAAATGTCATTAATCTTATATTGATTTTTAGCTCTTTCAGGAATGTTATTTTTAATTTTTACAATTAAATCTACTTCATGATTCGCAACCGTACTATCAACCTGAATTAAAAGATAGTCTTCGTTAAAATAATAAAAACCACGCTCTTTTAACCTTGAATCTATTCGGGTACGTTCCTTTTTGATGTTCTCTAAATCGTAAGGCCTGCCTACTCTTAAAAAACTGTATTTTTCCAGTTGTTTTATTTCTTTTGCTAAAAGAATAGAATCCTTTGGAAAAACAACTGATTTTATTTTGTACTGATTATTTAATTCAACCTCATAAGTTGCTTTTACTTTTTTACCTTTTTTTATAGTATCTGCAGTGGTATTTGCATTGAAAAACCCGCTGTTTTCCACATTATTTTGAATCACTTTTTGATTGTAATCCAGATCAACTTTACTCATTAAAACAGGTTCTGCACCCAGTTTGTATTTCAACCAATATCTAAATCCTTTTTCTTTCTTAACATTTCCCGCCAGATTATAGAAAAAGATACCAGGTCGCATTCCGAAAATCGATTTATTGGGTGCGGGACGAATCAAACCTTCCAATTCTGATTTTACTTTCTTTCTCGTGCTTTTAGATTCTTCTCCTTTTTGCACCTTAATAGTATGCCCCACATATAATAAATCACCTTCTGGAATTTTACTCGTACCGCTACAGCCCAACAGTAAGCTGACTAAAAAAAGTAGTGTTATGTAGTTATTTATTCTCATTTCTTCTCTGTTTTTTTCTAAAGGCTTTACCCTTTTTTTGAAATAACTCTTTAAATTTATTGTAGTTCATTGTAATTATAAAAGCCACACCCGTTTCTACCACTTGACCTTGTAGGGCTACTTGATAATTATTTTTTCTGTAAGCTCTAAATTTATAACGACCGTCTTTAGTAATTAAATAATCAGCAGTAACATCACCAGCAATATTTGTAGATTGCTCGTTTTCTTGCTGAGCTCCTTCAACCCCAAAACTACTTCCCACAGTAACTTTCAATCTTTCATTGAACAATTGTTTTGAAAGTCCCACACTCAAATCTGTTCTTTCTTGTTTTTCTCCAGTAGTGTAATCTTCTGTAGCCTGAAGATCAAAATCCAATTCAAAACCTTTTATCAAATCTCCAGCTAAATTATTAAGTTGCTGAGATAAAATTTTGCTCACACTTTGTTTCGCTAAAAAACTACCGCTAGTTCCTCCAGCTTCACTTTGAAAAGGGTTGTCCCCAATAAAACGATTCAATAGTAACAAAGCAAATACTTGTTTGTTTAAAGCATCATCATCTCGTCTTATTTGTTCTAATTTTGCCTCAATTGTATTGATTATTTCTGTTGAAACACTGTTATTTCCTTCTGGCAAAATAATATCAAAACTAATTTCAGGCTTTAACAATTCGCCTTCCATTTTTAAGTTGGTTTCAAAAGGAATTCTTTGTTTATAGGTATTTCTAGCTTCATCCGTTATTCCTGCTAATTGATCATCTACTAAATCCAGCGGTGAAGCTTCCACCTTGTAAACAGCTGTAATATTGATATTGGCAGTTGTAGGATCTCCTGTCCATAGAATATAACTCTCTGGTTGAATTTCAAATTTTCTTCTAATCAAATTGAAACTCATTTCATAAGCACCTCCTGTAAATTCATATTTACCAGTCAATGTTGTTTTTCCCGACGGATCAATTCCTCCTGTTAACTCAGCTTCTCCTTGTAATTTTAAGTAATCCCCATTCGCTTCGTCAATTACAATAGAAATTTCTGCATCCTTATCCACCACAATATTTACCGAAGCGTCAATTCCAGTTATTTCTGTTTGAGTAAGCTCGGCAGTTGGATCAATATTCGAAATTAAAACAGGCTGATCCTGATCTATAAATTCTACAATTCCTTCTCTATCGGCTATCGATGGATCACTTTGTGGCAATACAATGGTAAATTTTGTATCCTCATTAATTTTTACGTTTCCGTCAATAACAGGATTGTTTAAAGTTCCTTTTACCTCAAGGTTATTATCCAAATACAATTCGCCATAGAACAGTTTATTGTCTTTTGCTTTTGAATTTACTGCTCTGAAATTTTTAGCAACAATATTCAAATCGAATCCTAAATTTGTATAGTCCTGACTGTTTATCGCACCATTTATGGTTAAAGGATTCTCGTTCTCATCCTGAAGTTTAAAGTTTTGAAAAATGATTTTATTGGAATTGAAAGTAATATTATCATCATTAAGTTTGAATTTTGAATTTAATTGAGTCACATTAAAAGCAACTGAATTAAATTTAATATTTCCATTCACATTTGGATTTGAAGTTTCTCCTTTAACATCTAATTTTCCGTTTAAATAACCTTCACTTTCCCTTATATTATCCAAACTAAAAGCTTGTGCTGATTTCATTTGGAGCTTCTCGATATCCACAATAAAATCTAAACTTTGATTACTAACATTGTAATTTCCGTCAATATTTACCTGATTATCAAAACCTGACAATCCAACACTTGCATTGTATAAATTAGCGGTTTTGTTATCTACTTTTAGCACTAAATTCCCAATGGTATCTTTTTTAATACTAAAATCATCAATCTTTAAATCGGCTATAAATAATGGATCGACGGTTATATCTTTAATAGTAGCGTTTCCATTAATCACTCCGCCTGCTTCAAAATTAGATTTGGCAATACTGGTTAAAGATTCTATCTTGAAATTTTTTAAATCCACTAAAATAGGTGCATTGGCAACCTCATTTTCAGATTGAATCGAAAATGATTGTCCTTCATTTTGAATGGTAAACTTAGAAATCAACAATGCTTTTTCCTCTAATTTGATCACATTATTAGGATCAATTGTCCAATTTTCATAATTTAAAATAAGCCTTTCTGGATTAAGATGAACGGTAGATGCGCCCAAAGTATCTTTGAAATTCCCATTAATTACATATTTTTCTTTATTTTCAAGGTCTTTAATATTCAACTCATAATCAATGATATTGTCTTCCAGTTTACCAATTAATGTAGTTTTTGGAATTTCAAACTGACTGTTTTTAAGCACTCCCAAAGACAAATTATAAAGCAAAGCATTCTCTTCATTATTGATTTTTAATATCCCATTTGAAATTTCATTATTACCATACTTTAATTTTGGAATCGAAGCATTGATGACAATGGTATCATTTTCTGAATTGTATTTTCCGTCAATTTTAATTTCAGATAATTCCTGAATTTCAGGCAATAACTTTTTAGTAATCTCGTGATTTTTAACAAGGAAGTTAAAATCCATATTCTGATTTTCCTCATTCTTAACATACTCCTTGTTTATTTTGTAATATTTAGAAATAGAATTAATCAATTGGTCGCCAATGGTCGAAAGTTTATAATTTCCCGAAACCACTCCTTTTATGAATTGCGAATTCAAAATAATAGAATCCCTATCAACAGTAGAAACCGCTTTTAGACTAATCGTATCTAATGAAAATTGCTCTTTTTCTAAAGCAATTGTAAAGTTATTAGCATCAACAGTTCCGTTAAGATTATCTGGATTTAAATCGTCAAAATTAGCAGTAACATCCCCTCTTATTTTTAATGGACCTGCATGAAGATTTAATTTATTCAAATCTATAATATCCAGATTCAGTTTTAAATCTAATGTTGGTTTTTTAGGATTCGATGATCCTTTTGCAGCTAAAACAAAGGTTAAATTAGGATCAGTAGCATTCGCATTAGCTTCAAAAATACCATTTTTAATATTTCCGCTAAGGTTGATGTTTTTATAATCGTAGGCATTGTACTGCGCTTTCAAAATCTTCGAAGTCAGTTTTGCCGTTGCTGTTGATGGATCAAGGCTTCTGCCGTTAACTCTGGCATTGGCAGTTATTTTGCCTATTTTTTTATTTTTAATTAATTTTCCAACATCAAAATTTTGAACCGTGGCATCAGCTATGTATTTCTCGTTATTTTTTCGGCTTTGATCAAAGGTTGCTTTTAGAACTGCATTTCCCATCGAGCTTTTCAACACTAAATCAGTTTGAAACGCAGCAATTTTCCCTCTAAAATTTCCTTTTAGATTGAATTTTGCTGGCAACTGAATCGTATTTGGAATGGTGTTTTTAGGTGTGAAAGCATAAATATCTTTGGCAGAACTTTCAAAATTTAAAATTGCAACATCAAAAACACTTTTGTCAACATCAGGCAAACCTTTGATGGTTCCTTTCACATTAACTTTTGTAGTACCAATTCCGCTTGCATTGAATCTCTCAATTTGTAAATTATCTAATTTTCCTTTTACAACAGCATTAAAATCTACAATGGCATTCGGATAATTTTTAAAAATATCGTTCGTATTCAACTGCGGAACAAGTAATAAAACATCTTCAAAAGCTATTTTACTGTCTTTTAAATTAGCATCTACCGCTAAATATTCTATATTTTTACTAAGCGATTCTATGGATGGATAAGTGACTAAAATATTATCCTGCAAAGTAGTGTTAGGCGTTTTTAGATACAATTTTTTCAAGGAAGCGCCTTTGGGAGCATAACTGAATTCAGTAGTTAATTCGTCTAATTGAAAACCACTTTTATCCTTAAAAGTCAGCGAATTGATGGTTCCACTGTAAGTTTCCCAAATAGCAATTGATTTTCCATCGAAAGATAAATTGGTTAACTCAAGGTGATTGTAATCAATTCCTTTTTGAGTTCGTACTGCATTCTCATTATCAAATTTAAAATTTAAAGTATTAATAACAATAGTCTCAGCGTCAATTTTCCAGAGCGTGCTATCTGTCTTTTCTTCAGATTTCAGAGTATCTTTTTCTGATTCTTTTTCTGATTTTGTTAACGTAAGATAACCGCTTGTTTTATTCAGTTCTATTGAATTCAAATCAATAACCTGATTTTCTAAATCTACATTATTTACTTTGGTTTTTAACTTTTGAAATTGAATTTTGGTATCCAGATTACTGATGGCATTTTTATAAGCAACATCAATATTTTCCATATTAATATCTTTCAACTTTAGTTTTATCACATTAGTTTCAGCTTGTTTTTCAATCTCCTGAGTCACTTTTTTAGTAACTTCAACTAAATTCTGATTCAAATTCAGTTTCAACCCTTTTAGATTGATTTTAGGGATATCAAAAGCTAAATTATTCAAATCAAAGTTATCAATATCAGTATCAAAATGTTGGATAAATAATGAAATATTACTTTTAGCAACAGCATCTTTATAACTAAATTTAATTGCATCAAGATTAATTTCCTGAATGGAAATCTCCATCGGTTTAGAATCTGTTTTAGCTTCATTTGGAGATTCAAAAGCTTTGATAATATAATCAAAATTAAAAACGGAATCTTTGTTTACCTCAATATTAGCAGTGATTTTTTCTAAATCAATCGAATTAATTTCTACTTTATTATTTAATAATTGAAAAAGACTGATATCTACTTTTAAAGATTTTCCAGCTAACAAAGTATCTTTAGACTGATCTTCAAAATAAAAATCATTTAGAATAATTTTTTTAGGCAATCCTATTTCTATAGAACCCACCTGTACTTTTGTTTTTATCTTTTTTTCCAAATAAGTAACAGCCTTATCTTTTACAAAATTTTGTACAAATGAAATTTGCAATGCAATCACGATTAACAAAAAAAGGGCAATAAAGAACAGTATGATTCTTAAAATAATTTTAGTGATTTTTTTCAATTTTGAAGATGTCATATTTTTTAATAGTCAATTTAAACTATAACATTTAAGTGTAATTTATTCTATAAAGAATATCCTGCTAAGGTAATAGATATAAAGCATTTCTCCTTTTCTAAATATTATTTTAAAACAGCTTATTTCTATATTCTCTATTTAAAAATTGGCTAAAACCAATTTTTTGTGAAGGTATCGCTATTACAGTTTAAAGTATTTATATAATTACATTGATTGTTATTACAATTTCAATGTGTATTTTTAACTTAAAAGCATGGGGAAAATCGAAAAATTAAGAAATTCAAACTTACTTAAAAGAAATATGGAAAATTATGTGAATAACTAAGATTAACATTTTATTTTTTAAAAATTTTCTCACGATGGCTAATCCCCCAATCTTTCATCGCATAAATAATGGGTGTCAAGGTATCCGCATAAGGCTCAAGATGGTAAACAATTTTCACAGGATAATCTTCAATTATTAGCCTCTTGATTAGTTGATGTTGTTCCAGCTCTTTAAGTTCTTTTGCCAATACTTTTGGTGTCAAACCAGGAATACTCTCTTGAATATCCGTAAATCGGCTGTTGCCAACACCAACCGAAATGATGATGGGCAATTTCCATTTACCACTAATAACATCTAACGTGTCTCTAACAGGTTTCACAGTATTTAGACACTCACAATATATTTTCTTTTTTGCCATAATATATTAGATATAATTCACTTTCCTTTAGGAAATCACTATACAAAGGAAAGTGAATTTAATTTAATTTTGCAATATAATCTCTTCAAAATTTGTAAATTATGAAAATTAATAAAAAAATGCTCATCGGTCTTCACCTCGGAAATGGCTATGGTTCTCAGTCGGGAGCTTGGCGTATGCCAGGAGTTGATCCTATGAGCTATACAAGTTTTGATGCGCGTGTAAAGCAAGCTCAGGCTGCAGAACGTGGAAAGTTTCAATTTCTATTTTTACCCGATGGTCCAGGTGCAGTGATGACAGATATAGAAACGGAAGCTCCGGCTTTCAACCTTGATGTGATGATGACCCTTGCCGCAGTGGCGAGAGAAACCGAATATATTGGATTGGTCGCTACGGGATCTACCACTTTTAATGAACCTTTCAATTTGGCGAGGCAGTTTAAAGCATTGGATGTTATGAGCCAAGGCAGAGCGGGTTGGAATGCCATCACATCGAGCGGAGAAGATGTTGCCGCTAACTACGGAAGAAGAATTCCGTCAAGCGAAGACCGTTATGGTCGTGCTCACGAGACTATCCAACTCATACAATCACTTTGGGGTAGTTGGGGAAAAGATGCCTGGATTCATAATCAGAAAACGGGACAGTTTGCGAACAAAGACCAAATCCTTCCAATTAATTTCCAAGGAAAATATGTGAGTTCCAGAGGTCCACTATATATCCCGCCATCGGAACAAGGACAGCCCATTATTTTTCACGCTGGTGGAAGTCCCAACGCACATGAGTTGGCAGGACGTTTTGCCAATGTTGTCATTGGTGCAGCATTTACCATTGAAGATGCGAAGGCTCAGCGAAATATTTTCAGAGCATCAGCAAAAAGCTACGGTCGTGATCCTGACGAAATCAAATACATTCCGGGATTGATGACTACTATCGCCAAAAACAGACGCACAGCACTCGATCGACGCATTAAGTTGGGTGGAGATTCGTTGATACAAAGATTAGGCTATTTGCAACAAATGTTGGGTGTTGCACTTGACCCTTCCAGAATAAATGAACCGATTTCAAAAGTACAACTGGATGTAGCCCGACCGTCACGTTATGATCCTCGTTCGGCTAATGCTTTAAAAATCGCAAAAGAAGGTTGGAGTCTACGGGATATTCTTGCTCACGGTGTGATCGATTATCATCCTGTAATTGTTGGTCCTGGTGTAGAAGCAGCCGACCATATGCAAGCTTGGTTTGAAGCAGGCGCGGCAGATGGATTCTGGATTTCACCAGATGTAAATGCAGACGGAATTGATGCTTTTGTAAATGAAGTCGTTCCGATTTTGCAAGAGCGTGGGCTTTTCCATACGGAATATGAAGGTAAAACTTTGCGAGAAAATTTGGGTGTAACAGATCAATACGGCATTGATCCACGAGTTTGAATTTAAAATTATAACAAATAAAATTTATATAAAATGAAAATAGGAATAATTGGTACTGGTGCAATTGGTGGTACCATCGCAAAAAAAATGGTTGCATCTGGTCACAATGTGAAAGTCAATAATTCAAAGCAAGGAGAGAAACTAAATGCTCGTGCTTTAGAATTAGGAGCATCACCTGCAACAATAGAAAATGTTGTAAAAGATGTCGATGTTATCATCCTATCAGTGCCAACAGTAGCAATTCCAACTTTACCCAAAGACTTATTCGCAAAAGTTCCAGAAAATGTGATTGTAGTTGATACTTCTAATTACTATCCTTTTCGTGATGCGGACATTGATGAAATTAAAAACGGAAAAGTAGAAAGTGTTTGGGTGTCTGAGCAATTAGGAAGACCTGTGATAAAAGCCTTCAACAACTTATTGGCAGAAACATTGGAAAATGGTGGAAAAAAAACTGCTACTGAAAACAGAATTGCAATGGCTGTAGCTGGAGATGATGAGGAAGCAAAAAAAGTAATCACGGGTTTAATCAATGATGCTGGTTTTGATGCAGTTGACTCTGGAAATCTTTCTGAATCCTGGAGACATCAGCCAGGCACCCCTGCTTATTGCACTGAACTTAATGCAGAGGAATTAAAACAAGCACTTTCTGATGGTATAAAAGAAAAAGCCCCCTCCTTAAGAGATAAGGCTATTGCTGCGCTTTCTTCTCTACCATCATATCCATCTCATCCAGATATAGTAAAATATAATAGAAGATTATTTCAAAAAAATTCTAACACTTAAGCAAAATAATTGCAAACTAGATCTTACTTCGCAAACTTAAGTAAGATCTAGTTTTAAAATTATCCAATTAAGAATACAACATCGGAAAAATACAACATCGGAAAAAAATTAAATTAATAAATCTGTTAGAAAGTCTAAATAGAAATCTAACCCTAAAAACACTATCTTTGATTTTTACAACAAAATGAATTCAATAACTATCAAAGAATTTTATCAGGATATTTTAGGAGAAAGCTGTCCTGACATCAATCAATTCCTTAATGATAATATCAACAAGGACATTGGTCATTTTAATATTTTTGACATTTCAGAAATCTCCAAAACCTGCTCGTCAAAAACCGGAATGCCTTATAATAGGAGAACGTATTACAAAATAAGTCTGATAAACGGAAAAAACAAAGTAGAGTACGCC
>NZ_JBCFQK010000033.1:0-30985 GCF_041729735.1 Flavobacterium magnesitis | reverse complement strand
TAAGTTTTTTTTATAGTTTACAATCTAGCTTATTTTTACAACATAGAAGCTCCATAATTAGACAAAATCATGATAATTGAAATAAAAAAAGCCCAATTTTAATTAAAAAATTGAGCTCTCCTTTTATCATTTTATGTAAACACTCCTACTCTTCTGTCTTCTCTTTTTGATCCTGAATATACTGGGTAGGGGTAACTTTAAAAACTTCCTTAAAGGTTTTTGTAAAATAGGCTGTGGAATTAAAACCACAATTATATGCTATTTCTTTAATTGACAAATTATTGGTCAATAACAATTCGGAGGCATATTTTAATCGAATAGTCCGAATAAAATTACTAGGATTTTGTCCGGTTAGCGAACTAATTTTTCTGTAAAACTGAGATCTTCCCATTCCCATATTCCCTATTAAATCATCCAACGTAAAATCGATATTGCTTACATTATCAATCACAATTTTTGTTGCCTTGTCTAAAAACTGTTCGTCTAAGGAATTAATTGTAATATCTGAGGAAGAAACAATTCCTCCAATGGCTGCAAAACGTTCTCTGGAGCGTTTTCTGGCTTCCAGTAAATTGATCACTCTGGCTCTCAAAACCGACATGTTAAAAGGTTTTGCAATATAGCCATCAGCTCCCGTTTGATAGCCCTGCACCACATCCTCATCTAAATTTCTGGCCGTTAATAACAAAATTGGAATATGACTGATTTCGAAATCGGTTTTAACCTGATGACACAATTCGAAACCATCCATCTTTGGCATCATAACATCACTAATAATAATATCAGGGAAATACTTTCTGATTTTTTCCAATCCTTCTACTCCATTTGGAGCTTCTTTTACCTGATACAAATCACTTAATTCCGTTTTAAGATGATTGCGAAGTACTTTATTATCTTCTATTAAAAGCACAACCGGTTTACTTATTTTTTCACTTTCAACATTAACAATAAGCGGATTAGTGTTTTCATCTGCAATGTCTATTTCATATTCAGCCGATTGTAAGGCATTCATTTCCTTGCCCTGTACATTCAATGTAGTAGCCTTTTTTGGTAACTTCATATCCGTTTTTAAATCAGCTGGAATAGTGATACTAAAAGTTGTTCCTTCCTTGTATTTACTTTCAACCGAAATATATCCTTTGTGCAATTCAACAAGACTTTTAGTGTAATTTAGTCCAATACCTGTTCCTGTTTTTGAAGAATCGGCATGAAAAAAACGTTGAAATACTTCTTTTAACTGTTTCTTTTTAAAACCAATACCTGTATCACTAATTTTAATCTGAATCATTTTTTGAGTAATAATTGGACTAAAAAACAACCATTTATAACGCTTTCTATTCACTGTAACTTCTGATAATGAAAGCGTAACAACTCCTTCATTATCGGTAAATTTTATAGCATTAGACAATAAATTAGCCAACATTTTTTCAATTTTATCCGGATCAAATTTTCCATAATATTCCTTTAATGGAGAATCGAATACAAATTTGATATTCTTAGTTTTAGCCAAATCTTCAAACAGGAAGAAAGTATCTTTACAAAGCTTGACTATATCTAAATTAGTGATTTCCAAATGTGATTTACCCAAATCCATTTTTCTTAAATCCAAAAGCTGATCAACCAAATACAATAATCGCTTACTACTTTTTTGAATCATTACTGCCGATTTTTTTACCTCCTCAGCATCGTTAAAATGAGACAAAATTTTCTCTACAGGATTTAATATTAAAGTGAGTGGAGTTCTAAATTCATGGGAAACATTGATAAAAAATCGCAATTTCATCTGATCCAGTTCATGCTCTTTTTCTTCATTGATTTTATTGGTGTAATAATCCAAACCAAACCATATAAAAGCAGCAAAAAGAATAACATACAAGACATAAGCCCACCATGTTTTCCAAAAAGGGGGCAACACCCGAACCAAAATACTTGTTTTCTCGGCATTTTTCCATTGTCCGTCTATTGAAGCCATGACTTCAAAAGTATAGTTACCCGGAGCCAGATTAGCATAATTAGCCACTCTATTATTATCTACACTAATATATTCCTTATCCAAACCATCCATCTTATAAGCATACTTAACACGCTCCGGATTTTGATAATTTAAAGCCACAAAACCAAATGAAATATAACCTTCATTATGCTTTAACTCAATTTCTTTAAGATTTGACACTGACTCATCAAAAAGTATGCGGTCATTTAAAGCATCGCCTGCATTGATTCGCTTATTAAAAATTTTAAGTTCGGTGATAATTGGCTTCACTCTATCTGAATTCAACGAAATGTCATTTGGATAAAAAATATTGAATCCGTTAATTCCACCTACAATGATTCTCCCATCGTAGGTTTTTGCTATCGATTTACTCTGAAATTCTAATCCCTGTAATCCGTCATGAACATTAAAATTCTTGATATTCTGTGTTTTCGGATTCAATAATGACAAACCACTTTTGGTACTAATCCAAATATGCTTATTATTGTCTTCCTGTAATCCAACCACTAAGTTATTAGGAAGTCCGTTTTCAGAAGAATAGGTTTGTTTTAATTTTAAACTAGTGTCTAACTGATACAACCCCATATCACTACCAATCCAGATATTTCCTTTGTAATCTTCGGTAATATGATTGATACGATTTCCTTGAATATTCTTAATCTTTATTTCTTCGAAATGGATGCTTTTTGGAATCTTCGAACTTAAAGCATTTAAATTCACATAACAAAGTCCAAGTGAAGTCCCTACCCACAGTCGGTTTTTAGAATCTACAAAAAGGGAAAAAACAAAATTACTGATGATGCTTTTGGGATCATTGACGTTATTTTTAAACTGATAAAACTTTTCAGTTGCAACGTCAAATAAATTCAATCCTGCCGTTGATGTACCTAGCCATAAACGATTTTGACTGTCTTTAGCCGCACACCAAACCGTATTTTGACCAATGGAAAAAGGATTTCTCGGGTCGTTTTCATATCTTTTGGTCTGGCCTGAATTAGTATTAAATCGATTCAAGCCTTTATCCCAGGTACATACCCACAAATCATTATTATCTCCTTCTAAAAGATATAAAATTTTATTGGAACTGAGAGAATTAGTATTTCCCGGAATGGCCTTGAAATGTTTGAAAGTGCCTTTTGTATCATCAAAAAGATTTAAGCCTCCTCCATCAGTACCTATCCAAATCCTTCTTCGGCTGTCTTCAATTACTGACTGAGCAATTTTAGTACTTAAACTTTTCTCGCTATTAGATTTATAGAAATGATGTCCAAAAGAAGATTTAGACAATGCCAGTTTATTTATTCCCTTATTATAACTCGCAATCCAGTAAATTCCATTTTTATCTTCTAAAATTTTTGACGGTTGGTTATTAGGTAGAGAAAATGGATCATCCTGATTTTGCAAAAGATGCTGTACCAATCCTTTATTTTTATCTAACAAATAGATTCCGCTTCCATCGGTTGCTGCCCATACGGTTCCTTTTTTATCCTGATACAAATGAAAAACAGGAATGCTTTGATTAACCGGAGCGATTTTTTTAACTGTTTTTTTGTAAACATTAAACAGATAGAGATGTGCCAAATCATTTCCTATCCAAAAATTACCTTCTTTATCCAGCAAAATCTGTTTAGGCAGATGATTCAAGTATTGATTAGCTTCAAAAACTATTTTAATTCGATTAAAACTATCGGTCTTGGAATTGTATTGATGTAAATTATTCCCTCCTGTTCCTATCCAAATCGTTCCTTTTTTATCCTGAATAAGATTAGTTACATTATTATTATCTATGGATTTTACATTCTTAGCATTTGCTGTATAACGGGTGTATTTCAAGGTACTGAAATCCGGAGCATTAACAGAAGTTAAATCCAGTTTCAATAATCCATTCTTTGTTCCCACCCATAGAACATTATTCTTTTTATCAAATAAAAGACTGTTTACTTCTTCCCTTAAATTTAATCCTTCGGTCTTTTTCTTGTAAAGGTTAATTCGGTAAAATTTTTGTGATTTTTTATCAAAAACATTTAAGCCATTACTGGTTCCCACCCATAAATACCCCTTACTATCTTCGGTAATCGCATTAATTCGATTATTACTTATGGAATGAACATCGTTTATAACAGGACGGTAAATCTCAAATTCGTATCCATTGTATTTATCCAGACCATCAATAGTCCCAAACCACAAAAAACCTTCACTATCCTGAAATATTTCGACACTGGTGCTACTGGAAAGCCCTTTATTGGTATCAAAATTTTCGAATTTTAAATTAGAATATTGTGCAAAACTTAAATGACTGGTCAAAAAAAACACCAGCCAAATAATGATTGATTTTTTCATTAATCTAATATTAGATTTGGTTTAAAGATAATTTATAGAAGAGTTCAAATTTATAAATTAAAATTAAAAAGGAATAATTTTATATACTAGAATTAAATACTTTGTAAGTTCAAGCAATAAGTACAACAGAAATAAATTAAAAACACTTGGAGTAATCCCCCAAGTGTTTAAGATTAAAAGCCTAAAACACATATACAACTCATAATTACACAGAAGACAAATCATTCTGAAATCGAATAAAAAAACAACATATTACAATAAAATAAAAATTGTTTAAGAAAGTCAAAACATGTATAGAGTGTCTAATTGCGCCCCTTCGACTCCTCTTTAAAAAACGTAATCAACTAAAAATGATAAATTGCTTAATCCAATTTTCAAAATCTGTTTTCAACATTTTTTGTCCTAGTTTGTCATAAAAAAGCATACCTTTGTCTTAGAATTAATTAATATAAATTGACCACCAAGTTTCGGTGCAAAGTGAGCACCTTTATTTATTTCAAAAAATTACTTTTTTCATTTGTTAATTTATATTCAAAAATAATTATCCCTTATTTATACTTTTTTTCTTTCTCATAGATTCCCCGTGCAATTCAGCCCTGTGCCGTTGGTATATTAACCGGTCTAAAATTACATCTGTTATGATTTTCTCCCCAATAATATCATACCATCCCTGAACTGGTATTTGCGAGGTGACAATGATAGAACCTATTGTGTCTGTCTTCAATGATCTCTAAGAGTGTAATTCTGTTGTGATTGTCTAGCGCCTGCATTCCAAAATCATCAAGAATTATAACATCCTGCCTTTGTATTTGAGCAAGTTCTCTTAAGTAAGTGCCGTCTGCTTTTGCTATTTTTAATTTTGCGAACAGTTTTGAAGTATTAAAATAATGTTTCCCTCTAATGTTATTGTGCTCAGGAAGATTCTGTTCTTTTCCTGTTTATATAACTCAAGAGTAATATTGATGCAATTAGAATTATATAAATCATGACTTGAATTCCATTCCCATTGTCTTGAAAAATAGTGCTTAAAATTCAATTATTGTTAAAAGTGGTTGTATAACAAATTTAATTTTCCTCTTTGCAGTACTTCGAAGTTTTCCAAAGAAGTTCCCTCATAAAAATAAACATCAAGCGCTCCCTCCTACTTTAAATAGCAATTTAGCCAAACTAATAAAACTTAAACAACTAATTTTGTTTGGCTTCAAAAGAAAATCTTTATTAATTAATAATAATTTTCTAAAAAACAATAAGTAAATAATTCAATAATTGGTCGTAAATTCCCACGCAAAATGTACTTAGAAATCACCATCAAAAAACGATACTAACCTATGAGAAAAATAAATTCATTAGTGTTTTTTATAAACTTAATAACTGTCACATCATTTGCACAGCAAGACTTTAAGTTTAAAAATCCATCTTTACCTATTGAACAACGAGTAAATGATTTGATCGCAAGAATGACTGTAGATGAAAAAATTAGTCAATTGATGGATTCTTCACCTGCCATTGAACGTTTAGGCGTACCCGAATATAACTGGTGGAATGAATCCTTACACGGTGTTGCCCGTGCTGGTTTTGCAACCGTTTTTCCGCAATCTATTTCTATTGCCTCTTCCTGGGATCGTCAATTAATTTTTGATGTTGCCAATGTTATTTCAGACGAAGCTCGTGCCAAAAACAATGAATATTTAAGAAGAGGTCAGCATGGAATGTATCAGGGATTAACGTTTTGGTCGCCAAATGTCAATATTTTCCGTGATCCTCGTTGGGGCCGTGGTCATGAAACTTATGGAGAAGACCCTTATTTAACGTCACAACTTGGACTTAATTATGTTAATGGTCTTCAGGGAACTGATGAAAAATACCTTAAAGTTGTGGCAACTGCCAAGCATTATGCGGTACATTCAGGACCAGAACCTTCACGTCATTACTTTAATGCTAAAACAAGTAATATTGACCTTTACGAAACCTATCTTCCTGCTTTCCGCACTTTAGTAAAAGAAGGAAATGTGTACTCGGTAATGGGAGCTTATAACCGTTTCAGAGGAGAATCTGCAAGTGCAAGTCCATTTTTATTTAATATTCTTCGAAATGATTGGGGATTTAATGGCTATATCGTTTCTGATTGCGGAGCTGTAACCGATATTTGGAAATACCACAAAATAACTCCCGATGCGGCATCAGCTTCTGCTCTGGCAGTAAAAACAGGATTGGATTTAGAATGCGGAAGCAGTTATAAATCATTGAAAGAAGCATTGGAACGAAAATTACTAACTGAAGCCGATATTGACATCACTCTAAAACGGTTATTTACTGCCCGCTTTAGACTAGGCATGTTTGATCCGGTAGAAATGGTTTCTTATGCCCAAATTCCATTTTCGGTAAATAATAACCCGGCTCACGATTATCTGGCTCGAGTAGCTTCGCAAAAAAGTATTGTTCTTTTAAAAAATCAGAATAATTCGCTTCCTCTTTCAAAAAGCCTCAAAACTATTGCTGTAATTGGTCCAAATGCCAATGATACTCAGTCTTTATGGGGAAATTACAGTGGAATTCCCAGTAATCCAATTACGGTATTAAAAGGTATCCAAAACAAATTAGAACCAAATGTAAAAGTTCTGTATGCCAAAGGAACAGATCTTGCTAAAGGAGTTCCTGAAATGAAGGTGATTCCATCAATTAATTTTCAAAATGAAAACGGTACACAAGGATTAACGGCCGAATATTTTGACAATACAAAATGGGAAGGAAAACCACTTTTTACACGTACAGATGATAATATTGATTTTCATTGGGATATTAACACGCCAGATCCTCGTTTAAAAATGGGCAATTACAGCGTGAAATGGAATGGTTACCTTGTGGTGGAAAAAACAGGAACTTACTCCATTTCTGAATGGTCAAAACCTTTTATGACTGTTGAAATAGAAGGCGGAAAAAATACTGGAGGAAAAAACAATCATCATCCACGTATTCGAGAGCAGAAAATAGAATTAGAAGCTGGAAAAAAATATAAAATTGAAGCTAAATACCAAAATAACTATGGTGATGCTATTGCACAACTTTTATGGGCAGAACCACAGGAAAATCTTCTTCAGGAAGCTACTAAGATTGCTAATCAGGCAGATGCTGTAGTCCTTGTTTTAGGATTAAATGAACGTTTGGAAGGAGAAGAAATGAAAGTAGAAGCAGATGGTTTTGATGGAGGTGACCGTACCAGTCTTGACTTACCATCTAATCAGGAAGAATTAATGAAAGCCATTGTAGCAACAGGAAAACCTGTGACTTTGGTTTTAATAAACGGAAGTGCCCTTTCTGTCAATTGGGCAAATGATAATGTTCCTGCTATTTTAACTGCAGGATATCCAGGTCAACAAGGCGGAAATGCTATTGCTGATGTACTTTTTGGTGATTACAATCCTGCGGGTCGATTGCCGGTTACTTATTACAAATCAGTCAATCAGTTGCCTGATTTTGAAAACTATGACATGAAAGGCCGAACTTATCGTTATTTCGATAAAAAACCATTGTATCATTTTGGATTTGGTTTGAGTTATACTAAATTCAAATACAGCAACATACAAATTCCTGATACTATTGATGCTGAAAAAGAATTTGAAATAGCTATAGATGTAACGAATATTGGTAAACGTGATGGAGATGAAGTAGTCGAATTATATCTGAAAGATGAAAAAGCATCAACTCCTCGTCCGATATGGCAATTAGAAGGTTTCGAACGCATTAATCTAAAAAAAGGAGAAACAAAAACGGTTCACTTTAAAATCACTCCCAGACAACTATCGTTAATCAATAATAAAGACCAACGCGTAATAGAATCC
Organism: Flavobacterium magnesitis; assembly: GCF_041729735.1. Taxonomy (NCBI): domain Bacteria; kingdom Pseudomonadati; phylum Bacteroidota; class Flavobacteriia; order Flavobacteriales; family Flavobacteriaceae; genus Flavobacterium; species Flavobacterium magnesitis. The sequence continues at coordinate 22,813 of NZ_JBCFQK010000033.1, read as the reverse complement.
GGATGGTTTACTATTTCCGTAGGAGGAAAACAACCTGATGGTTCTGATGATACTCAAATTGGTCGATTCAAAATTAATGGAAAATCTGTTCTTTTAGAAAAATAAGAAAGTATTCGTTTTAAGACGAATTTACGATAAATAAAAATCGGTCATAAATGAAACTAATGCAAATTGCAGTTTTGGAGAAATCTTATTTATTTAATGATACATCATAACTTATCTTCTCAAAAAAATAATTATTAAATCTAATATAGTATCTTATTTTTTGTACCCCCATAACCTGAAATCTTTTTAAATATGACTGTTAATTTCTTATTGTTACAACTAAGGTGTTCGATAGTCGAACACCTTGAATTGTTTTAAGTAGATATCTTTCGATTAAAAATAATCTTAATTGGTTATGGCTTTGCATACTATTTATTGATTACTGAGAATTCTTTTTTGTTTTTTCTAAGTGATTTCAAAAACACTTTTAGATTCATTCAGAGATTTTTTAATTCGAAAGTTATTAAATTTAAATCACCTTATTAATTTAACAAGTAACAATCAATTATGGAAAAGCCAGAAACGAAACTTGTAATTCACCTAGTTTTTTATATCCTAATGCATTCATATGTATAGCGTCTTTATAATATAAATCTTTATTATGCATATTATATCCACCTAAAGAAAATTGATCTAGAAATGGAATTCCATGAAGTTCACAAATTTTTTTTTGCATTTCAACATATTTGTTTAGCCCATTTTCAATAAATGGATCATACCCTCCTACTTCATTAAAAGCTTTACTTGATGTAAAAAAGTAAATTATTGCTTTGGGGTTTAATTCATAGATCTTTTTAATACAGTAGTTAATACCACCTGCCTGGGTTATCAATTTTTCTTTATTATAATGATCGAATTCTGTGTAATCCGAATAATTCCCAATAGCTCTATTATTTGTATAATCATTTGTTGAAGCCCACAGAATGTAAATATCAAACACTCCTGCTTCATCAACTTGATTTTGTAAAGATTTTCCTTGAAATAAAGAAAACCCTGCCCCGGAAACTCCAAAATTAACAATAGTCATTCCTAAGTGATTTTCCCACATTCTTTTCGCATTGTCACTTTCAGGAATAACAGAAACAGACCCCCCAAAGACAGCTACAGACTTTCCATAATTTAAGGAGTTTTTTATAACTGAATTATTTCTATTTTGAGCATGTGCACTACTAGCAAGTAAGAGCAACAAAAAAACATTTATTGTATATTTAAATTTCATAATATAAATTATTTTTTATTTTTTTATTTTTTTATTTTCTGTTAAAGTATTTTTTTTTTAGTGAATCTATGTTTTTTATACTTACAGTAAAATGTCAATATAAAAATGTCATAATTGAATTAATTATAAATTTGTCCAAACTTTTAGGTTCAATCTATTACTGCTGTATGTTTTTTTTAATACCAACTAATTTGAAAAATAAGGCAAAGAATAGGTTAAACCTCCTAACTATTTTTTCATAGAAATATAATCCGAAGGTGACATTTTGAAATGTTTTTGAAAATTTCTACCAAAACTGGTTTGTGATTTATAACCTACCATCTCGGCGATTTCATACATTTTATAGTCTTCATTAAGCAGTAATTCGGCTGCCTTTTTCAATCTAACAACGTTAATCAATTCATTCGGACTCAAATTCGAGATATCCTTGATTTTTCGGTACAAGGTCGATCTGCTCATATTCATAATCTCCGAAAGCGATTCGACACTTAAATTCTGATCGGTTATGTTTTTTATGATTTCTTCGTCTAATTTTTTCAAAAATGCTTCGTCTGTTTTATTATGCGCAATACTTTTGATATGAGAAAGCGGGGAACTCGCATAATATTTCATGATTTGTTTCCTATTTTCTATCAGGTTTAAAGACTGTACTTTTAAATATTCCATAGAAAAAGGTTTGGCAATATAGGAATCCGCTCCCACTTCAAGTCCGTCAATTTGGGATTTCAACGAATTTTTGGCAGTTAATAGTATAACCGGAATATGACTAGTTTCGAGATTGGTTTTGATTTTTTTACAAAGTGTAATTCCATCCATAACGGGCATTTCAATATCACTTATTACCAGAGAAATATTTTCATTATGAATCACTTCCAACGCTGCTTCTCCATTACTCGCATTAAAAACAATATAAAACGGAAGTAATTCCTTTGTTATAAACTGCAATAAATCTTCATTATCCTCCACAACCAAAATGGTGTTTTTCTCACTTTTGGTTTCTGGCTCTGGAATTTTATTTTCGTTACTTTCTATATCTTTAGCCTGTTCGTCATACAACATAAACTCCTCTTCCTGATGCAAAGGCATTATCAGTTCAAAAACGTTCATCTCAGGCTCAAAAAAAACCAACTGCAAACTTCCATTATGAAGCTGTGCTAAGGACTGCGCTAAAGACAAGCCGATTCCGGTTCCTGAATTGTTATCCATATTATCAACCCTGAAAAAAGGTTCAAAAATCTTGTCTTTCAAATGACCCGGAATCATATCCCCATCATTCTTGACTATTAATTTTAGTTTTTTCTCATCCCTGATTAAACTCACAACAACTTTATTTTCAGAATATTTAATGGCATTACTGAATAGATTGCTCATTATTTTTTTCAAAGCTTCTTTATCCACAAAAGCATAAATATCCCTTTCGCTTAATTCTAATTTGAAATCAATATTTTTTTCTTCAATAAGCTGGCTAAACCTAAGATGCATATTCCGCACTATTGACGAAATATTAGCCTCGACAAAAGTGAGTTTCAAACCGCCAATTTCTGTTTTCCGAAAATCTAAAAGTTCATTAACCAATTTTAATAATCGGGAAGTGTTTTTTTTCATTATCGAGAGATTCTGCGGAATCTCGGGCGTTTCATATTCAAACTGCAACAGTTTTTCCAGAGGACTCTTGATAAGCGTTAAGGGTGTTTTTATTTCGTGGGCTACATTGGTAAAAAATTCAATTTTAGCTTGATAAATTTCTTTTTCTTTTTCATCATTCAGATGTTTCAATTTTCGGTTATTTTTTAGCTGACTCAAATGATTAGAATAGCGAATAATCATAAACAAAGCATAGCATATCAATATAAAATACAATAAATACGCATACGTACTGGCCCAAAACGGAGGACTGATTTTTATTTTAATAGCAATTTCTTTACTCCAAACCCCAAAACTGTTCAGTGATTTCACTTTAAAAACATAAGTTCCCGGAGAGAGTTCGGTAAAGAAAACTTTGTTATTTCTCTCTAAATAAACCCAATCTTTATTTACGTCTTCGAGTTTGTACCAATATTCCGTCAACTCAGCTCCAGTGTAATTTAAGGCCGCAAACTCAATATTAAAAGACGACTGATCGTGTTCCAACTCCAACTCCTCAATATATGAAATTGATTTTTTTATAGGCGAATTTTCATCCGTTACCTGAACATCCTGATTGTTGATTTGCAAACCGGTTATAAAGGTTTTAGGTGCATATTTATTTTTAGTGAAATTTTTAGGATTAAAACTAATCATTCCGTTCAGATTTCCGAAATACATATCGCCGTTTGCATCTTTAAATGCTGAATTATAATTAAACTGGTCGCTTAACAAGCCATTTGCAGTAGTATAAATTTTAATTCTGTTTTGTTTTGGGCCAAACTTCACTAAGCCTTTTGAGGTCGATATCCATAAATTATCCTGATCATCCTCTAAAATAGAATAGAAAACATTGCTCGGAAATCCGTTCTTAGTGTTGTACTTTGTAAAAGATCGGCTGGCTTTATTAAAGAAATTCAATCCGTTTTCTGTGGCAATCCATAAATTCTTTTTAGAATCCTGAAAAATAGAATTGATAGAATTATTACTGATCCCTTTTATGTCCTTGTAGTTGTATCTGAAAATTTCATTTTTCCTGTTTTTAGGATTATAAAATAACAATCCGTCCCTGTAAGTTCCAGCCCAATAATTCCCTTCATTATCTTCCATAAATGACGTATAATGCATATTTTCCGGAAAACATTTAAGCACATCAAAATGATCCAATAATGGATTGTATTTGTAAATCCCTAACGAAGTTATAACTAAAAGTTCCTTCTTCTTTGTTTCATAAAAACTGAAGATAAAATTGCTTCTGAGGCCTCCCACTTCGTTATTAGCACTGTAATGCTTAATCACTTTCCCTGATTTGCTGTCTAAAACATCTAAGCCATGCTCAAAAGTCCCTATCCAAATTTTGTCTTTCCGGGCTATTAAAGCATGAATATTGTAATAGGACACTGAGCCTTTTCCTGTTCCTGGTTTGTATGAAGTAAAAACCTGAGTTTTGGGATTGAATTTATTCAAACCAGCATCTTCTGTACCAATCCAAAAATCTCCGTTTTCATCTTTGTGAATTTCCCTGACTGCACTACCATTAATCGAATTTTGATTGTTTTTCGGAAAATACTTTTTAAACTGAGTGTATTGTTTTTGATGGTAATTGATACCTCCAAAATAAGTCCCAATCCAAACGCCATTTTCTTTATCAATTGTAATCGAATAGGCTGCATTATCCGAAATACTAAAAGGATCATTAAAATCTTTTTTTAGATTCGTATATTTTTGGGTTTTGATATTATAGATAAAAACCCCCGATTCGCTGGCTATCCAAATTTCATCTGCTCCTTTCTTTTTAAATTGTCTTACAAACAATGACTCTTTCGCAGAGAATGGCAACACCACTGTACTTTTACTAATGCGGTTATACCACAGCACACCATCTTCCTGAGTACCTATTACTATACTATTTTTATCCAAAGCATAAATCACCGTAATTCTATAATTTATTTTAGCCGTAGTTTCATTTTCAAGTGAAATAGTCTCAAAAGACAAACTTTCTTCTGAATAATGATATAGTTTATTTAAAGACGAAACCCATATTTCCCCCTTTTCATCTCTTGTGACAGAAGTAGCTATAAAATAACGATTAGGATTGAATGTGGTTGTCTCTTTTTTAAGCGTTGAATATTTATAAAGAATATTGCCCGAAATAAACCATAGATTTCCATGATTATCATGTTCAATTGCTGCAATTCTATCATTTATTGCTTCATTGAGAACACTAAAACGATCTGATTTTTTATCATATTTATACAATCCTTTATCTGTACCAACCCAAATAATCCCTTTATATTCATGTAAGGATTGAATATAGTTACTTCCTAAACTATGAATTGGATCAGAAGTACCGCGATAAGTCTTAAATCGATACCCATCAAATCGATTTAAACCATCTTTAGTACCAAACCACATGAAGCCATCTTCATCTTGTAATGACGACAAAACAGTATTATTAGACAATCCATTTTCTACCTGATAATGCTTAAAATAATAATCTTGCGCCTGAACAAAAGGAGTAATTATAATAAAAAAAATAAAGTAAAATAAGAATTTACGCATGTCTGTGGTTTTGATGTTAAATGCCGACTTCAACGAATCGTCTCAATTGTATTCCAAATGTTGCAACAACCTAATTTTATAGCTTTAAAACAATAATTTGCATCATTTCCGATAAATAATGACACAAATGAATAGATTTTTTTTGAATTAAAATAGCCTACTTTGAATTTCCAAATAAAAAAGATATCGATATTTTATTTAGAACAAAATTATTATATCAATAAAAAAAATAGCTATTAATAAAACAATTACTAATTTCAAAAAAAATGAATTCAAGTTTAATAACAAATGTTATTGATTATTTTTTTTCTCGAATCAGAGACGATTAAATCTAATAATCATTACTATACCAAAACGAATAAAACTATTTAAAATGAAAAATAAATGAAAACAGAAACCAACCAAATTTTTAAGAAGAGATATTATCTCTTGCTTTTTTTTAGTTTTTTACTACAACAAAGTTACGCCCAGGAACAAATTAAAATTACTGGAAAAATAACCTCGGCTACTAATAGAGAAGCTATTCCATTTGCCAATATACTTATTAAGAATACAACAAGTGGAACCACATCCGATTTAGATGGGAATTTTTCTATAATGGCACAACCAGGCCAAATACTTGTAGTAAGTTATCAAGGATACAAAACTAAAGAAGCCAATATCACAAAAGAAAGAGTAGTTAATATTGCTCTAGTTGAAGATATTCTTGCCTTGAATGAGATTGTAGTAGTAGGTTACGGATCACAACAAAAGAAAGATCTTACCGGAGCAATTTCGGTAGTCAAAGCAGAGGAAATCCAAAAAAGACAAGTAACAACAGTTGCAGAAGGCTTACAGGGCTTGGTAACTGGTGTTAAAGTTAGAGGTGGAGGTAGACCAGGACAAGAAGCCGGTATAGAAATCCGTGGACTTAAAAATCTTCAGGGGACTAATCCTCTCTATGTAGTTGACGGTTTGATTACTACAGCCAACAGGGATTTTAACCCAAATGACATCGAAAGTATTCAGGTTTTAAAAGATGCATCTGCAGCAGCTATTTATGGATCCCGAGCGGCTAACGGTGTAATTATTATCACAACAAAGAAAGGAAAAAAGGGGCCGTTGAAAATTGAAGTTTCCTCAAAAACAAGCCTTACCAATATGCCTACATATAATTTAATGGGCACTGAGGAGTTTGCAAAATTCAATAATCAGGCGTATGATAATGCTGGAATTCCAAGACAAAACCTCAACATGGCAGTTAACACTGATTGGCAAAAAGAGGTCTTTAGCACAGGATTAATTCAGGATTACAATGCTAGTTTTTCAGGAGGAGGAGATAATTCAACTTTTTTTATGTCTGCAAATTATTTTGGAAATAAAGGAACAGTAGTATCAACGGATTTTGATAGAGTATCATTTCGTGTTAATTCAAGTGGAACCAAAGGAATTTTTAGTATTGGTCAAAACTTAGCTATTAGCAATTCAAAAACAGACGAAATGTCTGGAAACCCAATTATTGATGTTTATCGATTATTGCCTACAATTCCAGTATACGACTCAAGCAATCCAGGCGGATATGGATATGGAAAATCTGATGTTGCCAATACTTTTGGGACAAATCCATTAGCATTAGCAAATTTTTTAGACACAACTAATGAGAACTTTAGAATTAAAGGAAACATTTGGTCTGAAATAAAATTTGCTCCCTACTTAAAATACCGTTTTAATTTTGGTTATGAAACAAGTTTTGATAGCTACAATTTTATTAGAAAGCTGGGTAACTGGACATTAAATCAACCTTTTGAACAATCTTTCATAAATCAAAACAAAGGGAGATCACAGACACAGTTATTAGAGAATACTCTAACATTTAATAAAGAATTTGGAAAACACAGTGTTACTGCATTAGTGGGTCAAACTTTCCAAAAAGATAATTACAACCAAATTTATGGTACAAAGAGAAATCTTTTGGTTAATCCAAGCACTGGTTCCTATTTTGATGTTTTAGATCTAGGAGACTCACCAGAGGTAGGCGGATTTAGACAAGAGGCAGCACTTACATCTTATCTAGGAAGATTAGAGTACAACTATGACGATCGTTATTTATTCAATGCTGTTTTTAGACGAGATGGTTCATCAAAATTCAGTGATGGAAATAAATGGGGTAATTTCCCATCAACATCATTAGGATGGAGAGTAAGTAATGAACCTTTCTTTAAAATAGATTTCATTAAAGACTTAAAACTAAGAGCCAGTTATGGAGAATTAGGAAGTGGTAATATTGGAAATTACGAATACCAAGGGTTCATTAATACATTTGGTGCTATTGTTATGGGAAATGGACAAATTTTATACCCTTCTGCAACACAAGTAAGATTAGCTAACTCCGAATTACGTTGGGAAAAATTGAAACAAACTAATTTTGGGATGGATTTAGGAATCTTAAACAATGATTTACGTTTAACAGCTGAATATTTTATAGCTCGAACTGAGGATGTTTTATTTGGATTCCCAATTTTAATGACTACTGGAAATGACGGAGGAAATCCAATTTCAAATGCTGCAACAGTAGAAAATAAAGGGTATGAATTCGAGTTGGCTTATAACAAAAGAATTAATGACTTTTCATTTAATGCTTCTTTAAACTTCACTAAATTGAATAACAAATTAGTTTCTTTGGGTAATGGTCAAAATGAGCATATTCAAGGAAATACAATTACTAGAACTGGAAACTCAGTTGGAATGTGGTTTGTGCTACAAACAGATGGTTTGTTCCAGAACCAAGATGAAATTGATAATTATGTAAGTTCAAATGGGACTGTGATAATGCCAAACGCAAAACCTGGAGACATTCGCTTTAAAGACGTTAATGATGATGGTCAAATTACCAATGAAGATAAGGATATTATAGCAAGTCCTTGGCCAGAATTTGAAATGGGATTCAATACCGGAGCACAATACAAAGGATTTGATTTTTCTATGAACTGGATTGCATCGCATGGAGCTACTGTTTACAACGGATTTAGAAGTACAGTAGATCGATTTGATGATGATAGCAATTACCGTGCTGGTATCCAACCATGGACTCCAGAAAACCCGAATACTGATTTTCCACGAATTGTAAAAGGAACTACCTTGAATGCAAGGGGAGATAGTGATCGTTTTTTAGAAAGCGGAGATTTCATCCGACTTAAATATGTTGGTTTTGGTTATAACCTTCCTGAAAGTATTTTAGAAAAAGTTGGTCTTACAAGTGCTCGTCTGTCTTTATCAGCCCAAAACATACTTACAATTACGAAGTATAAAGGTTTAGATCCAGAGTTTAGTAACGGGAATATTTTTGAAAGAGGTGTAGATATTGGTTCTTTTCCGAATTTGAGAACCTATTCTTTTGGTGTTGAGTTTGCCTTTTAATTTTAAAAAACAGTATAATGAAAAAAATAATTATAACAACAACAGTTTTGATAGGCCTTCTTTTTACATCTTCATGTGATAATGAGCTTGTACAAAGTAATCCAAATAGCCTAACAACAGAACAGTATTGGAAAACCGAAAGTGATGCACAAGCCGGCGTAAATTCTATTTATGCCATGTCTTATAAAGATGGTTTATGGGCCAGATGGATTTATTTTCGTTTAGATTTAACATCAGATGAAGGCTACAGTAATAGTCCATGGATTGAATTAGCCGATTGGACAAGATTCAATTATATCAATTACAACTTTTGGGAAGGAAACGTGGTTACATGGAGAGATACCTATAAAGCGATTTTTAGATGCAATCAAGTAATTGCTAATGTTCCTAATATTTCGTTTCAAAACGAAGATGATAAGAAAAAAATTATTGCTCAGGCAAAATTTTTAAGAGCCATGCATTACTACTATGCTGCAGTTTTATGGGAAAACATTCCAATTGTTTTAGAGCCATCATCGCCTACTGATCTTCCGGTTCAAAAAAATGTTACTGAAGTTTGGGCACAAATAGAAACAGATTTGAACGAAGCTTTCATCGATTTGCCTCCACAATGGGGAGCAGACCAAACAGGAAGACCTGATAAAGGTGCCGCAAAAGCATTCCTAGCAAAAACATACATGCAACAACGTAAATGGCCAGAAGCAAAATTAGCCTTGGAATATTTAATTACAGGAGCAGGAGCAAGATATAGTTTGGTTTCAAATTACAGAGATAATTTTACTGATGTGAATGAAAACAACAGTGAATCGGTTTTTGAAATTCAATTTGGAGACCAAAGAAAAGGAGGTACAGGTGAAGGTCAAAGTGCTGCTGTTTCCAGTAACCGTGCTCAATTCTTTGCACCTAGAAGTATCGGTTGGTCTGATGGGCAAGCCAGAATGTGGATTGTTGACGCCTTCAAAGAAGAAAGAAATAAAGATAACGATTTAGATGTACGTTTAAGATACACTTTATTCTATCCTGGGTTGTTTGCTGATTTTGGAGACAAAACGTACAATAAAAACTGGGAATGGGGAAATGAGGCATGGTTTAGAAAGGGTAGTAGAGATTATTATAGAGATAACGAAGATTACTTCAGCCAAGTAAACTATAGGCTAATTCGTTATGCTGATATTTTATTACGCTATGCCGAGGTTTTAAATGAAACCGGAAATACAGCTGATGCTTATCAATACGTAGATATGGTAAGAGCTCGTGTAAATCTGGAAAAATTAGCTATTGTCCATCCAGAAATAGGAATTGATAAGGCTAAATTCTTGGAACGATTAAAAATAGAAAGGGTATTAGAATTGACTGGCGAAAGTGTTCGTTGGGAAGATTTAAAACGTTGGGGAGATTTAAACACTCAAACTTCTGTTGATAAAATCGCACTTCGTGATCCTGATTTTAACAACTTTGTCGTTGGGAAAAACCACAGATTACCTATTCCTCAAGTAGAAGTTGAAAATAACCCAAATTTAGATCAACATCTTGAATACTAATAACTGATTTTTACGGGAATGGTTTAAACCATTCCCGTAAAATTAAGGAACAAAGCTTTGTTCCATTAAAACAAATGATAATGAAAACGACAAAACTTTATCTGGCACTTGTGCTGGCAGGGACACTATTAATTAGTTGCAACAAAACAAAATCATGTTCAGAAGAAAATAACCCAATAACTGCTGCAGTTGAAAAAAGAAAAATTTGGACAAAAGAACAGGCCAAAACATGGTATGCAAAACAGCCATGGCTTATAGGGGCTAATTACAACCCAAGCACTGCCATAAATCAACTGGAAATGTGGCAAGAGGAAACTTTTGACCCTAAAAGAATTGATGAAGAACTAGGATGGGCTGAACAAATCGGGATGAATACCATGCGTGTTTACTTACATGATTTATTACATAAAGATGATGCAGAAGGACTTTACAAACGAATGAACCGTTTTTTAGAAATTGCTAGTAAACACCATATCAAAATCGTATTTGTTTTGTTTGATTCTTGTTGGGATCCATTTCCTAAATCAGGTAAACAAAGAGAACCGAAACCACATGTTCACAATTCAGGTTGGGTACAAAGTCCAGGACAAAAAGTATTACAAGATAGCACACAATATCCTCGTTTAGAAAAATACATTAAAGAAACTATTGCTGAATTTAAAGACGATAATCGTATCCTGGCTTGGGACGTTTGGAATGAGCCAGACAACATGACCGGACCATCTTATGAAGCGGTAGAAATCAAGAATAAAGCCGAATTAATATTACCTCTTCTGGAAAAAGCGTTTCAATGGGCAAGATCAACTAATCCATCACAGCCTTTGACTTCAGGGGTTTGGGTTGGCGATTGGAGTGATGAAACTAAAATGCAACCAATGCACAAACTGCAATTAGAACAATCAGACATTATTTCTTTTCACAATTACAACAAGCCACAGGATTTTGAAAAAGTAATCAAGCAATTGCAACGTTACGGAAAACCAATGATTTGTACAGAATATATGGCACGTCCAAACGGAAGTACTTTTGAAGGCTTTTTACCAATTGCAAAAAAGTATAATGTAGGAATGATCAACTGGGGATTTGTTGATGGCAAAAGCCAAACAAAATATTCCTGGGACAGCTGGACTAAAAAATACGATTCGGAACCGGAACTATGGTTTCATGAAATATTTCATACTGACGGTACACCTTACAAAAAAGCAGAAACTGATTTAATCAAAAAATTAACTACTGAAGCGAATAAAAAGAATTAAACAATTATTTATTGCCACAGATTCAAATGATTAATCCTTTAATCTGTGGCAAAAATAATCCAAAATAGAATTTCAAATTCATAAGTTAAAGACAACACCGATGAAGAACAACACATTAAAACAGCTCTTTTTTTTAGGAATATTGTTGTTTGGATTTTTCGCAAATGCACAGCAACCCACCCCACCCGGACAGCTAGAAAGCAATGCAAAACCAAAAAACGAAGCCTATTTATTTGCACACATGACACATTCGGATTACGGCAGACTGTATTATTCTGTAAGTCTTGATGGCTTGCATTGGACTAATTTAAACAACGGAAAAAGAGTTTTCCCTGAATATCAAGGACACCCGGATATTTGCAAAGGTCCAGACGGCAACTATTATATAGCAGGCAACACCAGCGATGATTCACCAGAAATTAATATATGGGTTTCTAGTGATTTAATAAGCTGGAAAAAGCATGCTGTTTATACGCCAGATCTAAAAAGCACACCTGATTATTCCAACGCATTGCAAAGAATAGGTGCTCCAAAATTGTATTATGACAAAGACTCAGCAAAATTTATACTAACCTGGCACACGCCTCACAAACCAGGGTCTAAAGAAGATCCCGAAGCTTATTGGGCAAGCCAAAGAACCCTTTATGTGTTATCAAAAGATTTAAAAACATTTGAAGGCACTCCAAACCGATTATTTGATTGGGATATGGGAACAATTGATGTATTCATCAGAAAAGTGGGAGATTCCTATTACGCCATTTTAAAAGATGAAACCTACCCTACTTTATATTGGACAACGGGAAAAACCATCCGAATTGCTAAATCAAAATCGTTATTAGGACCTTACTCCTTGCCTCAGGAATCAATCAGTCCAAATTTCAGAGAAGCTCCGATGTTGATTCCATCTCCTGATGATAAAATCTGGTATATGTATTACGAGCAATACCCGGGAGTTTCTTACGGATTATCTATTTCAGATAATTTAAACGGACCATGGTTTCAGGCATCAGGATATACTTTTTACAGCGATTGGGACAAATACAGCCTACCTGAAAAAGCAAGACACGGTTGTATGATTACCATTTCTACAAAAGAGTATAACAATTTGGTGCAAAAATTTGGTTTAACCAAAACAGAATCAAATCCTAAAAAGTAACAAATGAAAAAAATAAATTATGTGTTTCTGGGACTTCTTTTCATTCCATTATTCTCCTGTAGCGACTCGTCTGATGGAAATGATGAAAAACCAGTTGTAGAAAATATTGCCACCAAACCAGCTATTGAAGGTGTCAGAATCGCTTGGGATTACACGACTTTAATTCAAGTTTCGGATAAAAACAGTACAAATTACAATGGATACGCCAGACTAGTGCAATTAACCGATAAAAAATTAATATGTACTTATGAATCTGGCGGTGCCATTTTGGTTAAAACCAGTACTGATTTTGGCAGCACTTGGAGTACACCTATTACGGTAGTTTCCGGAAATACTTTGGTGAATATGACCACACCGGATATTTTACAATTAAAAGATAATTCTATTTTAATTTGTTATAATCCAAGACCAATTGGCAACGGAAACAACACCGAAAAATTTTCTATCAATACAATTAAAAGTTATGATGGAGGCTTGACCTGGAAAGAAAATCAAATTGTATATGAAGCCAGTTCAGAATTTGAAAATGGCTGTTGGGAACCTTCGGCATTACAAATTCCGAGTGGAGAAATTCAATTGTTTTTTTCCAATGAAAATGTGTACCGCAATTCAAATGAACAAAATATTTCCCTGATTCGTTCTTCAGATAATGGGTTAACATGGTCAACAACTCCAGAAATTGTGAGTTACAGAGCAGGAAAAAGAGATGGGATGCCCTCTCCTATTCTATTAAAAAATCAAACCGAAATTGTTTTTTCTATTGAGGACAATGGCATTGATAATCAATTCAAACCGTATATCATTCGAAATTCAATTACCGAAAACTGGAAACAAACTGTCGATGCAAACAGCAATAACCGAAACTATGCTTTGGAAGAAACATTGAGTAATCCGATTTATGCCGGTGCACCATATTTGTCGCAAATCAGTACAGGGGAAGTTATAATGTCTTATCAGGGAACTGAAAACAGAGCTACAAACGATATCAACAATGCCGATATGAAAGTTGTTATTGGAACAAATGAGGCTAAAAAATTCAACCGAAAATCAACTCCTTTTCTACTTTCCAGCGGAAAATCGGCTTTATGGAATAGCATTAAAGTTTTAAATGATGATACCGTTGTTGCATTAACAACCACAAACCAATTTTCAACCTCATCACAAGTCTGGATGATAAAAGGACATATTATTCCGGAAATTAATGCGATAAATGAAACCGCCATAATCGACGGACAAAGTAATGAAGCAGTTTGGCAAAAAGGAAAACCTGTTTTCATTGGCCAAAAAAGCAACACTCAACTAGAAGCAAATTTTACCTATGATAGCGAATATTTATATGTTTTTGCCCAAATAAAAGACAGTCAAATTGTAAGTACAAATGCCTTAACCGACAGTGATGGTTTCAATTTGTATTTAGATCCTAAAAACAGAAGCTTAATTGCTCCGGGAAAATCAATTTTTAAACTGGAATTAGGACATTCTAATCTTTTTTCAATATACGAAGGAGAAAATAGTAAATGGAAAAAACTAAACAGTTCGCAAGAAGTTGCAACAACAACGGTCAAAACTTCAAACGGTTATCAAACAGAAATTAAAATTCCTTGGATCATACTAGGAGGAATGCCTGCAAAACAAACCAGAATAGGTTACAACATAGAACTTAGAGAAAAAGGAGCAAATAATTATACCGAAAGTATTTCAACCAATAGTAGTGACAAACCTTATTCTTGGTCGACTTTAAAGCTGGTAAATTAATATCAAAACAGGGGCGTTTTTATTAATTTAAAACGTCACGAAAAATTTGGTTAGTTAGTGGTTTGTTTAATTACCAGACCGTTTTTAAATGGTCTGGTAATTTATTAAGTCATAGAAAAGAAAATAACGCTTCAATTTTAATGAGGTGCACCAAAATAAATATACCAATGAAAAAAAATGCAACAGTACTCCTTTTTTTATGCTTAGGATTATCACTATCCGCGCAATGGAAACCTGCAGGAGAAAAAATAAAAACAGAATGGGCGAATAAAGTCAATCCAAAACAGGTACTTCCTGAATATCCCCGTCCTATAATGGAACGCAAGGAATGGAAAAACCTTAACGGATTATGGAATTATGCTATTCAAGAAGCAGGAAAACCAGCTCCAGCAAAATATGATGGGCAAATCCTGGTACCATTTGCTGTCGAATCCAGTTTATCAGGCGTGATGAAAGAAGTGGGCGCTAAAAATGAGCTTTGGTACAACACCACTTTCACTTTGGAATCCAATTGGAAAGGACAAAATATCTTGCTTCATTTTGGTGCGGTAGATTGGGAAACTGAAGTTTGGTTGAACGGAATTAAAATAGGTTCCCATACTGGTGGATACACTCCATTTTCTTTTGACATCACTCCTTTTATAACCGGAAAAACACAGCAATTAACAGTCAAAGTGTGGGATCCTTCCAATGATGGGCCGCAACCAAGAGGAAAACAGGTGAAAAACCCAGAAGGAATCTGGTACACGCCAGTTACGGGAATTTGGCAGACGGTTTGGATAGAACCTGTCAATAAAAAGAACATTACAACGATTAAAACCACCCCAAATATCGATCAAAATAAGATTACTATAAAACCTGAAATTGCGGGAGCCAATTATGGCGACGTATTCGAAGTAAGTATTTATGATGATTCAAAAACAATTGCAACAGGAAAAGCTTCCGTTGGAGAAAAATTGGAAATCATTTTAAATAATCCCAAATTATGGTCTCCGGAATCTCCTTTTTTGTACAAAACCAATGTGAAATTAATTAGCAACGGAAAAATTATCGATCAGGTAAAAAGTTATTTTGCCATGCGAAAAATTAGCTCTAAAAGAGATGCAAATGGCGTAGTTAGAATGCAACTAAACAATAAAGACTATTTTCAATTTGGTCCGTTGGATCAAGGTTGGTGGCCTGACGGATTGTACACTGCTCCAACTGATGAAGCGTTAAAATATGACATTGTTAAAACCAAGGAATTAGGTTTTAATATGATTCGCAAACATGTTAAGGTAGAACCAGAACGCTGGTACACTCATTGCGACGAAATGGGAATTTTAGTATGGCAAGACATGCCAAGTGGAGATGACCAACCTTTATGGCAAAATAAAAAATATTTTGAAGGTACTGAATTACAAAGAACTCCCAAATCGGAAGCAATTTACAGAAAAGAATGGAAAGAGATCATGGATCATTTGTATTCTTATCCAAGTATTGTAGTTTGGGTACCTTTTAATGAGGCTTGGGGACAATTCAAAACGGTTGAAATTACCGAATGGACTAAAAATCACGATCCAAGTAGATTAGTCAATTCGTCAAGTGGTGGGAACCATTTTCAAACAGGCGACATCTTGGATTTACACAATTATCCCGGCCCTGAATTGTATCTTTATGATGCCAGAAGAATTACCGTTCTTGGTGAATATGGAGGAATTGGATTGCCTCTGGAAGGTCATTTATGGAAAGCAAACGATAATTGGGGTTATATCAAGTTCAAGAATGCTACCGAAGTCACTAATGAGTACATTAAGTATGCCAATGAGCTAAAAAAATTAGTCAAAACCGGATTCTCAGCCGCAGTTTACACCCAAACGACTGATGTTGAAGGTGAAGTAAATGGATTCATGACTTATGACCGAAAAGTGGATAAAATGGATTTCGAAAAAATAAGCGCCATTAACAAAGAAGTTATTGATGCTCTAAATCACAAATCAAACTAAAGCTATTATTATGAAAAAATATTTAATTCTCATTGTACTAATAATTGCTTCGGGTTGTAACTCGGAAACCTATTCGCAAAAAGAAACCTTTACCAATCCTATTTTGCCATCAGGGGCAGATCCGTACAGCACCTATTACAAAGGCTATTATTATTATACTCATACCTTGCAAAATCGCCTGGTTTTGTGGAAAACAAAAAATCTGGCTGATTTAAAAAATGCCGAAAGCAAAACCATTTGGACAGCTCCAAAAAATACAGACTATTCCGCAGACATTTGGGCACCGGAATTTCATATCATTGACGGTAAATGGTACGTATATTTTGCCGCAGACGATGGAGACAATGCCACTCACAGAATGTATGTCTTAGAAAACAAATCGGAAGATCCTTTTAAAGGAACATGGGAATTTAAAGGAAAAGTTGCTGCAAAAACAGATAAATGGGCTATTGACGGAAATGTTTTTAGTTACAAAAATAGCCTTTACATGATTTGGGCTGGATGGGAAGACGACACTAACGGACAGCAGAATATCTACATCGCCAAAATGAAAAACCCTTATGAAATAGAAGGAGATCGAGTTTTGATTTCTTCCCCAACATACGATTGGGAAACACACGGTGCTTTAAACGACCCGAATAATCCTCCTCAAGTCAATGTCAATGAAGGACCACAGTATTTAATGCACAATAACAAAGTGTTTATCGTGTATTCTGCCAGTGGATGTTGGACTGATTTTTATGCTTTGGGTTTATTACATTTTCAAGGAAACGGGGATTTACTAGACGCTTCTTCTTGGAAAAAATCAGAGAAACCATTATTCCAACAATCCGTAAAAAACCAAGTTTTTGCTCCCGGACACAATTCGTTTTTCAAATCTCCAAACGGGAAAGAAGACTGGATTTTATATCACGCCAACTCAAATCCTGGTGAAGGATGCGGGAATAAAAGAGCGCCAAGAATGCAAAAAATAAACTGGGATTCGAATGGATTTCCAGTATTTGGAGAGCCTGTTAGTGAAGGAACAAAATTAGAAATTCCTGCCGAATAGTTTTTCCAATTAAACGTTATAAAATTTAAACCAATGAAAAAAATTCAGATATACGCAGTCCTTATTCTTGCTGTATTTCAGGTTTCATGCAAAGAAAATAAAAGCAACAACTCAACTCAGAAAGAGATAGATCAAGAAATAGCCTTTGATTCGACACAAAATCTTTTAAAAGCTAAAAATTTTGAAGAGGTAATAGACGGTAAACACACCCATTTATATTGGATTGAAAACAATGGTTTGAAAGCTGCTTTCACCAATTACGGAGGACGATTAGTAGGCTTGTGGTTAGCCGATAAAAACGGAAAACTTACAGATGTCGTGGTTGGTATGAACAGCGTTATCGGATTTAAAAAATCGACAGAGCCTTATTTTGGAGCGACAATTGGTCGAGTTGGAAACCGAATCGCTAAAGGAAAATTTACCTTGGAAGGAAAAAAATATACTGTTCCTTTAAATAATGGAGAAAATGCACTACACGGCGGAAAAAAAGGTTTTCAGGATGTGGTTTGGAATGCAAAAAAAACTAACGAACATACTTTAGTTTTAACCTACACTTCTCCTGATATGGAACAAGGATTTCCGGGAAATTTAGAAATAAAAGTAACCTATTCCATTACGGCTGATAAAACCTTAAAAATGGAATATGAAGCCTCCACAGATAAGACTACGATTGTTAATTTGACCAATCATGCCTTTTTTAATTTGAACGGAGAAGGTAGTGGAACTATTTTGAATCATGAATTACAATTGTTTGCTAATAAATACACTCCAGTTGATGCCGGTTTAATTCCAACAGGAAAATTAGAAAATGTGACCCAAACTCCTTTCGATTTTATTGAAAAACATACTATCGGGGAACGCATCGAGATGGCTAATGAGCAATTAAAATTCGGAAAAGGATATGACCATAATTTTGTCCTAAACGGAAACATCAAAAAAGGGATGAACCATGCTGCAAGCATTACCGGAGACCAATCGGGGATTTCTATGGACATTTACACCACCGAACCTGGGATTCAGTTTTACAGCGGGAATTTTATGCAGGGTAAAAACACTTTCAAATCTAGGGCAAAGGATAATTTCAGAACAGCTTTCGCACTGGAAACACAGCATTTTCCGGATGCACCGAATCAGCCTAATTTCCCTTCCATAACTTTAAAACCGGGACAGAAATACCAGACGGTTTCTTATTACCAATTTTCGATCCACAAATAAAAACGAATACAAAACCAACTCAAATGAAAAAAAAATTTATACTCCTATTTTTAGGGCTAAGCCTAAATTCCTGTTCCCAACAAAAAGACGAAGAAGTAACTACAACAGTTCCTCCTACTCCAACACCAGTGTTAAAAGATATTTTTTTGGCTGACCCAACTATCTTTTATAATGAAGGCACTTATTATTTATATGGAACAACAACAGGAAACACTCCACTAAACGGGGAAGGATTTCAGGTTTATACCTCGACCGATCAAAAAAATTGGAAAGGCCCCGTTGGCGCTCAGGGAGGTCTTGCCCTGAAAAAAGGGGAAGCCTTTGGTTCACAAGGATTTTGGGCTCCTCAAATACTGAAATACAATAATCAGTTTTACATGATGTATACCGCTAATGAAAATATTGCTGTTGCAACAAGTAGTTCCCCACTTGGTCCTTTCAGAAACACCTCTAAAGAACCATTGGCCGCATCCGTAAAACAAATTGACCCTTTTGTTTTTATAGATGATGACGGAAAAAAATATTTGTACCATGTTAGACTTACCAATGGAAACCGAATTTTTGTGGCCGAATTAAATGACGATTTATTGAGTATTAAAACTGAAACGCTTACAGAATGTATCGCCGCAGAACTGCAATGGGAAAACACACAAAATGCAAACTGGCCAGTTGCTGAAGGCCCTACAGTATTGAAAAAAGACGGTTTGTATTATTTAATTTATTCGGCAAATGATTTTAGAAATCCTGAATATGCCGTTGGATATGCAACCAGTAAAAGTCCTTTGGGACCTTGGAAAAAATCAACAGCGAATCCTATAATTTCACGAAATTTATTAAAAATAAATGGCCCAGGTCACGGTGACTTATTTTTAGACAAAGACAACCAATGGCAGTATGTACTTCATACCCATTATAGCATTACTAATGAAGCCCCAAGAAAGGCAGCAATCATTGAAATGAATTTTATTCAAAAAGAAAATGAATTGCAATTAGAAGCAAAAAAGGATAGTTTTCGATTTTTGAAAAACTAATAAAATAAAAAGTAATTTTACAATTTCCAAACCTCATATTGTTGCAAACTACACCAGAAAAGAATCGATAATATAAAGCATTTCAGATCAAAATATCAAAATAAAAACCTACAATTATAAACAACTCATAAAAAAATTATCTGTTCAAACGTTTGTTAAATTCTCTCATCAAATATATACTTAAACCCTATAGCTTCATCAATTTAATAACAACTGCTAATCCGTCTTATTTTACAATATCAATAACCTGATTATCATTTTATTACAACTAAACAAAAACGTCAATTGAAGTGTTTTTTTAGAAACAGAAAAGAATAAAAATTCTCAATATGTTACGTCCACTATTATTGACGTTTTTATTTAATCAAGGTTAGCCACGCTTAGCCTGACAAATTTTAGAGCTTATTTAAGCCTTTCATATCAGATGTAGTTCCTTCTTTAATACTAATGGCAACACCACCACCCGGAGCAATGTATTGTTTTAAAACACTTTTAGAAGTTACAACAACTTTAGTTACGGTATATTTTTGTGGGTTTTTATTCCAATTAGCATCTTTTGCATCTGCATAGATAGTAGCGATATATTTTTTACCAGCAGGAAGATAATCGAAAGTGATATTTGCAGTTCTTACATTTTCATCTGTAATTCCTCCAACAAACCATTCGTTTTTCGCTTTTGCTTTACGCGCAATAGTGATATAATCTCCAGGTTCAGCTTCCAGAATATAACTGTTGTCCCAATCTACGGCAACGTCCTTTATGAATTGAAATGCATCTGGAAAACGCTCGTAATTCCCCGGAATATCAGCAGCCATTTGTAAAGGGCTGTACATTGTAACATAATATGCCAGTTGTTTAACCAAAGTAGTATTTACACGTTGTGTACTTCCAGTACCATAATAAGAAAGATCTGTTTGAAAAATCCCAGGTGTAAAATCCATAGGTCCCCCCATTAAACGTGTAAATGGCAAAATGGTAGTATGGTCTGGAGATAGTCCTCCCATAGATTCAAATTCTGTTCCACGTGCTGATTCCTGTGCAATCCAGTTTGGGAAAGTTCGGTTCAATCCAGTTGGACGAACAGCTTCGTGACTATCAACCATAATTTTATAATCAGCTGCACGTTTAGCCACATGTATGTAATGATCGACCATCCATTGCCCGTCATGGTGTTCGCCACGTGGAATAATTTTGCCTACATAACCTGTTTTTACGGAATTATATCCGTTGTCTTTCATAAATTGAAACGCGCGGTCCAAACGTCGTTCATAATTGGTAGCCGAACCCGAAGTTTCATGGTGCATCATAATTTTCACTCCTTTTGAAGCTGCGTATTCATGCACTGCTTTTACATCAAAGTCTGGATAGGCTGTCACATAATCAAAAACTTCTTCTTTCCAGTTATTAATCCAGTCTTCCCATCCAATGTTCCAACCTTCGATAAGAATAGCGTCAAAACCATTTTTAGAGGCAAAATCAATATATTCTTTCGCACGTTCCGTTGTAGCTCCGTGTTTTCCGTTTGTCGTTAGTTTCGAAAAATCATCCGTTAGTTTTACATTGTTTTCTACTCCATATGCCCAAGTACTTTTACCCGCTACAAAATATTCCCACCAGATTCCAATGAATTTAATTGGTTTAATCCAAGATACATCTTTGTAACTTGTAGGTTCGTTTAGATTCAAAATCAATTTTGAAGCCAAAATCTCTGTTGCTTTATCACTCACAACAATAGTTCTCCATGGAGTTTGTGTGTCGGTTTGCATATAGCCTTTATTACCAACAGCATCTGGTGCCAAATGACTACGTAATTTATTGGTAACTGGATCTACTTCAAGATACATTGCGGGATAATTAATTAATGCTGCTTCGTGAATATTGATGTATAAACCATCAGCTGATTTCATCATAGATGGAGTTTGTACCGCTAATTCTTTAATTGGCCATTGTGAATTGATTTCGATAGTAGCTTTTTGCATTAAAGAAGGAATTTCTGAAATTTTAGAAGTCGTATAAGCATATTCATTGGTGTCATAATCTCCCGGAATCCAGAAAATTTTATGGTTTCCTGCCAATTGAAATTCAGTACGTTCTTCTTTAATTACAAAATAATTCAGGTCATTTTGTTTTGGAAATTCATATCTGAAACCCAATCCGTCGTTGAATAAACGGAAACGAATACGAATATATCGGTTGTTGTTTTTCGCTTGCGCTAAAGTGACAACCAATTCGTTGTAGTTATTACGAATTGTTTTTTCTTCACCCATAACTGGGTTCCAACTATTATCAACTGAAGATTGAGCCGTATTTGTGATGGAAAAACCATCCATAAATGAAGGCATATCTTTAAGTTCTAAACCTAATGAACTCGGTTGGATAACTGGCTTTTTCTTATAAGTCAATTGGTACGTTGGAACGCCATTTTCTTTTATTTCAAATTTTAAAGAAAGATTTTTGTTAGGCGAAAAGATTTCTTGTGCATGAGCCCATAATGAGTTCGCAAACACAAACAGTAAAAGCATAACTATCTTGCTCAAACGAATTTGAGGAAGCATTTTTTTAGATTGAAAATTCATGTTATTTATTTTTTATGCAAATTTATTTTTTTGCTAAAGTTGCTTTTAGATTAGTTTTTCAA
Organism: Flavobacterium magnesitis; assembly: GCF_041729735.1. Classification (NCBI taxonomy): domain Bacteria; kingdom Pseudomonadati; phylum Bacteroidota; class Flavobacteriia; order Flavobacteriales; family Flavobacteriaceae; genus Flavobacterium; species Flavobacterium magnesitis. The sequence goes on along the minus strand of NZ_JBCFQK010000033.1, from coordinate 340 downwards.
CACTAAATATTGGAATGGTGCTAATGTAATTTCGCTGCCAACTGTTACTGTAGCATCTGTAAAGGCATCTTTCCATGTTCCGTTTAATGTATTGGTAACAAGATACTTTGTAGTAGCATTGGTTAAGTTAGAAAGTATAAAAACTTTTTCTGCATCCTTTACCATAGTAAATGCACTAATGGCATTATTGCTATATCCAGTATATGTTCCTTTTTTAATAGCATTGCTAGTATTTCTAAAAGCGATAATTTTTTTGTATTCAGCAAGCATTTCTGAATCTGCGGTTGACCAGTCGATTGGGGTGTTGCTGAAATAATTAATTCTTTGTGCGTATCCAACT